>JADFQD010000143.1 GCA_022561975.1 Acidobacteriota bacterium
TTCTTGGGGACAAGGCCCGGCTTACTCTTCCCGCTTGGGGAACTTGCTCAGGAACAAGAGCACGCGGGTCTGGTAGTGGTATGAGTTGACCCCAGAGCCGTTGTACCGGCGCACGGCGTAGGGCCAGTCGCAGCCGATCTTCTCTCGCCTGGGCACGCCGGCATAGGACGACTTCCTGTAGTACTGGGTCGGCACGTACCGGTGCTGGGTGCCGGCGTGCAGCCGAGTGACTCCCTCGGTGATGTCGCGGCTGCCGGCGTCCTCGAGGCAGCGCACGCAGTCACGCAAGTGGCGCGGATCGTCGGGCTCGAACTTGCACAGCCGCAGCGGGCCGGAGCCGATCTCGACTCGACGGTCGTCGGCGCGGGTGCCGTTGGTGGCACCGTTGACGAAGCGGTCGAACTTCTCGCGCAGCTCGGCGAACGCCTTGCTGAGATTCTTGCCGATGTCGAGCATGAAGTCGGCGACCTCCACGGCGGTGGCCGGATGATGGAACAGGGTGTACTGACCGGCACCGTAGCCGCGCGAGGTGATCATGTGCTTCTCGCCGGCATTGGTGTCCAGACCGATCGTGATGTAGGTGTCCCGGTCGTCGCCGCGCGGCTCGTGGAAGTGCCTGAGCCCGCTCTCCTGTTTGAGGATCGCCGCGATGAATGGCACCGGGGCCTGGTCGGACTCGAGCGCCGCGATCTCGTCGGCGAGCAGCCGGTTCTCGGCCCTGGGATCTTCGGCTTTCGGCAGGTCGGGATACTCGGGATCGTCCAGCATGTCGGAGATGCAGTTGGCCAGGCTCCGGTTGCAAACGCCGTTGACCAGGGCCACGCGGCCTTGGTTGTAGTCCATGAGGTCTACCGCCGCACCTCTCTCCTTGTCCATCTTGGCCAACAGGTCGTGCTGCAGCGCCTTGACCGCCCTTTGGGTGCCCGGTCCGAACTTGCCGTCGAGTCCCGAGCGCAGGTAGCCGAGGCTGCGAAGGTCGCGCTGAAGATCGCGCACCTGTTCGAGGGTGGCGTCGGTGCCGCCGCGCTCCAGGATCAGCCCGGGCTGGCGGTAACTCAGTCTTGGCATGGCGAAGATCCTTGGCTCGTGGGTCTGCAGGAATGGTCGCGTCCGGTGCCGCCCTACAATGCAACCCGCTGGCCGGGCTCACCCGCCGGTGGGAAGGCGACGTGGAAGCCGTAGCGTTCCTGTAGGCCCGGATCGGCCCAGAGCTTGCTGTAGTTGTTGTCCTGGGCGGAATAGTTGAAGTAGAGCGTCGGTGCCTTGCCGCCGTGCACCACGACCCGGGCGAGAGCCTCCCGATGCGGATGGTAGAAGTGACTGCCGTCGGTGGATACCAGATAACGTCGGCACTCGAGTAGCTCCAGCAGCTCTTCGCTCAGGGCGTTGGCGCTGCCGTGGTGCGAGAGCTTGAGCGCGTCGATCGCCAGCCTCTTGGGCTTGTTTTTGCGGTCGGCGAGGAGCTTGCGGATCGAGGCCGCCACGACCTCGGCGTGGGCGTCTCCCATGAGCAGAGCCGACGTCTTGCCATACTCCGCCAGCACCGCGATGCTCGAGCCGTTGGCCACGCTCGGATCCGGATCGGTACGCTGTTTGGCCAGGCTCTTGAGGTCGAGACCCGAGGGGTCGTCGATCGTCGGTGGCCGTTTTCCACCCAGGAACCGCGCACTCGGCTCCAGCTCGCGACGCCCTTTCGCCCACTTCTTCGCCAGATCTTCGAGCTCCTCCTGGCCGGGGGAGAGCAGCGTCAGCGTCATACCGCCCGGGAGCTTGTAGACCGGTAGCTCGCCCGATCTGGGGATCCACATCGGTCCGGGAGCGCCGCTTTCTTGCTTGGGAGCGAGCCGATTCCAGGGTCGCTTCTGCTTGGCCAAGAGCACCGAATACTCCTCGCCCTGCTTGACCCCGAGGAACTTCGGATCCAGATGCTCCTTGGGCAGCTGCGGCCATCCGTTGAACCAGATGTCGTCGAAATCGACCTTGGTGTTTTGGAAGAAGCGCGTGACACCGCTGATGTGGTCCGAGTCGATGTGGGTCAGGATGAAGAGATCAAAACGAGGATCTCGACCTTCCTCGCCACGGACCTGTTCCAAGCGTGCGTCGAGCGCCTTGGCGGCGGAGAGGGCACCACAGTCGATGATCACGCGCGAGCGCTTCTTGTGGGGGCCGTACTCGATCCACAGGCAGTCGCCGTTGTGGGCGGGCAGCATTTCGATCACGAAGTCGCTGTCGGCGGGCTCGACCGGCTTGACCGGCGCGCGGGCGAGCTTGCGAGGCCGGCTGGCCGGGCCGGCACCGGGCATCCCGGACCCGCCGTTACCCGGAGGCTTCTTCGCCGGTGGCTCGGCTTCTGACCCGGCTTCCGGCTCGGTTTTCGGATCGATCGGGACCTGCAGCGGTGTCCAGCCAGGCTTCAACACGTCGGGTCCAGCCAGGATTACGGCGATCCGCTTCGCGGTCTCGAGGACTCCGTGCTTCCTGCGCCAGTGCGTCTTGGGCGGAACGTCGAAACTCTGCAGCTCGTCGGCGAACGAAGGTTTGCCCCACCAGTTGAAGTAGCGACGAAACTGCCGCGCGGTGAACTGTGCGTGCTCCGAGCTTCGCCCGCACGTGCGCACGATCTTGCGAGCATGCTCTTCGGCCTCGAGGGCAAGCCGCCGGCGTTCGGCCGGGCGAGTCTTCGGGTCGGCCAATCCAAGCAGAGCCAGCTCGCAGAGGCTGGCGTGAGCCCAGGCACGCTCTCCGCGCTCGGTTTGACGTTCGAGGTCGGTCTTCGCCGCCAGCCTGGCGGCCATGCGCAAGTCTTCGGCAGGTTCGCCTCCCAGGACGGCCGACATGGAGAGGACCTGAATCCCCACCCAATGGAGGGTGGCCTTGCGATGGACAGGTTCGTCGACGTTGACCAGAAACGCGTCCACCGCTTGGCGGTACTCGTTCAAAGCGGCCTCGAGGTGGGTGTGGCATTCGCGCAGGTGCTTCTTGCGGGCTGCCCCCTTGGTTATTTGCGCGAGGTCGTAGTGCATCTCCGCCAGACGCTTGAACCCAGAGGCGCGGAGACCGACGCCTTCGGCCATGTAGGGCCCCTTCTTCGGGTAGCGCGAAGCCGCGGAGGCGACCCTCTCGAAGTCGGTGGGACCGGGCTCTTCTTTGCGTTCGACGACATTTTTCAAATGGTCCAGCGCCGCGTCGTGCGCCCGACGCACTTGCCAGTAACGTAGCTCCTGGAGCTGAGCGTCGAGATCATCAGGGAGAGCCTCGTAGACCACCAGACTCGCCCAATCGTGCACGCCTGGCCCTCCATGCAGGGCGAGACGCACGCGATAGAGGGTCAGCAGCGGGTGCTTGCCCCACATCTGTTCAGAATAAAACGTGCGAACGAACGGGATCGACCCTTCGATGCTCAGCGGAAACTGCGAGGCCACGACCAGCGGGATGCCCTTTTCATGGAGCTCGTGCGCCACGCTTACGTCGGGAGTGTAGACCTGCCTTTGCTGGGCGCTGTCACAGGTGGCCAGCGTCACGACGGTAGGGATCTTGACCTTGTCGGACGAGACGTTGACCAGCTTCATGGCCAGATCCTCACCCGAGATCACCGAGTCACCGAGGAGGACACCGTACTGGTCTCCGGCTCGCTCCGGGTCGAGCGCCCCGTGAGCCAGGATGTGGACATGGGTATACGGAGTTTCATTGTAGGCCGCTTCGATCTCGTCCCGGGTCGCGTTCTCGAGGACTCGCAACCAATGCCCTTCCTTCTTTTCTCCGATCCAAGGCTTGATGGCCTCTTGGAGAGCCTCCTTGTGTTCTTTGAAGGGAACGTCGGGACCGGTGATGAACAGAATCCGCGGCTCGGTGGGCCACTCGACGCACTTGGTCTGGACGGAGCGAATCTTCCTGGTCAGGCAGACGGGAGCCTCCGAGCGCAGGCAGAGCCAGTTCTCGGGCGCTCCGGCGCCGGCCGGGACCTTCGAGACCTCGAACGGCAGGAGAGCGAGCTCGGACGCCGAAACCACCAAGCGCAGGTGCGTCAGGCACTCGTCGCAGTCAGCCTCGGAACTCAGCGATCCTCCGAGCCCCGGAATCTCGTTCAGGATCGCCGCCATCTTGCCACCGATCCTGTCCAGAACGCGGCGGCGACGACCGGGATCCTCGTCATCGGTCACTTTGTAGCGTAGCTCGTCCAGTATCTCTAGGAACTCGGCGTGCTCGTAGGGCACGGTGACCACTCCGGCTGGCTGATCACCACAGACGCCCAGGTATCGGGTCAATGGAGACAGCAGCTGGTTGTGCCGCGGACCCTCCCTGAGCAGCTCAGCGGTGATCGTTCGGATTCTCATTGTCACGCTACGTTCGGGTCATGCTAGCAGGCGAGCTGAGCCGCGAAAACCCTACCGAAACCTGAGGACGTGGTTATGAGAGTCTTCGGAGCGAGGAGCATCTCCGGGTGACGATAAGTCGTGTTAGCCTTGGCGCAATAGTCGGTTTAGTAATGGGGAGAGTATCCGGCGTCGCGGCGCTCGGCATCTCGCCCCACGGGACTCGCAACGCAAATGGCTAAGAGAAGCGCCAGGCAGGCCGTGCTGCTGATCCATGGAGTCGGCGAGCCGCGGCCGATGCAGGCGCTGCGCGGTTTTGTCGATGCGGTATGGAAGAGCGATGAGTCCGTCCACCACGAGTACTCGGTGGCTACCGTGTGGAGCAAGCCGGACACGGTTTCGAAGAGCTTCGAGCTGCGTCGCTTGACCACGGGTCAGAACAAGAGCAATGTGGTTACCGACTTCTTCGAGCTCTACTGGGCGCATCTCATGCCGGGCACCACCCTGGGGCACGTCCTGTCCTGGGCTCGCATTCTGCTCGTGCGCTGGCCCTGGAAGGTTCCCAGAGCGCTGCTTGGGGTCTGGCTCCTGCTGGTGATGGCGGCCCTCGCGGCCGGCTTTCTCCTCCTGCAGTCGGTACTTCCCGAGGAGTACGTGGTCCTCGCGATCCCGAAATGGGCTTCCGGTCTGGCGGGCGCGCTTCTGACCGCGCTGGTGATCCCGGTGATCAACAATGTGGTAGGCGACGCAGCTCGCTATTTGAACGCGGCACCGAGCAACATCCAGCGGCGTCACGAGATTCGCGTCAATGGCGTCAAGGTGCTCGAGGAGCTGCATCGTTCGGGGCACTACGAGCGCATCATCGTCGTTGGCCAGGGTCTCGGAAGCGTGATCGCCTACGACATCCTCACCTACGCGTGGGCTTTGCATTATCGCGAGCGGGACGACCAGAAACCCTGGCCGCTCGGGGCACAGAACGATCTCGAGCAGATGGCAGTGGCCGGCGACATCCAAGTCGACGAGTATCAAAAACGCCAGCGCGAGTACCTCTCGGAGCTTCAGAGTGGTGGCAACACCTGGCTGGTGACCGATCTGCTGACCCTCGGCTGCCCGCTGGCTCACGCCGCGATCCTGCTCGCGGACGATCGCGCGGATCTCGAGAGAAAGAAAGACGATCGCGAGTTGCCGACCTGCCCGCCGGTGCTGGAGGACGGGCGCTTCTCCTTCCCGCCCAAATCCAAAACCCGGGTGCCGCATCACGCCGCGGTGTTCGGGCCCACTCGCTGGACGAATCTCTATTTTCCGGCCTGGCTCATATTTTGGGGCGATATTATCGGCGGCCCGTTACGCGGCGTCTTCGGAGAAGGGATCCGCGATGTTCCTGTGCGGACCAGCCAGCGGCTCGGGCTCTTCAGTCATACGCTCTACTGGACGCAGCCGCGAGAGAGCGAAACGGCCGAACACATCGAGAAACTCCGCCGGGCCCTTGACCTGCTGGACAGGGCGAAACCGCCGCAGGAAACGGTGTAGGCTTGCCCCAGGTCGAAACGGCAGGCGCTGCGCAAAGCGGCGCGAGGAGAGCCATGAGTCGCAGTTGGCTACGAGCCCTGGGATACTTCCCGATTTACATCATCCTGATCGGTCTGGCCGCCGGGATGTGGTCTCGCCCGCTCCTGCTGACCGGCTGTTACGCGGTGCTCGGCGGCGTGATGCTTCTACGCTGGCACTCGCGCTCGGATGTCGGCTTCTTCTTTCTCGCCGGCGTTCTGGGTCCCTTGGGTGAGATCGTTGGGGTTCGCTTCGGCGCGTGGCACTACACGCTGCCATGGATCGACATTCCGGTTTGGCTGCCGCTCGGCTGGGCGGTCGCGGGTCTCTATCTGAAAAAGACCATAGAGGTTCTAGCCGGTGGGGTAGAGGAGCGGTCCTAGGGGGGCGTTCGGGCCGCGAGGCTCTTGCGCATGAAGACCAGCGTACCGCCCGAGTTCGGAAACTCGAAGGTAACTTCGTCCATGAAGTTTCGCATCAACAGAATGCCCCGCCCGGTGGGCTTGAGGAGATTCTCGGGTGCGAGGGGATCGGGGACGGCGTCGGGATCGAAGCCGGCTCCCTCGTCGGCCACCTGGATTCGAAGCTCGCCGGCCTCGAGGGTCATCTCGAGGGTGACCTCGAGGCTGACGCTCTTGTCTGCGGCGAGCCGGTTACCGTGCAGCACCGCGTTCGCCAGCGCTTCCCGGACCGAGAGCGCCAGGTTCGAGCGTTCGTCCTCGTCGCAACCGACGTGCCCGAGCAGGGCTTCCATCAGGCTGTCCACCAGCTCCAGCTCTTCGAACCGGCTGGGCATCGCGAGACGCAACTGGTACCAGAGGCTCATGGGCCGCGGCAGTCTAGCAACAGCGTAGGAAACTCCGCGTGCGGGGCTATACTCGAGGCCCAGACAAAGGGACTCCCGGGGAGGCGAAGATGAGTGACCGTCCGAAGCGCAGAATGAGAATCGGAGTTGTTCTAATGCTGGTCGGGCTGGCTTTTTTCCTGCGCCCCCGCTTCGACTTCCTGGATAGCGAGTACGTCCTTTTGCTGCTCGGGGTCGTCTTCCTCGGCAGCTACCTCTGGCAACGGCGCTACCGGCTCATGGTGCCGGCCGGCGTCCTTATGGGGCTCGGAGTCGGCCGACTGTTCGACGAGAACCTGGCGAGCTTTGCCGAGGGTAGTCAGCTCGGACTCGGGCTCGGGTTCTTGGCGATCTACTTGGTGCCGCTTGTCTACCAGCGCAAGTCACACTGGTGGCCCCTCATTCCGGGTGGCGTGCTGATCGCGTCGGCGTTCGAGGACACCGAGAAGCTCGCTCGGGTTCTGTTCGACCATTGGCCGCTGGCGTTAGTTGCCGTTGGCGCAGTGCTCATTGTGGCAGGCTGGCTTGATCGCGAGCGGTCCGTGCCCGGCTAGGAACCGGAACCGCATCGCGCCCTCGCAACGAACCCCACCGAGGTCGCCAGGCTCGAACTGCTTACGAGACCTGCGCCGAGTTACCAGAACTTCCGGCAGAACTTCCGGCAGAACCCCCGGCGGAACCCTCGGCTGAACCGTGGGCTCCAGCGCTTCGCCCTTTTCGTGCTCTTCGTGCCGGCGAATCCGGGCGCCCGATCCGGCTCATCACCCGCGAGGTGAACTCGAGCGGCTCGGCGCCGCGCGCAAGAGGGGTCGTCGATAGTGTACCTACGAAGGTCGTGCGCCGTCGCCGCAAGAACTGCAGCACCGACTGCACCAGCCCGGCGCCGAGAACGAAAATCGGCAGCACCAAGAGGCCGCCCAGAAAGCTTGGCCAGTGCATGAATTGAGTATACCCCCAAGATGTTGGGGTGGCAAACAGCCCCCGGTACTAGATGTTGGGCCTCGGGGACACCCTTCGTGGGTGTCCCCTCCCGACTGGCTCTCGAAGCCGCCGCTCCATGCTGTAGCCGGCGTTGCTAGACTGTCCCCTCGCCGGAGTGGCGGAACTGGTATACGCAGGGGACTTAAAATCCCCCGTCGCAAGACATCCGGGTTCAAATCCCGGCTCCGGCACCATTCAGATAAGCCTCGTAATACTCGTGCTCGATGAAGGCAACGGAGCGCCAGATCCTCGACGATCC
>JADFQD010000144.1 GCA_022561975.1 Acidobacteriota bacterium
GCTCCCAACGCGACCCGCAGGACTTCTACCACGGGCTGCTAGGCTGAGCGCCACAGATTCCGCTCCGTCTCGACTATCCGGTCTATCGGTTTGTAGCGGTCGAGCTCCGTCTCGACCGTTCGGGCCAGCCGCAGCAAGACGGTCGACACGGAGTTCGACCGCTACAAATTACCTCTCTAGGGTGCCACAGCACGCGGCTACTGAACCAATGCGCCGGAACCCGAAAGCGCGTCTTTTGAAGTCGCCGGCTCCGGATCGCGGTGGAGCCGGCCAGGGCCCGGGCAGCCCCAGCGTTGTTCGCATCGCTCGCACATGAGGCCGGCGCGCATGGCTTCGGTCTGAACCACCAAGGCGTCGCCCTCTTCGTGCAGATAGTCGCACTGCTTGAGCCGCGCCAGAATCCTGGACAGGGTCTCGGGCTGGATCGCAAGGTGCGCGGCCAGGGTGTTCTTGGGCAGCGCCAACTCCAGGCGCTGCGGTCCGCCCTCGCTACTGACCTGGTCCAGGAGATAGGCCATGAGCCGCTGGGTGGCGTCTTGAAGAGTCAGCCGCTCGATGTGATCGAAGAGTAGCCTCTGTCGCCGGTACAGGGTACTCATGAGCCGAAAGCCCAGCGATGGGGAGCTCTCCAGAAAGGAGCGAAAATGCTTGCGGTCAATGCAAAGGAGTGTGCAGTCGCCCACGGCTCTGGCGTTCAGATCATGGCTGGCGTTCTCTAGAAACAAGAGTTCTTCGCCGAAGACCTCATCCGGGCCGACGATCGCAAAGATGCTCTCGCGCCCTTCGGCCGACTGCCGGTACAGGGCGATATGCCCCTCGCGCAGGACGTAGAACCAGCGCCCCGGATCGCCCTGCCGGAACAGATTGCGGCCCTCTTCGAGGTGCGTGGAGCGAAGGCCGGAAACGACCTTGTCGATCTGGTCGTCGGCGAGGTCCTGAAAAAGGTAAATCTTTCTCAGGTAGTCCGGCAGGCGCTCTTCACAGACCAGCGCCGCGGCGTAGTCGTCGACGCAGGCGATGCACATGGTGGGGATTCTGGACTAATTTGGTCCGGTTTTCAAGACGCGGCCGGTCCGAGCCTTGTAACTGTCCGCCCGGCGGTGCCCCCCGGTGGGGTTCCGCTTGATCTAGGTCAATGACATAGGCGCGGCGAGCGGCAAAGCTTGTGACAGCGGTTCCGAAGAAGCGCCCACCGAAGTTCATCAGATGACTCTCTCCTGCAAGCCTGCTCTCTGTGCTTTTGCCGTGGCGCTGGTGGCCGGCCAGCCCTGGGTGCTCGCCGCTGCCAACGACGAATTTCAGAGTTCGTCCGAGGAAACTGCCGCCCATCCGTCCCGTCAGCCGAAAGAGTCGGAGCCGGACCAGGAGCCGCCCGAGCCCCGCCAGCCACGCGAGCCCCGCCAGCCGACACTGCTCTTCGAGCAACTCCTGGTCATCGGTGCGCCGGAAGAAGCTCGCCGGGTTCCGGGTTCGGCCCACGTCATCACCACGGCAGAACTCGAGCGGCAGGGCTACGCGGACATCCATCGCGTGCTGCGCCAGACGCCGGGGCTCAATATCCAGGAAGAGGATGGCTACGGCTTGCGACCCAACATCGGCATTCGGGGCACCGGCGTCGAACGCAGTCGGAAGATCACTCTTCTCGAAGATGGCGTACTGATCGCGCCGGCTCCCTACTCCGCTCCCGCCGCCTACTACTCACCGACGGCCGGGCGGATGGAGGGCTTCGAGATCCGAAAGGGCTCCGGCGCGATACGACAGGGGCCGCAGACGAACGGAGGCGCGATCAACTACTTGTCGACGAGGATTCCGAATGCTCTCAGCGCGCGCATCAGCATTTCCGCTGGCGAAGAGGGATTTGTCCGCTCCCGAGCGGTCCTCGGTGATTCGAGGGAGCGCTTCGGATGGCTCTTGGAGACCTTTCGGCTCGAAACCGACGGTTTCAAGCACATCGATGGCGCGGGTATTGGAGCCAGGGGAGCCAGGGGAGCCAGCGGAGGCGGCGAAGGCCGCGGAGGCACTGGTTTCGATCTCGAGGACTACCTGGGCAAGTTCCGCATCAACAGTCCGCTCGGCGCCGACGTCTATCAAGCTCTCGAGATCAAGCTCGGCAAGACCGAACAGATCGGCAACGAGACCTACCTCGGACTCACCCAGGATGATTTCGATCGCGATCCCTTTCGCCGGTATGCGGCCTCGGCCGGCGACAAGATCACGACCCATCATGAGCAGATGCAACTGAGCTACTACCTTCGGCCCAGCAGCCGATGGAACTTGACCGCGACGGTCTATCGCAACGATTTCTTTCGCAATTGGTTCAAGCTCGAGAGGATCGATGGCAACAATATCGCCGACGTGCTCGCGAGCCCGGCGGAGTTTTCCGACTTGATTTCAATTCTTCGAGGCGATTCGGACAGTGAGCCGGGTGCGCTCCAAGTGCGCAACAACCGGCGCGACTACTTCTCGGAAGGCATCCAACTCGTCTTGGGTCTCGAGCTCACGGTCGGCGGGGTAGGGCACGAAGTAGAGATTGGATTGCGTCAGCACCGCGATCAAGAGGACAGGTTCCAGGAAGAGGACGGCTTCCAGATGCTCGATGGCCGCCGCCGACTCACCGCAAGAGGTGCTCCTGGGAGCAACGCCAACCGCATTGCCAGCGCGGAAGCGACCGCGCTGTTCGTGCAGGACACGTTTTCGCTCGGCCGCTGGACCTGGACGCCAGGAGTGCGAATCGAGTCGATCGATCTCATGCGACGGGATTTCGGCAAAGCCGATCCGGGTCGAATCGGCACCGTACTCGCGGTTCGCGAAAACGGACTCACCGAGGTGATCCCGGGCGTCGGGCTCGGCTATCGACTGAACAGCGACTCGAACCTGTTTTTCGGAGTTCACCGAGGCTTCTCGCCGCCGAGTCCGAGTTCGACGCAGGACGTGGAGTCCGAAGAGAGCGTCAACTACGAGTTTGGGTGGCGCTATTCGAGTGCCGGCATATCCGCGGAGCTGGTGGGTTTCTTCAGCGACTACGCCAACCTACTTGGCAACGACACCGTTTCGAGCGGCGGGCAGGGAACCGGCAATCAGTTCAACGGTGGAGAGGTCGAGGTCAAGGGAGTCGAGGTGGGAATGACGATGGATCTCGCCCGCAGGCTGAGCACCCGGATGCGTTTGCCCTTCCGCCTGGCCTATACCTACACCGCGGCCGAGTTTCGCAACAGCTTCGAGTCCGACTTCGCCGATTGGCAGCCGCGAGTGCTTCGTGGAGACCAGCTGTCCTACATTCCGCAGAGCCAACTCTACGCCGGCTTGAGTGTCGAGGCCGCTCGTTGGGCGGTTCATCTCGACGGCAGCTACAGCGATGAGATGCGGACCAGGCCCGGCACCGGTCCGATCCCCGAGAAGGAGATCATCGATTCCCGATTCTTGCTCGACCTGCGCCTCGAGCTTCGCATGCGCGAGCGCATGAAGGTCTGGGCGCAGCTTCTGAATCTCACCGACGAGGTCTACCTGGTCGCCCGCCGGCCTGCCGGCCTCCGGCCGGGTCGGCCGCGGGCCGCACTGTTCGGCTTCTCGTTCGGCTTTCGAGGATCTCAGGACTAGCCGCTAGAACCTCGAGCTGGTCAGCTGGTGACCATCTTCCGCCCAGGCGCTCTCGAAACGGTCGGCGACCACGGCCGCATCCCGGGTCTTACCCTGAGCCGAGAGGGCTTGGCGCAGGCCGAACAGGGCGTAGCCGTTTGCCGGGTTCTTGCGCAGATCCGCGGAGTAGACCACTTCGGCTTCTTCGGGACGTCCCATCTCGAGGAGCATGGCTCCGAGGAAGTGGCGCACCGGGAAGTACCAGTCCGGAGGCTCGTTGTAGAGGAGACCGTCTTCGATCCGGACCGCGCGTTCGAGCCGAGCAAGACCTTCCATCGTCCGGCCTTTCTTGGCGGCGATCTCCCCGGCGACGATCTCCTCCGCGATCGTCAGGAGTTTTCCGTTGGTGGCGAAACCGATGTTGTGCTGTGCCGCTGACACCTCACGCCGGAGCGCAGTCAAGCGCCTGAGTTCCTTGGTTGCCAGCCTCAACCGGCCTGTGTGGAGGTAGGCGAGGGATCTTCCGTAGTGCCAGATGGCGGTCATAAATCGCGAGCCGATGTCGGGTTTGGGCTCGGCGAGCATTTCGTCCCACATCCCGAAGCGCACCATGGTGAACATGGGCTGGCTCAAGAAGATCTCGTAGAGGCCCCAGGTGTTCTTGTCCGGGGAGAGTTCCGCCGGGATCGCTTCGACGATCTTGCGCGCGGCGGCCATGGCTTCGGCGCGGCGGCCCTGGGCCATCGCCGACCAGGCCATGAAGTGGATGTTGTGGGGGTAGTAGGCCAGGGGGTAGATCCCCTGCGCCCGGCACTGGGTGATGTAGCCTTGATCGGCCTCCACCGCGAGCCGGTTGGCCTCGTAGGAATCCGCGAAGCGGCCGACGCGCATGTAGATATGCGAGGGCATGTGCACCACGTGCCCTGCTCCCGGCATCAAGCCCGCGAGCATGTCGGCGTGCCGCTCGCCGCGCTCGGGATGGCGCGCCTCGACGGTGTGAATGTAGTAGTGCAGTGCGCCGGCGTGTCGCGGATCGCGGTCGACCACCGATTGCAGTGTGTCGAGTATCTCGCGGGTGTCGCCCTTCGGACTTCCGTCGAGATTCCAGTAGTCCCACGGACTGAGATTCATCAGTGAAGCGGCATAAAGCGTGGCCGCGTCGAGGTCGTCCGGGTTGCTCTCGACCACATCGGCCATGGCGGCGGCGTAGGCCGCGTCGAGAGCCACTCGATCGGCCTCTGGATCATCGCTGTAGCGCTCGGCCAGCGCCTCGATGTAGGCGCGCTCCCTAGCCGACACGCCGGCCTCGAGTTCGAGCGCTTTCTGTGTCGCGCGATAGGCCTGAGGCACGACCTCTGGGAGCATCGGTAGATTGATATTGGGGCCCAGTACGAGAGCCCAACCCCAGTAGGCCATCGCGTTGTCGGGGTCGAGCCGAGCGGCTTCCTTGAAAGCGCGCAGTGCTTCGCTGTGATTGAAGCCGTAGGTGAGTCGAAGCCCCTGGTCGAAGAACTGCTGCGACCTGGGCTCGGAGGTGGTCACGGCCAGGTGATGGTCGCCGAGCCCCTCGAGTAGCGGCGCGATCGGTTCCAATGCGGTCATGGGATCGGCGGCGAGCGCTCGTGGGTCGTGAACCTGAGACCGCGCGGGGAGTGCGGCTAACGATACGATTGTGGTGATCAGGGCCGCGGCCGCAAGGTTTGTTCTTCGAGACACAGTTTCTCCTTTGTCGTTGCCTCGTGAATCCTACTGTAAGGCGGGCGACACGAGGCCGGGCTGCTAAAATGCCGCTACACATGCCGCCACCCACACCCCACATCAGCGCACAGGCCGGCGACTTTGCGGAGGCCGTTCTGCTCCCCGGCGATCCGCTCCGAGCCAAGCACATTGCCGAGCATCACTTCGACGATGCCAGGCAGGTCACGGCCGTACGCAACATGCTGGGATTCACCGGCAGCTACAAGGGCATGCCGGTCTCGGTGATGGGAACTGGGATGGGGATTCCCTCAGTGTCGATCTATGCCACGGAGCTGATCGCGGAGTACGGAGTGCGGCGGCTGGTCCGGGTCGGTAGCTGCGGCGCGATTGCGGAGGACGTCAAGCTGCGCGACATCATCTTGGCGGTTGGAGCCGGTACGGATTCCCAGGTCAATCGGCGGCGCTACGGCGGCAATGATTTCGCAGCGGTCGCTGACTTCGGACTGCTGCGGGCGGCGGCGCAGGCCGGCGAAGCCGCGGGGATTTCGATTCGGGCCGGGTTGGTTCATACGGCGGACTTGTTTTATGAGCCGGCGGCGAAGCCGTTCGAGATCATGGCGAAAATGGGCGTCCTGGCAGCCGAGATGGAGGCGGCGGGACTCTACGGCCTGGCCGCCGAGTGCGGCGCTCGGGCGCTTGCCATTCTTACGGTCAGCGACCATCTGATCACCGGCGAGAGCACGTCTTCGGACGAGCGCCAGACGACGTTTGACGACATGGTGCACTTGGCCCTGGAGGCCCTGCTTCTGGACGCATTATCTCTGGATGCCAAGGGTCTGGATGCCAAGGGCACTCGAGATCGGGGGAAGCCATGAGTTCGAAGCCAAAACCTCCGCAGGCCTTTATGGCCTTCACCAAGAGGTACCCCAAGCTCGCCGAGGCGTGGGAACTGATCAACGAGGAGGGAGAAGATGGGCCGCTCGATGCCAAGACCGCGCGTCTGGTGAAGTTGGGGGTTGCCATCGGCGCCATGCGGCAGGGGGCTGTCCGTTCAGGCGCTCGGAAGGCTCTGGCCATGGGCATCACGCCCGAGGAGCTGGAGCAAACGGTTGCCCTGGCCGCCGGTACTCTGGGCATGCCCTCGACGGTGGCCGCTTTCTGTTGGGTTCAAGACGTTTTGGAGAACGAGTAGAAGACGCTCCGAAGTCGGCGACTACCAACCGCTGCTCGAAGCAGCCAAAGTAGAATTTGAGACTCCATGCCCGGCGGTCCCTCGAGTCCCAGATCGAGCCGCCTCCGGAACCCCAGGTGTCCACCGCGCTCGATCCAGCGGAGGGTTAGAAAGCGAGTCACAGCGTCGGCGTCTCGCGCGGCCGCCAAAGCGGGCCGAATCGCGACCGGTGGAATCATCGGATCGTCCTCGGCTGCGAGCAGCAGGGCGGGACGCCGCAGACGATCCATCACCGGACCGACACTAGCCTTCGCGTAGTAGTCGTCGGGGTCGTCGAAGCCGAAGCGAGGCACGACCGTCAGAGAGTCCCATTCCCGGATGGTGCGGACGCTTTGCAGCTCTCTGGGAGGCGTCGGCACCCTGCCCAGGCGCGCGGTGCTTTCGTAGTTGGCTTTGAGGCGGCGAAGAACGTAGGCACGATAGGGCGCCATCGGCGGGCGATCGATCGCCTGCACGCCGGCGGCGAGATCGAGTGGCGAGCACACCGCCGCGACCGCTGCGACACGCGGCTCGTCGACCTCGGTGGCGAACCGGAGCGCCACGTGGCCCCCGAGGGAGAAGCCCAGAACGAAGATGCGCTCGAAGCCTGAGGTGCTCAGGGCCGAGACCGCGGCATGCAGATCGGCGGTCAGGCCGCCGTGATAGAAATCGCCGCTTCGACCGTCGGCTCCTCTCAGGTTGAAGCGCAGGCTGGCCATGCCCAGAGCGTCCGCGGCGCGCGCCGCGCTCGTCATGTAGCCGCTGTCGCTCGATCCACCCAGACCATGGACGAGAATCGCGAGGTCGCGGGCGTTCGCCGGGCAGCTCAACCGGCCGCTCAGCGCAACTCTCCCGACCAAAGGGTCGTCGACGGTTGTCGACCACGTTGTGGAAGCCGGTGGCTTGACCGGGAAGAGCGTCCTGCGGACCACTGTCGAGACGGTCCGTAAGTGGCCGGTCGCGTTCATGCTCGAGTTCGCTCAGACTCCTGTCGCATTTAGCTGCCGGAAAGGTCGGGCTCGCCGCAGTGCTCGAGGATCTCGGCGCGCACGGCGTCGCGCAATTTCGCCGCCGCCGCCAAGTCGGAACCTTCCGCTCGCATGGGCGGCCGGATCGCCACCGAGATCGTGCCCTTGCGCGGGAACCACTTGTCGCCGCGCAAAACCGAGCGGGTACCGCGGATGGCGACCGGGACGACCGGGAGGCCGGTCTCGGCGGCGAGCATGAACGCCCCGAGCCGGAACGGTCGCAGTCCGGGCGCGCGATCGAAAGTGCCTTCCGGAAACAGAAG
>JADFQD010000026.1 GCA_022561975.1 Acidobacteriota bacterium
ATCCGCTTCACCAGAAGAACCAGCTCTTTCACAATCGGGGCAGTGCGGTTTTTGCCGAAGTGTCGGACCTGGCCGGAGCGGTCTTCGAACTGTCGGAAGTCAGCCGTGGCGCCGCTTTTGGAGACCTCGACAACGACGGCGATGTCGATATCGTGGTCCACAACAACTCCGGACCGTTGCGACTCTTGGTCAACGAGGTCGGTCACCAAAACTCCTGGTTGGGCTTGAAGCTGGTTGGACGGAGTGTCTCGAGAGACATGCTGGGAGCCTGGGTCGAGGCTGTTCTGGCCGACGGAGTCGTACTCGGCCGTCGGGTACGAACCGAGGGGAGCTACGCTTCCGCGCGCGATCCACGGATCGTATTCGGACTGGGTGGGGCCGCCGCCGTGGAGAAGATCAGAGTCACCTGGCCGGATGGGTCGGTCGAGAGCTTCGCGCCGGGTGCACTCGGTAGGTACACGACGCTGCGACAGGGATCGGGCAGCCCCGATCGGGAGGCCGCTCAATGAGAGCCGCGGCACTCGCGCTGGGGATGGTTCTCCTGGGCTGCTCGGAGCCTCGGCCCGAGAGCTGGGCGCCGGAAAGTGCGCCGCTCGAACCGGACACCGCCGCCGTCGAGATCATTCCCAGGCCCGACCTCGCGGCGTTTGCGAAGCCGGTTCAGCGGCAGGTAGCCGAGGAACTCGAGGAGCTGGATCGACTCCTGGCCGATTCGGCGGCCGAGACCGAAGATCTGGCCGAGCGCTTCGGGCGAGTAGGGAGTATTTATCACGCCTACGGACTCCTGGAGCCCGCAGAGGCCGCCTATCGCAACGCAGCGCGGTTGGGGCCGAGCGACTACCGCTGGCCCTATTTGCTGGGCGTTGTCGAGCTGACGCGCGGCGAGTCCGAGAGTGCGGAACGCAGCTTCTCCCGCGCGCGAGATCTGGCGCCTGAGGATGTGCCGACGATTCTCCGGCTCGGCGAGCTGAAACTCCAGGACGATCGCCTGGCCGAGGCCGCCGATTGGTTCCGGGACGCGATGGTTGTCGAGCCGGATTCGGCCGCCGCGCTGCTTGGTCTTGCCCGAGTAGATTCCGCCGTCGGCGATCATCACGCCGCGATCGAGCGACTGCAACGAGTCCTAGAGCTCGAGCCCGAAGCCGGCAGTGTGCACTATCTCCTGGGCTTGGCCTATCAACGATCCGGGGATCAGGAGGCGGCCGCGAGGCATATCGCGCTCCGCGGAGTTCGCGGGGTGACGTTCGACGATCCGCTGGTGGACGGCTTGCAGGATCTCACCTCGGGCATCGGGGTCCACTTCGATCGTGGAGTGCGTGCCTTGGGTGAGGGTCGATACCAGGACTCGGTCAAAGAGTACCGGGCGGCTCTCGAGCTCGAGCCCGAGAACCTCACCGCTCTGAGGGGACTGGCTCTGGCCTTGGCGGCTGACGGCAGGCATGAGAAAGCCGCACAGTCCTTTCGGGCCATGCTGAGAGTAGACCCAGGGCACAGGCTGGCGCGAATGGAGCTGGGCGCGACGCTTCTGGTGTCCGGCGACCTCGAGGCAGCCATCTCAAACTTCGAGGAGGCCGTGCGGGTCGATCCGGACTTCAGGCAGGCACACTTCAATCTGGCCGTGGCCCACTCGAAGGCCGGTCGGTGGGAGCAGGGGGTGGCCGCCTTGCGGGAGGTCCTGCGGATCGACCCTCGCGACCGGCTGGGGCTGTACGAAATGGGTGCGGCTCTCGACAAACTGGGCCGAACCGAGGATGCCGCGATTCACCTGCGACGGGCGGTGGATCTCTATCCGTCTTTGGGCGTTGCCCGCCAGCGGCTCGGCGATGTGCTCAGTCGCCTGGGAGATGGCGAAGGGGCGCTCGAGCAGTATCGAGCGGTGCTGGATTTGAAGGCGCCGAATCAGGAAAAAGGGTTGGCCCGCTACCAGATCGGTCGCATTCTGACCGCACGCGGAGCCGATGAAGAGGCGATTGTCGAGTTCCGCAAAGCGATCCTTCTTTTTCCTGAGCTGCAAGAGGCTCGCCTGGCCATCGGTGAAGCCCTGTCGCGCCAGGCGCGGTTCGGCGAGGCGGCAGATGAGTTCGAGCGGGTGGTCCGGACCGACGGCGCCAACATTCACGCTCGCCGACGCTGGGCCGACGTGCTGATTCGCGACCGGCAGTTCCCGGCGGCGCGCCGGACCCTCGAAGAAGGGCTGGCGGCGATGCCTCGGAGTGGCGAGATGGCTCACGATCTGGCGCGGTTTTTGGCCACGACTCCGGAAAGGGGCCTGCGCGACGGAGATCGGGCCCTGGCCCTGGCCGAAGGGGCCTACAGAGCCGAACAGACCTTGGAGCATGCGGAAACGATTGCCATGGCTCTGGCCGAGGGTGACCGCTTCGAGGAAGCGTCGAAATGGCAGCGCCGCTTGATCGATCAAGCCGAAGCTGGCGGTCTGGCGGATGACGTGTCCCGTCTGCGAGCGAATCTGGAGCGCTATCAAGATCGACAGCCGGTGCGGCGAGGTGGCGGATGAGAGGTCTACTCCGGGCACCGTGTTTCTCGACAGCCGCAGCTCTGATCGTTTCCGGGCCCATGGCGGCTGCCGCTGGGGAGGCGGCCTTCTCCGAGATTGCGCTTCAGGTCGGGCTCGATTTCCAACACTTCAACGGCGCCAAGGGCGAGTATTACTTCGTGGAGGTTTCGGGTGCCGGAGGAGCTTTTCTCGACTATGACAACGACGGCGATTTGGACATCTATCTGGTGCAAGGTGCCCGACTCGCCTCGGGACCGCCGGTGGATGGAGAAACCAGCGCTCCGCCGTTGGTCGATCGACTCTATCGCAACGATCTCGAGATCAGTGCGGACGGGAGTCGTGAGCTCCGACTGGTCGACGTGACACTTGCGAGTGGCATTCGCGCGACCGGCTACGGCATGGGTGTGGCGACCGGCGACTACAACAACGACGGCTGGCTCGACATCTATGTGACCAACTATGGCGCCAACCAGATGTGGAGCAACAACGGCGACGGGACCTTTACCGATGTCACGGTCGAGACCGGAACCGAAGACAGCCGATGGAGTATCTCGGCGACGTTTTTCGACTACGACCGCGACGGCTGGCTGGATCTCTACGTCACCAACTACACCGATTACGCGCTCGCCAGTCACAAGCCGTGTCGCTCGTACACGGGCGCCCTGGACTACTGCGGTCCGCTCGCGTACAACCCGCAGCCCGACCGGCTCTTTCACAACCGGGGCGACGGCAGCTACGATGTGGTCTCCGCCGCCAGCGGAATCGGCTTGGTCGCAGGAAGCGGCATGGGCGTCGTGTCGCTCGACGTCAACGGCGATGACTGGCCGGATCTCTATGTCGCGAACGACGGCATGGAAAACTGGATGTGGGTGAACGACCGAGACGGAACCTTCACCAATCAGGCCCTGTTGGGTGGGACTGCGTTCAACGACCAGGGGCATCCCGAGGCCGGAATGGGCATTGCAGCTGGTGACTTCGACGGTGACGGTGACGAAGACCTCATCGTGTCGCACTTGAACCGGGAGACCAATACTCTCTTCGAGAACGTCGGTGACGGATTCTTCGAGGACTCCTCCCTGGCCACGGGCGTGGGCCTACCGAGCTGGGAGTTCACCGGCTTCGGTATTGCCTGGATCGACTACGACAACGACGGTTGGCTCGATCTGGCGGTCGCCAACGGCGCGGTCAAACGACTCGAAACGCTGGTTCTCAGGGGCGATGACTCTCCGTTTCACCAGACGAATCAGCTGTTTCGCAATCTGGGAAAGGGCCGATTGTACGATGCTTCGGAGGATCTCGGCGACGCTCGCCTGCTCTCCGAAATGAGCCGGGGGCTGGCAGTGGGCGACTTCGACAATGACGGTGACATCGACTTCTTGATCACCAACGACGGTGGCCCGGCGCGTTTGTTGCGCAACGAAGTCGGCAACCGCCGGAACTGGTTGGGTGTCAGGTTCCTGGACGCGACCACCCGGCGACCACTGTTGGGGACCTGGGTCGAGCTCGAGACGGCGTCGGGAGAGAGTCTCCGGCGACGAGTGCGCACCGCGGGCAGCTATGCCTCGGCGCGAGACGACCGCGTCCTTTTCGGGCTCGGAACCAGCGGCTCGGTGGGCCGCTTGCGTGCCCGCTGGCCCTCCGGTCGGCAGTCGGTCTGGGATCCGGGTGTTCGGAACCGGTACTTGATCTTTGTGGCACCTCGACCGGAGCCAACAGCGCCTTGAGCTCCTCTCTGAATTGTCTCCGCACGCCGCTTGTGGCGCTTTTGGCCTGGTCGATGGCGTCGGTCGCCGGCGCTTCGGTTCCCTATCCCCCTCTCTCGGGGGCCGAGCCCTACGTGCGTGAGCAACTGGAATCGGCTCGGCGTGCGCACGACCACCTGGTTTCCGGCAGGGAAGACTCGGCGCTCTTGGCGGAGAGCTACGGCCGTCTGGCCCAGCTCTACCACGCCTATGACCTTACGGCGGCGGCTACGGCTGCCTACGGTCGCGCTTCGGAGCTGGCCCCGACCGAGTTCAGATGGCTCTATCTCGCCGGTTTTCTGCAGCAGATAGAAGGTCGTCTGGAACAGTCGATAGAAACCCTGCTGAGAGCCCTGGCTGTTCGTCCGAACGACATTCCGACGCTCCTGCGGCTGGCGGATCAGGATCTCGAGTTACAGAGAACCGAGGCCGCGGAACGCCTGTACCGCCGGGTCGTGGCACTCGATGCGACCTCGGCAGCGGCGCTCGAGGGTCTCGGGAGGACCGCCACGACTCGCGGGAATCACCGAGACGCGATAGCTAATTTCGAGCAGGCATTGGCCCAGAGACCCCAGGCACGCCATCTTCATTATCTTCTGGGCATGGCCTACAGACGCGTCGGCGACCTCGAGCGAGCGAAGTATCATCTCGAGCGTCAGGGGCCGGTGCAGGTCACCTTTGACGATCCCCTGGTGGTTCAGCTGAGCACCCTCGCGTCCGGTTCTGCGGTCAGCCAGCACAAAGGCTTCCTGGCCAAGATGTCGGGCGACCCGGCGCGGGCGGCCGAGGAGTACCGGCTTGCGGTGGAGGCCGACCCCACCAATGCCGAGGCCCGGCGCGGCTTTGCCGACGCGCTCCGGGAGCGCGGTGAGTTGAAGGCGGCGATCGAGCAGTACCGCGAGCTCCTTCGGATCGACAGTAATCCCGCGGCCTCCCACTTTCTGTTTGCCGGCGTGCTCGAGGAGAGCGGCTCCCGGAGCGAGTCCTTGACTCATTACCGCGCCGCGGTGGAGCTCGAACCCGAGTACCGAATGTTCCGCTACGCCTTGGCGCGAGCGCTGATGCAGGGTGAGGACTTCGACGGGGCCGAGATCCATTTTCGAAGGCTGGTGGAGTTGGACTCTCGTGAGGTCTCGTCTCGGCTTCACCTCGGCGAGATTCTCGCCGCGCGGGGCGAGGATCCGGAAGCGCGCGAGCAGTTCCAAGCCGTACTCGCCTCCGATGCCAGTCCGTTGCTGCACGCGGTCGCCTTCGCAGGTCAAGGCAGGTTAGTGGCTCGAAGTGGCGACACTTTGGAGGCGATCGCGCTCTACAAGAGAGCACTGGAGCTCGACTCCTCTCTCGTAGGTGCGCGCTTCGCGCTGGCCAACCTCCGGGGTAGGTCGGGAGATCTGGCCGGCGCTGCGGCCGACTACCGCCAGGTGATCGACCTGGTTCCCGAACACGTTCTGGCGCGTGTGGGAGAGGTCACGGCCCTGCTCTTGGCGCAGCGCGAAGACGAGGCCCTGCGGCGTCTCGAGGAGGGGCGGCGGCTGCTGCCCGACGAAGCGGCGATCGCCGATGCGCTGGCCCGGTTTCTGGCTTCCGGTTCCGATCCGAAGCTGCGCGACGGCACTCGCGCGCTCCAGATTGCGCTCGAGCTGTACACGAAGTCGGGTTCGCTCGAGCACGGTGAAACCGTGGCCATGGCGCTGGCCGAGCTGGAGCGCTTCGAGGAGGCTATCGACTGGCAATCCAATCTTCTGGCCGAAGCCGGCAGGCGGCAGGATCCGGCATTGGTCGCCCGTTTCCGCCGCAACCTCGAGCGCTACGAGCAGGACCGGCCCGCGCGAATCCGCTGAGCCGTTTCGGCGGCCCTACGGTTCCGGACTCTCGGTCGCCGTGGCGACGACGCGGTCGAGATAGCTACGCGCTTTCTGGTGCTCCGGATCCAGCGCGAGTGTCTGTCGGAAATGGTCGGCGGCCTCCTCGATCCGTCCCAGGTTCGCGTACAGGGTTCCCAGGTCGAACCAGGCGGCCGCGAGGTTGGGGCGCAATCGGATCGCCGCCTCGAGATGGGTGATGGCGGCTTGGTCTTGGCCGGCAACGGCGAGGTGTTTCCCCAGGTTGTACCGGACCTCGGGTCGCTCGGGCGCGATCTCGAGCGCGCGCTCGAAGTGACGCGAGGCGCGCCCGTGTCTTCCCAGGCGTGCAAGCGCCACGCCCAGGTGCAAATGGACACTGGGATTCTCGGCTGCCGTCGGCGCCATCTCCAGCAAGGCGGAAAGGGTCTCTACGGCGTCATCGAACCGATCGAGGCGCAGTTGGCCGGTGACCAGGTCGAGATACGGTGTCAGATCCGTTGGCTTGGCTGCGTCGAGAGCTCTCCGCAGCCGTTCGACCGCGGACTCGCTTCCGGCACGAACCATGGCTACCGCGCGGTAGACCTCGTTTTCAAGCGAGGCCGAGATCTTCCCGGGCTCCAGGAGCAGCACCTCGCGCAGTTTCGGATGGGTCTCCGGAATCGGCCGCAGGCGGGCCTTTTCCGCCTGAGGATTTCGACCGATGAGATGGTCGGTCATCACGGCGTGAATGACGTCCTGAGTCCGTCGCGGCTGCATGTGGCAGGTGATGCAGTTGGCCGGCTCGACACCGTCGGCCTTCATCGGGTCGAGGTTGCAAGAGTCGATCTCATGGCAACCCATACACGCGGCCCGATAGTGATCTTGCGCCTCGGCGGCGGCGACCTTGCGGTGCGGGTCGTGGCAGGTCAGGCAGCTCAGCTCGCCTCTGCTTGCGAGGTAGCAGCGGCTTTGGCGCAGCCGGTAGGCGTGATGGTTGATCTCGAATCGCTCGGATGATGGCTGTTCCTCCACTGGGTCGAGATGGATCAGGTAGTCGGACAGGGGCTCTCCCGGACGGAACGAGTAGTCCGGCCTGTCGAAGCGGCGAATGGGGCTGATCGCCACCGAGGGCTGAAGGTGACACTGCATGCAGACGTCGTCGCGCAGCTGGGGCGAAAGCCGCGCGGGATTCAACACCGCGGCCCGCACCGTTTCGACCGGGGCGACGTCCAGGGCGAGTTCGACGTGCTCGGCGCCCGGGCCGTGACAGCGTTGGCAACCGACGCCTTCGGGCAGCTGGGCTGGGAAGACAGGCGGCTCCCCGTGCACGTCGCTCGCTTCAGGCACGTCCGGGAAGGCGTTGTGGCAGAACATGCAGTCGCGCGAGACCGCCCTCGCGAACCCCTTGTGAGTGGGATTGTCGTAGCCGGGCGCCATCTGCCATCCGTCGCCCTGGCTGTACCAGGAGATCGGTGCCAGGAAGAGCTCACCCGCTTCGGTCTGATAGATGTAGCTCCGAGCGTGCGAGCCGGAGCCCATGATCCAGTCGATTTCCTGCTCGAGGACCCGAAGCTTCTTGCCCGCGCTATCGAGCTGATAGCGCTCGATCACCAGCCGGCCGTTCTCGAAAGTCATCTCGTAGTGGCGTTGGGACGGCTTGTGAAAGAAGTGGGCGTTCTCGAAATCCTCGATCATGCGGTCGGCGCGGGGCCGGTAGAAGGAGCGGGACATGCCGACGTCTTGGTAGCTCTCGAAGAGCTTCCGATGGCAGGTGGCACATGCTCCGTCGGCGACGTAGCCGGAGGCGGCACCCGAGGTAGTTCGGACCCCGGACAGGACGCTCGTGTTCCGCACCTCCTCGGGGGCTTGCCCGCGGATAGCCGACGACTCGGCTACATCAACCGGCACGGCGCCGAGGATGAGAATGCCGACAGCGACGACGGCTGCGGCAAGCGGAGCGCCCGCTCCGGCGGGAATCCGCGGAATCATGCCGAGAAGTCTACTTGACGTCGAACTACGGGCTTTCGTGCTCCGAGCCCATCCTTCGCTGCCGTAGAGTGTAATGGCGATTCGAGGGCAGCGAATGCCACACCTCGGTGCTGCCGTTCGGCCAGTAAACTCGAACTCGCGCGACGGTCGCAGACTCGCCCAGGCCGGCCAGGATTCGCGGATCGTTGGCCGAGGCATAGCTGCCGTCGGTTCGCACCCGTCGCCACAGCGACGCTGTCCCCGGGCGGGAGATCTCGGCGCGGGCGCCGAGCATGTCTCGTGGTCCGGCCTCTCCCAGAAGCCGCAGACCGATCCAGCTACTCTGTGCGCCGATCTCGTTGATCAGCAGCCGAACCGGTCCGTTGTTGTTGGCGACCACGATATCGAGGTCGCCGTCGTTGTCGATGTCGCCGAAGGCGGCGCCACGACTGACCTCCGAAAGCTCGAACACCGGACCCGCGCCGGCGGTAACCTCCTCGAATCGACCGTTGCCGAGATTGTGGAACAGCTGATTGGTTTGGTGCAGCGGGTAGGGATCACCGGCGCGTACGAGAGCTTCGAGATCGGTCACCGCGCCGTTCGCGACAAAAAGATCGAGCCAGCCATCGTTGTCGTAATCCACCCAAGCGGTGCCGAAGCCGGTGAATTCCCAGCTCGCCTTTCCCAAGCCGGTCTTGATCGAGCCTTCCTCGAAAAAACCCTTGCCGTCGTTGATGTAGACTGTATTGGTTTCGCGGCTCAGATGGGTGACGAGGAGGTCTTCGTCGCCGTCGCCGTCGAAGTCGGCGGCGTCCAGACCCATACTGGCCTCGGCCTCGCCTCTTTCGTTGACGGCGGCTCCCGCGAGGACCGCCTGGTTTTGGAATGTGACCTGTCCCTGCGCTTGCTCCTGACGTTGTCCCTGTCCCTGGCCTTGGCCCTGGTTAATCCAGAGATGATTCGGCAACCCGTCATTGGCGACATAGACATCCAGCCAACCGTCGGCATTGAAGTCCGCCGCGACGACGCCCAGGGCTCCTCCCAATTGTCCTTCCGAGTCGATCAGGCGCGAGACATCTTCGAACCGGACCGCGCCGTCCTCTTCGCCTCCCCGGTTGCGCAGTAGCCGGTCGGCCTCCGGGCGGTAGGACAGCGGGCTGCAATAGACCTCGCTGCCGGTCTCCGAGCGGCAGGTTTTGGAGCTGGCCAGACTGAACTCGACGTAGTTGCCGACATAGAGATCCAGCCAGGAATCGCGGTCATAGTCGAAGAAGACCGCCGGCACCGACCAACGCGAGTCGTCGGCGCCCGAGATCTCGGTCAGATCGGCAAAGGTTCCGTCGCCGTTGTTGCGTAGCAGCTGATTGCTCCCGAAATTGGTGATGTAGAGATCCGTCCAACCGTCATTGTCGTAGTCTGCGGCCGCGACGCCCATGCCGTAGCCGTAGGCCTTGATCGAGCTGCGCGCGGTGACGTCGGTAAAGGTCAACTTCATCCGGCCGTTATCGTCGAGCGTCGAGTCGTTTCGATAGAGCCGGTCGGTGAGTGGCAGAGGATGCCCGGGCTCGAAGAGAGCGTCGTTCATGGTCTTGTCGGGGCCCAACAGGTTCCCCTGGACCAGGTAGAGGTCGAGGTCGCCATCGTTGTCGTAGTCGAAGAGGGCCGCGCCACCGCCCATCATTTCGTTGAAGTAATGCTCACCGGACATGCCGTTGAAGTGCACGAAGTCGAGACCGGCGGCGGCGGATTGCTCCGAGAAAACCTCTGGGCTCGAGCCCTGCCTCAGGGCGGACGGCTCTCCCGGCTGTCGGCTGCAACCGCCCAAGAGAACCGTTACGACGCAGACCCAGCGCCAGCCGCACTTCACCTGGCCCTCTTCATGTGTCCGAGGCTCGGATTCGGCGCCTCGACACTTAGTGTGCCCCGACCACCGGGCGCGATGGCGGCCATTCGATTCTAGGCACCGTCACCAACTCGAGGATCGGCGATCCTTCGATGGCGCGGTAGATTCGATCCGGTTCGACCTCGGTGAAGCGTTGTACGGTGCCGCTTCCGGGCCACACGATGATGACCTCGGTGATTTCGGTCGCGCCTCCGAGGCCGATTTCCTGCTGAAAACTGGAGCCGCCGAAGGTCCCGCCGCTGCCGGCGGTCGAGTAGATCGAGCGGTGGGAGTCGTTCTCCGTAACCCTGATTTCGATACGGGCGCCGACCCCGAATCGGTTGGCGCGCCTTCCGACCAGGCGTAGCGTGATCCAATGGTTGTCGTTGCCCGGGTTTTCGAACAGCACGTTGCCGTACTCGTCGCCGGGATAGAAGCCTCCGAGCTGATGGAAGAGATCTTGATCGCCGTCGTTGTCCAGGTCTCCGAACGCGACACCATGGCCTTTTTGAAGGTGACCGAAACGGCCGGCGCTGGTGACATCCAAAAACCTCCGGCCGGCGTCGTTACGGTACATCTTGTTGGGCAGTAGGGTTTCGAACTCGGGGTCGCCGGTGCCGAGGTAGATGTCGAGCCAGCCGTCATTGTCGAGATCGCCGTAGTTGGCGCCCATCGGCAATGTGGGATGGTCGAGACCCATCCGCTCCGATACCTCGGTGAAG
The DNA here is from genome assembly GCA_022561975.1 of Acidobacteriota bacterium. Classification (GTDB taxonomy): domain Bacteria; phylum Acidobacteriota; class Thermoanaerobaculia; order Multivoradales; family JAHEKO01; genus CALZIK01. Next base: position 10,653 of record JADFQD010000026.1, read on the forward strand.
CGACCGTTGTCATTGCGGTAGAGGAGCGCGTGGTCGCCGCGCGTCGGGACACCGAAGATCGCCGAGATCACGGTATCGGTCTGCGCTTCGTAGTTGGCGACGAAGAGGTCGAGATCGCCGTCGTTGTCGACATCGAAGAACCAGCTGCCGAAGCTCCGCGACTCCGGTCGGGTAACGCCGAGGGCGACCGCGACGTCGTCGAAGGTTCCGTCACCGTTGTTGCGGTAGAGGCGGTTCGGCCCGATGTTGGAGACATAGAGGTCGGGGTCGCCATCGTTGTCGTAGTCCCCCCAGGTCACGGCTTTGGCGTAGCGCATGTTGGCGACGCCCGCGGCTCGGGTCACGTCGGAGAAGGTGCCGTTGCCGTTGTTGCGATAGAGCAGTGAGCGGAAATCGTCCGTCGGGAGAGTCTCACTGCCGACATAGAGATCGAGGTCGCCATCGCCGTCGTAGTCCGCCCAGCCTGCGGTCTGGGTGGGCAGGGCCGGTGCCGCGAGTCCTGCCCGGTGGGTGACGTCGATGAATCGAATTCCATCCGGTCCCGACTCGTTACGCAACAGAGAGTTGCGGATACGGCCGTGCCCGAACAGCCAGGCCCCCCGAAGGATCAGGAGATCGAGACGGCCGTCGTTGTCGTAGTCGGCATGGACGATGTTGAGCCCGCCCAGCTGTGAATCGAGCCCCCAGAGCTCGGTTACGTCCTCGAAACCTCCGCTCCCGTCGTTGCGGAAGGCCTTGACGTGGTCGCAGTGGTCCGAGGTCGAGGTGATCAGATCCAACAGGCCGTCACCATCGAAGTCATCCATGATCGCGCCGCCGGCCAGATCAATCGTGTTGATCCCCAGGTCGATACTACGCTCCGGCCATGGCGCGAGGAATGCCTCGGACTCGAGGGCATCCGTCGGCAAGCGAAACTTCGGCGGAACTCCCTGCGGGTACTCGCCGGAAACCATCCGCATCAAGTTGAGCAGCCACGCGCTGACCACGTTGTCCGGCTGGAGTTCGAGGTGTTCGAGATAGAGCTCGGCGGCCCTTTTCGCGTGCTCCGGCTTGGGATGGAGTCCGTCTCGCGATATCGGTAGCAGGCAACTTGCGGCAGTGTGATGCTGCAAGCAGTTCTCGTCCTCGGCTGCCTGCACATGGGCCAGCGCGAGGGTGGCGATGAGCCGCTCGCGAATCTCAGAATCGGGCGAATCGGGCGAATCCGGCGAGTCGGACCTCTCGGATCGCAGCAGCTCCAGCGCCCGGCCGACAATCTCGATTGCCTCGGTGGGATTGCCCTGTTCGATCAGCTCGCGTCCCAGCTGTTGCCGCAACCGCGCCTCGTCTCGAGGGACCTGTGAGCTTGCCTCGAGCAAGCCTTCCAGGCGCAGAAGGCTTGCCCGCCCATAGAAGGGCTCGTCGCTGGCCAGGAGAGTCCGACAGATTGCCTCGAACTCCGCCTTGGCGTCGACTCTTCCACCGCCGGTCGACGGGGACGGCATGGCCGAACGGGCGGCCTGCGAAACGGACGTCAGGAGCAGTATGAAGACGAGCAGTAGCAGTGCGTTTCTCACGGGGCGCGCAGGTGTGAACTCGAAAGATGCTACCTGATTCAACAAGCACCAGGGCTCGGTTGTCGTGAAAGCTGAGGCGGAACCATACCTATTGTCGTTTGTAGCGGTCGACCTCCCGGACTGGCTGTGCGGGGCCCCAGTGGTTTGTAGCGGTCGACCTCCGTGTCGACCGTCTGTCCCTTCTCCCATGGGCTGCTCGTGGCCGCCTCTTGGTGTCCGGGCCGGATGGCTACGACGGATTGGCGAGGGCGACGGCCAGTTGCTCTCGAAACTGTGGGTTCTCCGGCTCCTCGCTCACCAGGCGACGGAGGTCTTTGACCGCTTCGGCTGGGCGGCCCAGAGAGAGGAGCAGCGAGGCTCGGCGGGAGCGAGCCTCACGGTCGTGCGGGCGAGCCTCGAGCACTCGCGTGTAGGTTGTCAGAGATTCCTCGAAACGCTTCAATCTGAGCAAGGTGCTGCCGGCATTGAAGCCGGCGTCCGGGTGGTTCGGATCCAGAGCCGAGGCTCTTTGGTAGTGGTTCAGTGCTCGTTCGTCATGCCCGGACTGGGCCAGTGCGCGCCCCAGAGCGAAGTGGGCCGTGGGGCTCCCCGGGTCGAGGCGAATCGCCGTCTCGAGATGCGTCATCGCTGCGCCCAACTCGCCGATCATCGCGAGGGCTCCGCCCAAGAGTTCGTACGTCGCGGAGTCCCCCGGGTTGAGTTCGACCGCTCGCCGGAAGTTTTCGACCGCGATGCTCAATTTGCCCTCGTGGAGCGCCAGATTCCCGCGGGCCACGAGAAACGAGGCGCTCGCGGCCATTTCGGCCAGCTTTTCGACCAAGGGGTCTTGGGGCACCAGGGGCAGGAACCCCTGGCGTGCGAGGTGTTGCTCGGCGAGCTCCGGTCGGTCGGTACGGCGGTAGATGGCGGCGAGCAGCGAGTGGAGCTGGAGGGCTCGGGGTTGGAGCCGCAGGGCTTCTTCTAGATGGTCGATCGCAGCTTCGAGCTCGCCCTCTTGGAGTTTCAATCGACCGAGGCCGTAGTGGGCCGATGCACTCGAAGGGCTGTTTGCCAGAACCTGGGCGAACTCCTCGACCGCCGCCTGGTTTCGTCCGGCGATGTGATGGAGTTCACCGAGCCGAAGCCGCGTCGGTAGGTCGTCGGGTTCGAGCTCGCGCGCATTCTCGAGCTGGGTAGAGGCGGCGTCGAAGTCTCCCTCGGTCTGGTGGAGATAGCCGAGCAGGTAGGCCCAGACAAAGGCCTGCGGAGCCAGTCGGCGGGCGTTTCGGTAACAGGCGGCCGCTGCATCGAGGAGATTGTAGGCGTGATAGAGGCGCCCAATCTCACCGAATGCCTCGGCAAGCTCTGCCGGCCGACCCTGTGGGCCTTCGAGCGCACGCTCGAGTCGTTGCCGCGCCGCATCCAGTTGCTGCGCCACCGCGGGCTCCATCCGGGCCACCGCGGGATAGGGAACGGCCTCGAGTTTTTCGTGCTCGAGAGTCGCCGGCGAGCAGCCGAGCAAAAGCAGAAGCGCGAGTCCGATCCAAGGGCACGAAGCCAAGCCTGTTGCGGACGTTGCCACGGAGATCGATTCTATGGCCTGCCTCGCGTCGGGGCGAGCCGGATGGGTTGGTTCGGGGGCCGGCTTGGGCCGTTTTTTCAGCGAGGACGGCGAGCCTGGCAACGCAACAGTATGCTATCCTGGCGCAGGCACTGGAGGCCTTTCGGTTGCCGATCATAGGCTACAAAATGTTGTCTGGGATTCTCGAGAGGGGACTGCTGCGGCTCTCGAGCGCCATGCTTCTGGCCGTTGCCCTGACGATCTCCTCCAGCGCCTACGGTGAGTCCACCCCGCCCGAAACCGAGAACAGTCCCCAGCCCGGAATCGACTTCGCGGTCTTGCCGGAATCGATGTTGGCGAAGTCCTTCTCTCTCGCCGAAGATGTCCAGACCTACCTCTGGGATATCGAGCATCTGGCCTTCGTCCTGAGTCAGGACCTGCTGCCGGTCTTCCGCGAGGCGATTCGGGACGGCAGCCGGGATGATCTTCTGAGGTTTCTGACACCGGACTTCCGCGCTCGTGTTTTTGCCAACGAGGGGGAGCACTTGCAGCAGGGCCTGGTCAAGGCCGAGCTTTGGCAGGCCGGCGATCCGCTCGAGAGGCTCGATCGCGAGAGCTTCGTCGATACCCTCGTCGCCTACGGTCGCGCCTACGAGAGCGTAGACCGGGTGGATATGCACATGTTCTACCTTTCTCCCTCCACCCGGGGCGACTTTTCGGGCGCCTGGGAGATGCGTATGGACGTTCGGATCGCCGGCACCCTCCCGGGGGGCGGCAGGGGCGAGCGACGATTCGACTGCGCGATGCTTTTTACCAAGCTTTCCGAGGACATTGCCTTCGAGATCGGTTGGATCGAGGACTTCGAGTTGCTTCGCGCGCGCCGGGTCAGCAGCCCGAGGCCATTGCTCGAGGAAATCACCGATGACACCGGTATCGACATCGCGGCGCTGAGTGACAACTGGCGACAGGAGGGGCCGCCCTACATCCCGGTTCCCGGCAGTGCCCGGCTGCTCGATTACGATCGAGACGGCAGAGTCGATCTCTTGCTGACCGACATCAACGCGGCCCGCGACCTCTTTCTCTATCGCGGGCTGGGAGACGGCACGTTCGAGGACGTCACCGAAGAGGTCGGTCTGGGTTTGCTGGCACGAGCCGGAAGGCGGACCTGGCTGACGGCGGTGCTGGTGGCCGATCTCGACAACGACGGGTTCGAGGATCTTCTGATCGCGGTGGATACGCGCGACGATCAGGGCCAGCTTCAGCATGCGATTGCGCTGATGCGCAACGGTGGCGGCAAGAAGTTCGAGATGATCCCGGAAAGCGTGCACCACCTGGGCAAACGTTTCCAGCTGGCCAGCCGGGGGATGGCGGTCGCCGATTACGACGGCGACGGGCTGGTCGATCTCTTTCTGGGTCCGTCCGGCAAGCGGCCGCCTGCGGAGCAGCAGCAAGCCCGCTGGCTCAACGACCGCAGCTCGAAGGACTCGGTGCTGCTTCGAAACCTCGGCGGGTTTCGGTTCGAAGACGTGACCGCGGTGGCGGGTCTTGCCGGTGAACATATCGACACCTCCAGCGCCACCTGGCTCGATCTCGAGCCTGACGGCGACGCCGATCTCTTCCTCGGCAACCATATGGGCGCCAACCTCCTGTTCGAGAATCAAGGCGACGGCACCTTTGTAAAGCTGCCTTCTCCTCCGGGCTTCGGCGGGTTCAGCATGGGAGCCGTGGCAGGTGACATGGATGGAGATGGCGACCCCGATCTCTACGTGGCCAATATGTACACGTCCGCCGGTGGCCGGATCATCGACAACTTGGCTCCGGAGGACTACCCCGAAGGAGTTTACGAGCTGATCCGTGGATTCGCGACCGGTAATGAACTCTACGAGAACCGCGGCGCGGGAGAGCTGCGGCCTTTGGGCAGGACCATCGACGTTGCCAATAGCGGCTGGGCCTATGGCCCCGCGGTAGTGGATCTGGACGGAGATGGTCGACTCGATCTCTACTCGCCGGCCGGCTATCAAAGCGTCAAGCGCGGCGAGCCCGACGGGTGAAGCTGCGTTTGGCGGGTTGCCGTGTCGCAACCCACGGATCGGATGAAGGACTTGCCTCCGGTGGGTGAGTTGGATGTCGAGCGCGGGGAGTTTTGGATCGAGAATCCGTGGAAGATGAACAACCGCCCCCTCAATGTGAGCGCCTACGAGCCGAATCAGGTCTTTCTGAACTTCGGTTCGAACCGGTTCATCGAGGTCGGCTACCTAACCACTGCGGACTCCGACGGAGACGGCAGAGGTGCAATGGTCGCCGACGTGACCGGCGATCTCCAGCCTGACATCCTGGTCCGACAAGCAGGCGGCGGTCCGATCAGGATCTACGCCAATCGCTTCCCTCCAACCAGCCGGCTGGTGGTTTCCCTCAACGGTGTGAAGAGCAACCGACTGGGTATCGGCGCCACGGTGATTGCCGAAGCGGGGGGCAAGCGGTTGATGCGGCAGATGTTCCCGGATACCAACTTCGCTTCTTCGCAGGCAAACGAAGTTCGGTTCGGTCTCGGTAAGGCCGAGGTGGTGGACCGTCTGATAGTCCGATGGCCCGCGGGGTTGGTTCAAGAATTTGAATCCGTTCGGGTCGGAAACCACATCCGGATCACCGAGGGTCGGCCCGATTATGAGATCCTCTTTTCGGCTTCGCAGGATGTTCCGCAGGTGGATTCAGGAACCGCCGCCGTCAAGGGCGCCTCACGATAGTTCGGAGCGTAAGTCCTGATGCTCATTTTTCGCCTTCCCGGCGGTTCGACTCGGGAGGAGCTCTCGGGTAGGCTCAGAACGGGCGGAAGGGGTTCGATCCAGCCGAACCCCGGCGATAGGGATCCAGGCCCTGTGCCGGTGAGCGGCACGAGAATTGCCACGCAAGGCAAGCAGAAAGGCAGGGAAACTCGATGAAACGCGCTCCGATCCTTCAGCTTGTTCTGCTTTCGTGCGTGGGCTCGCTCGCTCTTGCCCAGGGCAACGAGAACGCGAGCCCGCCGGTGTTCGTCGAGCGGATCGACGTCAACATCGTCAACGTCGAAGTGTTCGTCACCGACTCCCAGGGGCGACATGTGTTCGGGCTGACCAAGGACGACTTCGAGATTACCGAGGATGGGCGGCCGGTGGAGATCACGAACTTCTTCACGGTCGAGCGCGAGGATCGGCTGACCCGGATCCTCGAGGGTGAGAACGGTACCGGCAGGCGGGCGGGGGGGCGGACCAGCGCGGTGCGCAAGCCGGTGCCGGTAGACCAGCAATTGAGCCTGATCGTCTACATCGACAACTTCAGCCTCAAGCCGGGCAACCGCAAGCGTGTGCTCAAGGAGCTTCGCGGTTTCCTCGACGAACGGGCCTTTCAGGGCGACAACGTCATGATCGTGACTCACAATCGCAAGCTCGAGGTGGTGCTGCCTTTCACCCGCGAGCGCGAGCCGATCCTTCGGGCCCTCGATAAGATCGGAAAGTACGCCACGAGCGGAAATATCGACGAGTTCCTGCGCAGAGCTGCGATCGAGGAAATGATCGGTGCTCAGCAGGAAGATGATCCCGGAAGAGCTGAAATCGCAATGAAGAGCTATGCGGATTCCGCGCGTGACGACGTTCGGCGCTCGGCGCGGGCGTTGCAACTGACGCTTCGGAGCCTGGCCGGCTTGCCGGGGCGCAAGGCGATTCTCCACGTCAGTGACGGCCTGCAGAACACACCTGGCGAGGAGCTCTACACGTTCTATGCCGACCTCTTCGGACGCGATGAGCAGGTCAACTTTGACCGCTATGCAGACAGCGAGGTCGAGCTCTTCAAGACCCTCGCTCGTGAAGCCAACGCTCAGCGGGTGACGATCTATACGCTGGATGCTCGAGGCGGCCTCGGCTCGGGCGGTTTGACGGCGGACTACAGCGGCCTCGGATTCGCGGTGAACGCTTCGATGTCGACTCTCGACACGATTCGCGACTTCAATCTGGAGGCACCGCTGGTCGAGATGGCGGAGCGAACCGGTGGCGCGGCGCTGCTCAACTCCTTCAACGTCAAGGAGGCTCTGGCCCGGGTGGGGAGAGACTTCGAGATGTTCTACTCGCTGGGCTACGCCTCTCCAGGAGGTGGAGACGGTGAGTACCACAACATCAAGGTGACGACGAAGCACAAGGGATTGAAGGCGCGCAACCGCAGCGGCTACGTCGACAAGCCGGTCGTGGAACAGGTGGCCGACCGGACCCTCGCCTCTCTCCTGCTCGACACCCGGCAGAATCCTCTGGACGTGCGCTTGGCGTTCGGAGAGCCCGAGAAAAGCGGTCGCAATACCTACATTCTGCCGGTAATAATTCGAATTCCCCTGCGAGGCGTTCTTCTGTTGCCCAACGATGCCACTCGAGAGGGCAGGCTTCAGATCTTCTTAGCTCTTCAGGACGAGGGGGGCCGCATGTCCGAGATTCAGCGGTTCCCGTTGCCCGTGAGCCTTCCGCTTCAGGCTACGGGCGATCTGACCGACCCCGAGATCGGCTATCGCACGAATCTCAAGGTCAAGAGAGGGACTCCCAAGATCGCCGTCGGCGTATGGGATGAGATCTCCGGCACCGAGTCGTTTGTATTCGAGCACGTGCTGGTCGGCCAGGAACGCCGCCCGGGGCGGCGCCCGCGTAGCGGTTCCTAGGAAAGGATTCTAGTGCGTTATCCAGCAGGCCGTCTTGGGAGTCACGTCTACCAAGGCCTTTCGACGCTCGGTGCGGTTATGGCCCTAGTGGCCATCGGATGGATATCGAGCCCGGCAGCCGCTCAGACCTCGGCGGACACGGCCAACCCGGACACAGTCTCCGGAGAGGTACCCGAAGAGATGTTCTTCGAAGTGGTCAATGTAAACCTGGTGAACGTTCTGGTCTGGGTGACCGACAAGAAGGGAGAACCGATTACCGGCCTCGCGAAGGAAGATTTCGAGATCTTCGAGGACGGCCGTCCGGTCGAGGTAACCAACTTCTTTGCCGTCGAAAGAGGTAGGCCCGCCGCCGGCAGCGTGGTCGAAGGGGTGGCGCCGGAGGTCGTCCCGGGGCGTCCTCCGATTCCCCTGATCCCGACTCTGCCCGAGGACCAGCGCCTCTACCTGATCGTCTACGTCGACAACTTCAACCTGGCTCCGGCCAACCGCAACCGGGTGCTGAATAGGCTCCAGGGGTTTCTCTACGGCAAGCTAGGGCCCGACGATCAGGTGATGCTGGTCAGCTACGATCGGTCGCTGCACGTTCGACAGCCGTTTACCACCAACATCAGACTGGTCTTGGTCGGCCTGGAAGAGCTGCAAGCTCTTTCGGGGCATCAGGTGGACCGCCTCGCCGGCAGGCGCCGGGCCCTGGAGGAGATCGAGGAGGTCGATTGGGCAGGCGCGGCGATTTCGGCTGCCCGTTCCCATGCCGATCTGGTCTACGCTGAGATGGACTTTACTCTCAGGGCGCTGGGCGATCTGATGCAGGCGCTTTCAGGTCTTCAGGGTAGGAAGGCGCTGCTCTACATCAGCGACGGCCTTCCGATGAGCGTTGCGGAAGACCTGTTTATTGCCGTGGATGAGCGATTCCCGCGGGCAAGCGCTCGCGGTGAGGCGTTTGCGTACGACCTGCAGCCCGAGTTCCGGCGCTTGGCGGCTCAGGCCAATACCAGCGGGGTTACCTTCTACACCTTGGATGCCGGTGGCGCCGAGATTCACAGCTCTCTCTCTGCCGAAGAGGGGGGTACCCGTCAGGGTGGCGGGCGGATCTACGTTGACTCCATCTACAACGCGAATCTCCAGGAACCCCTGTATTTGATGGCGGACATAACCGGTGGTATAGCGTTTACCAACACCAACGCGGTCGAGGCGTCTCTCGACCGGATGTCGCGTGATTTCAGCAACTTCTACTCGCTGGGATTCCATCCGGGCCATAACGGAAGTGGTCGCTATTACAAGCTAGAGGTCAAGGTGCGCAAGGGCCTTCGGGTACGGCATCGAAGAGGGTACCGCGACCAGACCGCACAGTCGCGGATGGCGGACGGATCGCTGTCCTCTCTCTACTTCGGATTCCAGCGCAACGATATCAACGCGCGTGTGGTTTTCGAGCGACCCCGTCCGAGAGATGGCAACAGCTATTTGGTTCCCGTGGAGATCAGGATCCCGCTCAGCAGTCTGACCCTCGTCCCACAGGGCGAGCGGCATATCGGTCGCTTCCGGATCACGGTTACCGTGATGGATGACGAGGGGCGATTGTCTCCGGTTCAGCAAAAAGAACCGGTGACGGTGACGATTCCCGCGGGAGAGCTGGAGAAGGCCTTGAGTCAGCACGTCACCTACGACCTGAAGTTGGTGATGCGCAAGGGTGTTAACCGGCTCGCCGTGGGTATTCGGGACGAGATCGCGGGCGAGGCCTTTTTCGTTCACGAGACGATCCGCGTCGGCGGCTAGCCGGCTCGCCGTTACCTCCTGAGCGCGCGCTTGATCTTTTTCCCGTCTTTCTTACCGATCCGAACCGAAGGAATCTCGATCGAGCTATCGGAGCCGCCGAGGTCGGGAGGAAAACCGCTCTCGTTGTGGACGATGATGACGCCCTTCGCTCCGGCATCTTGCGCGTGGCGCACCTTGATGACGAAGAAGCACTCTCCGCGGTCGATCACGGCGATCTTGCCCGAGACCTCGTTGCCGTTGATCAACGGCTGGCAACCGAAGGTCGGGTCCGCGCTGCCGTCATCCACCAGAGCCAGGCGGCCCTTGATGCCTTTCTTCTCGAGACTGGGACCGAAGCTCGCGGTGCCGACCTCATAGGTTCCGGCAAGACTCTTCGGCTTCTTTATCTCGAGCACGGCTCGACCCTCGAGGAAGCCCGCGGCGCGGGCCGTGGTCTTGTCGCCGTCAAAGCTGACTTCACGGGTGCGCTTGGCGGACGTCTTGCGCTGGGAGTCTGTCATTTCGTCCCAGTGCTTTTCCTTTTTGGTGTCGTAGGTCAGGGTGGTAAAGATGTCGGGCGCACCGCGAAAGAGTTCACCCGTTTCCTCATCCATGAATCCGACGAAACCGAGGCCGTGTCCCATTTCGTGCAGCGCCACCGTCACAAAGGAGAACTCGCCGATCGGGACGTTGCCATCGAGACCGTAGTAGTAGCGATTTCCCTCTCGCAGGCACTCCTTGTCGATATTGCTGTTGAAGGTGATCGTCAGATCCGCGGCGTCCGGGTTCGAATCGTCGGAGAGACTTAGATTCTCACCAGCCAAGGACTCGGCCAACGCTCCCGGATACCAGGTTCCCGGCTCACCTCCGGCGAAGTCCATAAAGACGAATCGGGGACCGGCTTGCGCCAGCGTGGCTCCGGTCTCACCGCAGCTGAGTTCGGCAAAGCTCGCCTCCACGTTGACGTTGACCGAACTGCCGAGAATCAATCCCCAGACTCCGGCGACCATTTCCAGGGCAGTTCTTCTCACCTCTCCCAGTACGGGATCGTTGAATCCGTCGTTGGCGCCATCGTCGTAGGTGACCTGAACATTGGCGGTGCCGAGCGGCCATCCCAAGTCCTGCATGGCCTGCTCGGTCAGGTCGACATCGAAGACTTCGAGATCCGAACTGATCGACGGCTCCATCAGAAGATTGGGCGAAGCCGAGGTGTCGAAGTGGGAGTGGGTCGAGCCGACTTGAACCGGTTTCGGCGTGAACAGGAGGACGCGTCCATCGGCGTCCGCCCCTGCTGCGAGCTTGGGATTTCGGCGCATCTTCGCCTTGACCGTGGCAGCGTCGGCGGGTTCGGCAGCCGGGCCGCCCGCGGTGAGAACCAGGCCAAGAACCCATCCGCATGTCAGCAACCGCCGGTTCATCGCTCGTTGCCCTCATGGCGCGCTGGCGTCTTCGTATGTTGGTCACCCTGTGAACACACGCTGCGAATCTGTCCTTCGGCTGTGACCTCGACCGCCAGGGAGTGATCGGCCCACCCGTCGAGGAATACGCCACGGCCACCGGTCGGCAGTGAGAAATCCCTCAACTCCCAGGCCGAACGGCGTTTTCGGACGGCCACTCCCTCGGAGAGCCGTTCGAGCTCGGCGTCGGTCGGGTTGTTTACGATTTGGCCGGTGACCGGATCGATGACCGCCTGGAACCCGGCGCTTGCAACGGTCTCGACGGCCTCGGGGCCGGCTGCGGCGTCGGCTTCGAGTTTCTCGGATGGGATCGGTGGCGCCGCTGTCGTGAAGCAAGCCAAGCCCAGTGTCGGGAGCAGGGGTAGCAGGGATAGCAGCGGTAGCAAATGAAGCATTGATGTCCTCCAGAGAGCAGCCGCCGAAAGCTTATCAGCGCCTGTCAGCCCCCTGTCAGTGCCTGTCGGAGAACGCCCCTCGCCAGGCTATGCCAGCTCGGCGACAAGGGCGCGCCAGGCGCGGCCGCGATGTCCGATCTCGTCTTTGCCGATGTCACCCAGTTCGGCGAAGGTCAGGATTTCTCCTTCGGGCTCGAACACCGTATCGAAACCGAAGCCGCCGGCTCCGCGCGCAGGAAGCACGAGCCGGCCCTGGGTGCGACCCTGTCCGAAGACCATGTCGCGTCCGTCGTAAAGCACGAGAAGGCAGACAGCGCTCGCGCCTGAGTCCGCCAGCGCGGCCGCTGTGCCGGCGATTCCCTCAGGACCGACCGCGTCCAACATGAACTTGACCAGCGGCCCGGGGAACCCGTTCAGAGCGGCCAGCTCGAGAGAGGTCTCATCGATGATCACCGGTTGCTGCAGGCGCCGCCAGGCCTCCAGCGCTTTCTCGCGAGCGACTTCCGCCAGGTCGCTCGACTGGATTTCGGGGAGATCGATTTCTTCATGGCGCAGCGAGAAGCCGCAAATCCGTTCGGCCTCGGCGAGCTTGTCGAGATTCCCGGTCACCAGTGCGGCTCGATCGAGCCGCCGTCGGGCGCTCGAAGGGGTGGCCGAAGGCATGGCTGCCGTCATGTCTCTTGTCGGGTTTCGAGCGCCCGAATCTGCCGAATTTGCCTAATCCAGTCGATGAGCGCGTCTACCTGTTCGCGGAGGTCTTCGAGAGAGCCGTCGTTCTGCAGAACCCGATGCGCGGCTCTTGCACGCAATCCACGATCGGCCTGGGCTTCGAATCGAGCGCGAGCTTCGGCTTCGGAAAGTCCTCGGGCGACAGCGCGTTCGATTCGCCGCTCGGCCTCGGCCTCGACGGTCACGACCAAGTCGAAGTCGGGCGCATAGCCGGCTTCGACCAGCAAGGTGGCTTCGAGGACGGCGGGCGCTTCGGAGCGTCGGGCGGCCTCAGCGAACTGGGCGCGGACCAGAGGGTGGATTCGCTCCTCTAACGACTCGAGTGCCTGCGAATCGGAGAAGACTCGCTCGGCCAGCCGAGCGTGGTCTACCGCTCCTGTGGGATCGAGAGTCGCGGCCCCGAACAACGCGCGCACGACGTCGCTACCGGCTTGGCCGCTTTGATAGAGACGCCCTACCACATCGTCCGCGTCGATGACCGTGAAACCGGATTCGGCCAGCCAGCCGGCGACGGTCGACTTGCCGGAGGCGATGCCGCCGGTGAGGCCGACGGTGAAGCCACCGGTGAGGCCGCCGGTGAGTCCACCAGAGAGTCCACTAGTCACCGGCTGACTCACTCGCCACCTTTCCCTTGACGGCGTTGTGAGGCCGTCAGAGTGTTGGCGAGAAGCATCGCCACGGTCAGGGGACCGATGCCTCCAGGGACCGGGGTGATCGCGGAGCAGCGGGGAGCCACACGATCGAAGTCAACGTCACCCGCGACGACGCTGCCATTGCGCTCGAACGCGGCCCGCCGCGCCGCGTTGCCCGGGAAGAGTCTTTCGACCTCGCTCACCTCGGTGATCCGGTGGATCCCGACATCGATGACTACCGCGCCCTGTTTGACGAAATCGGGTCCAATCAGGGCCAGCTTGCCGACCGCGGCCACCAGGAGGTCGGCCTCACGGGTCACGCTTTGCAGATCTCGGGTTCGGGAGTGGCAAAGCGTGACCGTCGCCTGACGCTCGAGCAGCAGCGCGGCCAGGGGCTTCCCGACCAGATGACTGCGCCCGACAATGACGGCGCGCTTACCTTCGAGCTCGAGTTGCGAGCGGTCGAGAAGTTCGACGATGCCGATCGGTGTTGCCGGGAAGAGCCCCGGTTGGCTCAGCCAGAGGCGCCCCGTGTTCACCGCATGCAGACCATCGACATCCTTGGCGGGATCCAGGCGGTCGAGAATCGGCCGCATGCGCAGCGAGTCGGGCAGCGGCAGCTGGACCAGGATGCCGTCGATCGCGTCGTCCTCGTTGAGCTCGTCGATCGCGCGCTCGAGCTCTCTCTCGGAGGTGTCGGCGTCGAAGCGAACTGTGCGGTGGTTGAAGCCGGCGGCTTCTGCTGCGCGGGCCTTGCTGCCCACGTAGATCGCGGAGGCCGGGTGGTCGCCGACCAGAATCGCCGCCAGGCCGGGTGGACGCCCTCCGCCGGCCAGCAGCCGGGCGACGCCCTCGGCGACTTCCGAGCGGATGGTCTTCGCCAGGGCGGAGCCGTCTAGAATTTTCGCGTCGCCTACCCTATTCACGGGGCGGCTCCGGAGTAGAGGCAGACGGTCCCGCCGCTCAGGTCGCGGCTTCGAGCCTTGTGAAAGCCGGCCGCCTCCATGTGCTCGACGAACTCGGCGCGCTGCGGAAACTCGAGCACCGAGGACGGCAAGTACGAGTAGGCCGAACCCCGGGGTGATACCAGTTTTGCGAGCACCGGCAAGATTCTCTGGAAATAGAGCAGATAGGGTGCGCGCAGCCAGGGTGGCTCGGGCAGCGCAAACTCGAGGATTGCGATCTGTCCTTCGGGACGCAGTACTCGTCGCAGTTCGGCCAGCGCGGCGCCGAGATCGGCGACGTTGCGCAGGCCGAACGAGACCGTGGCGGCGTCGAAGCGATCATCGCCGAAGGGGAGAGCCAGCGCATCGGCGGCGAGCCCTTGGGGCCGTCGCACGGAATGCCGCGAATATTTGCGCTTTGCCAGCGCCAGCATCGGGAGGCAGAAGTCGCCCGCGATCACCTGTCCGCCACGCTTTCGGACCGCCAGAGCCTGGTCGCCGGTACCGCAGCACAGGTCCAGAACTCTTGCGTCTTCGGTCAATTCGAGGCTGGCCGCTGATTTTCTGCGCCATGAGATGTCCAACGCACCGGATAGCAAGTGATTCAAGAGGTCATACCGCGGCGCCACGCCGGCGAACATGGCTTGAATGGCGCCGCCACTCTTGTCCAGGTTCGCGTTCGACTGGCTCACAGCCGAGGAGTCTATCCCGGCCTTCGATGGGCAATGATTCCAGAAACCCCCCTCGAAAAGGGCGCTCCCAACAAGCGTGCTCCCAACCTTGACAGCCGGGTGGTGCCTTGCCTAAGATCATGAGCCCTTGGGTCCAGCAAGGCTGGGTGAATAATGTCCAGCTGCGTCTTCTCAAAGGCGAGCGAATAGTCACCAAATGATCCGTACGTACAGCCCCAAAGTCGGCGAAATCGAGCGCCGCTGGTACATCGTGGATGCGGCCGGCAAGACGCTGGGTCGCATTTCCACCCAAATCGCGCGAGTTCTAACCGGCAAGAACAAACCGCAGTACGCGCCGCACATCGATACCGGCGACTTTGTCGTGGTCGTGAATGCCGAGAAGACGGTTCTGACCGGCAACAAGGAACTGGCGAAAATGTACTACCGGCACAGCACTCACCCCGGCGGGTTGAAGGAAGAGAACGCCGCCAGCCTTCGTGAGCGCTTCCCGGAGCGCCTGATCGAAAAGAGCGTCAAGGGCATGTTGCCCAAGAACAAACTGGGTCGGGCGCAGTTGAAGAAACTGAAAGTCTATGCGGGTCCGGATCATCCTCACGCAGCACAGCAGCCCGAAACGTTGCCCCTGGTCAGCTAGACCGGACAGGAGAATTAGTTGAGCGAATTGCAGTACTACGGAACCGGTCGAAGAAAGACCGCGTCGGCAAGAGTTTTCATGCGCCCCGGCTCTGGAGGTTTGAAGATCAACGGACGCGAGTTCGAGGACTTCTTCCCGAACCCCGCGCTACGCATGATCGTGCGCCAGCCGCTACTTCTGACCGAGACGGCCGAGAAGTTCGACATCTCGGTTACGGTGCGGGGCGGCGGTTCGTCGGGGCAGGCGGGCGCCGTTCGGCACGGCATCACCCGAGCGCTGGTCGAGTACAACGGCGAGCTACGCGAACGACTGAAGGCCAGTGGGTTCATCACGCGCGATCCGCGCAAGAAAGAACGGAAGAAGTACGGGCTCAAAGGCGCTCGCGCACGCTTTCAGTTCAGCAAGAGATAGCTGGGGATATTGCGTTGGTTCAAGTAAGCATGAAGGAACTGCTCGAAGCGGGAGTCCACTTCGGGCACCAGACCCGGCGCTGGAACCCGAAGATGAAGCCCTACATCTTCGGCAAGCGCAACGGGATCTACATCATCGACCTCCAGAAGAGCCGTGAGTTGTTTCTCGAGGCTGTCGACTACGTTCGCGAAATGGGTCGCACCCGGCGCCGCCTTCTTTTTGTCGGTACCAAGCGCCAGGCGCGCGATGTGATCGCCGAGGAAGCCAGACGCTGCGGACAATACTTCGTGACCCATCGCTGGCTGGGCGGCACCCTGACCAACTTCGTAACCATTCGAGCGTCGGTCGATCGCTGGAAAGAGATCGAGGTGCGCATGGCCGACACGGCGAATCCGCTACTGAAGAAAGAGCGCCTACGCCTCGAGCGCGATCGCGTAAAGATGGAGCGCAACCTGGAGGGCATCCGCGATCTCGACGTGCTTCCCGACGCCGTGTTCCTGGTGGATCCCAAGAAAGAGTCGATCGCCGCTGCCGAGGCCACCAAACTGGGCATTCCGGTGATCGCGATTGTCGACACCAACTGCAATCCAGAGATCGTCGAGTACCCGATCCCCGGTAACGACGACGCGATTCGCACGATCCGCCTATTTGCCAGCAGGATAGCCGACGCCTACCTGGAAGGCGCCGACGAGCTTTCGAAAGAGGTCGAGGCGGCGGCCATAGAGGCTGCGGCCCAGGCCGAAGCAGCCGCCCAGGCCAAGGCGGAAGCCGAGGCGCTGCAGGAAGAAGAGGAGCAGGCCGCCGAGGCCGCCGAAGCCGCCGAAGCGGCGAAGGCGCCAAGCGAGCCCACGGAAGAAACGCAACCGGCCGCAGAGCCGCAAGAGCTTGCAGCCGAAACGGACGCCGGGACTTCGGTCAACTAAACGCAAGGGATTCAGCCCACGAGGGCCGAAGAGTTGAGGCCAGACGCGCCGCGAGTTCCTTTCCGGGCGACTGGCCCTCTGTGTACTCGAGAGAAAGTGAAGGAGACGCAAGCTCATGGCAATCACAGCACAGATGGTCAAAGAGCTCCGGGAGCGCACCGGTGCGGGGATGATGGCCTGCAAAAAAGCGCTTCAGGAGGCGGACGGCAATCTGGACGCCGCGGTCGATTTTTTGCGAAAAAGCGGTATTGCGGCTGCGGCCAAGAGAGCCGGACGAATCGCGGCTGAAGGCATGGTGCTGTCCTACATACACGCCGGTGGCAAGATCGGCGTTTTGGTGGAAGTCAATTGCGAGACCGACTTCGTAGCGCGAACCGATGACTTTCAGAATCTGGTCAAGGACATCGCGATGCATATCGCCGCGGCCGATCCGCGCTTTGTCGAGCGTGAGGAGGTCACCGAAAGCGTGGTCGACAAGGAGCGCGAGATCTATCGCGACCAGGCTCTTCAATCCGGCAGGCCCGAGAACGTGATCGACCGGATCGTCAACGGCAAGATGGAGAAGTTCTTCTCCGAGAACGTGCTCACCGAGCAGCCCTTCGTCAAAGACTCAGACAAGACGGTCGGGCAACTCGTCACCGAGGCGATCACGGCGATGGGAGAGAAGATCAAGATTCGACGGTTCGAGCGCTTCGTGCTCGGCGAGGGACTCGAGAAACGCCGGAACGACTTCCTCGAAGAAGTTCGTAAGCAGGCCGCCGGCTAGCGGACAAGCCCGAGGCATACAACGGAGCAGCCCATGACAGATTCGCCCTGCTTCAAACGCATCATGTTGAAACTGTCGGGTGAGGCTCTCATGGGAGACAAAGGCTTCGGCATCGAGGAGCCGATAGTCGCCCAGATCGCCGATGAGATCCGCAAGGTCCATGACCTCGGTGTCGAGGTCTCGATCGTCGTGGGTGGCGGCAACATTATTCGCGGTCTTGCCGCCAGTCACCGAGGGCTCGACCGAGTGACCGGCGACTATATGGGGATGTTGGCAACGGTCATCAATGCTCTGGCGCTGCAAGACGCGCTCGAGAAACGGGGCGTGACGACCAGGGTTCAAACCGCGATCGACATTCGAGAAGTCGCCGAGCCTTTCATTCGAAGGCGCGCAATGCGCCATTTGGAGAAGGCCCGGATCGTGATCTTTGCCGCCGGAACCGGCAATCCGTTTTTCACTACCGATAGCGCCGCCGCTCTGCGAGCCAACGAGATTCAAGCCGAGGTTCTGCTCAAGGCGACTTCGGTAGACGGCGTATATACCAGTGATCCCGCGACCGATCCCGATGCGAAGCTGCTCGAGTGCCTGACCTACCAGGAGGTCCTGGAGCGCAATCTTCGGGTCATGGACGCGACCGCGATCAGCTTGTGCCGAGACAACGCGGTTCCGATCGTGGTCTTCAAGCTGCTCGAGCCGGGCAACGTTCGACGCGTGGTGTGTGGCGAGAAGGTCGGATCCTGGATCGGTGACACAGATCGGCCCCGAGCCTGACCGTTGACAGCTCGGTGGCTCCGGCGCGAGACTCGAGGGGGCAGAATCACGACCAGCCAGGCTAGGGAGGGATGAAATGCAGGAGTTGTTTCTCGAGATCGAGCTGAAAATGAAGCAGGGCGTGGATCATTTCCACGATCAACTAAAGCACTTGCGGACCGGGCGAGCCTCTCTCTTGATGTTGGATGGCGTCGTGGTCGACTACTACGGAACGCCCACTCCGCTCAATCAGCTCGCGAACTTGTCGGTTCCGGAGGCGGCCATGATCGTGGCGCAGCCGTTCGATCCATCGGCCATTGCCGCCGTCGAGAAGGCTATTCTGAAGGCCGATCTGGGGCTCAATCCCTCTAACGACGGCAAATTGATCAGGATCCCGGTGCCGCCGCTCACCGAGGAGCGCCGCAAGGAGATCGTGAAGAAGGCGCACGACATCGCCGAGGCCTCTCGGAATGTGGTGCGCCAATGCCGGCGCGACGGCAATGAGGCGCTCAAAGAGAAGGAAAGGGAAAAAGAGATCGGCAAAGACGACGAGCATCGCGGTCACGAAGAGATGCAAAAGCTTCACGATCACTACATCGCCGAGATCAACAAGTCGCTCGAGACCAAAGAGAAGGACATCCTGGTCGGCTAGATCTGGGACACCATTCGGGGACACCATTCCTTGGTGTCCCCTCCCGACTCTGTATTTTTTCCTCGACATGCTCATCTACGGCTTTCACCCGGTCCGCGAAGCCCTACGGCTGCGCCCGCAAGCTGTCGAGCGGGTTTTGCTCAGCGATCGCGCCCAACGGGCCCGTGTCATGGAGATCGAGAAACTCTGCCGCAGACGTAGCGTTCCAGCCGAGTCCCATCCGGCCGGGAAGCTCGACGAGTTGACCTCGGGTGCGGTTCACAACGGCTTCGTGGCCGAAGTTCGAGCTCGCACGGCTCCAGGGCACGGAGCGGACGCCGAATTGGTCGTACTGCTCGAGGATGTTCAGGACCCGCGCAACCTGGGTGCGATTCTGCGGGTCTGCGAAGGAGCCGGCGTCGGACGTGTTCTGATCAGAGATCGAGGTAGCGCGCCGCTTTCCGCCGCGGCGATCAAGACCTCCGCCGGAGCGGCCGAGTACCTTCGTATCGACCGGGTGACCAACTCGGCCAACGAGATTCAGGCGCTGCAGAAAGACGGCTTCTGGGTCTACGGTGCCGACGGCGCAGGCGAGCCGGTATGGAATGTCGATCTCACCGGCAAGGTCTGCCTGTGTCTGGGTGGAGAGGAGAAGGGACTTCGACCGAGGACCCGCAAGCTCTGCGACCGGCTGGTCGCGCTGCCGATGCGCGGTCGGGTCGAGTCCCTCAATGTCGCGACCGCGTCCGCGGCACTCCTCTACGAGGCGGTGCGGCAGCGCCAAGGGAACGGGGACTGAGGAGCGTTCGCGATTGCAATTCTCGGTTCAGAGCGGCTAGACTTCCGGCCCGCGGCACGGTTCTCGCCGGCATAGCTCAGGGGCTAGAGCAGCTGACTTGTAATCAGCAGGTCGTCGGTTCGAATCCGACTGCCGGCTCCAAGCTCCGAACGGTTTCCGAGGCGCGGCAGGATTGACAATTCAAGGAGGTGTGGCCGAGCGGTCAAAGGCAGCAGACTGTAAATCTGCCGGGCTAAGCCCTACGGTGGTTCGAATCCATCCACCTCCACCATCTTTTGCCAGGCTTCGTCAGCACTCAGACTTTCGGCCGAGATCTAGACGCGCCCCAGCTCTACCGCCAGGCTGACAGGCACCGCCTACTTTCCGGCAGCCCCAGTTGGCTCCCATGGAGGTCTGTGTATAATCCTTTGGTCTTTGGTTATATGAGTTCGATCGCGTCTGGGGCGTCGGTTCGAGTCTCGTCTACAGCTACGACACAAGGAGGATGCGCATGATCGTTCGGAAGTCTCTCATCGCTATTTCGCTCTTGGCGGCGCTCACAGGTCCGGCAGCGGCGGAGCTCTGCGCGATCGACAACGTGCCGGCCGCCACCCTTCTGATTCCTTACTTCGAGGTCGACTTTGAGAAACGGCACTCGAAAAAGCTCGAACGTACGAAGATCACGATCGTCAACACCAACGCGGCGCCGATCCTGGCTCATGTCATCCTCTGGACGGACCTTTCGGTGCCGACCTTCAACTTCGACATCTTTCTGACCGGCTTCGACGTGCAGGAATTCGATGTGGACAGGCTCTTTTTGGATGGAGTGATTCCGGTGGCCTCGATACCCGACGACGTCGATTTCGACACCAGCGAGTGCACATCTTGTTCGGAATCGGGTTGCATCAACTTCAGCCCAGGAAACGATTTTACTCTCAAGGATCTGGAGTTCGCTCACATCGGAAATCCGGTCGCCTTTCACGATGGCCAGTGCATGGCACGAAGGAGCGGAGCGGTGGCGCGTGGCTACATCACGATCGATGCGGTCAACGCCTGCTCCCGGCTCTATCCGAACGATAGCGGCTACTTCGAGAATGGCGGCACCGGAGTGGCCAGCAACAACAATTTCTTGCAAGCCACGATCACGACCTATTCCAGCAAATTTTTGCGTGACGTGCCGGCATTCGCCATCGAAGCCGGTACCAGCGACGGCCTTTCGACGGAGGGCAACTTTACCTTCTATGGTCGTTACAACGGTTACGACGCCAGCGACAACCGCGAGTGCGGCGGCGCCCTCTGGAGCGTTCCGTACCGAAAGGAGAACAAATTCAAGACCGAGGCGATCGTCTGGCGTGATTCGGGGGTCAATCAGGGGCCCTTCGATTGTGGCGAGGACCCCGATTGGTATCCGCTCGACACGACCCAGGTCGTGGTCTTCGACCAGCAGGAAGAGTTTAGAGAACTTGATGGCTTCCCCTTCCCGGCCGAGACCCAGCGAGTTTCGGTCGGCAAGAAGCCGCTCAACTCGGGTTCGTTCAGGAGCGGTTGGGCCTTCTTCAACCTGAATACCAGTTCGGCCGAGGTGGAGCGCTTCGGACACGGCTACGTGATGGCCCGGCAGCGCTACAGGTCCCGCCAGGGAGATGCCTGGGGTCACCAACTTGCCAGCACGATCTGTGGCGAACAGGTGCCCTCGGGTATGCGGGCTGCCGCGCAGCGGGCTAGAAAGAAGAACGCGCAGGGCAGCGGGCGGAAAAGCAAGAAGATCCGTGCGACACCGGCTATTCCTCGTACTCGCAAGCCTGAGTAGCGTCTTTGCCGCCGGCTCGGACGCCCCGGCCAGCTGGGTCGAGATCGGTGTCGGCTTGCCTCAGACAGGTCAGTGGCGTAACGGCTTCGACCTTGCCGATCTCAACGGTGATGGACGCTTAGACTTAGTCCACGGTCCGCCTCGACGGAGCTTGGGCCCACCTGTGATTTTTCTCGGGGGGACGGATCTCGAGTTCCAGCGGTGGGCGGAGACCTCGTTTCCCGAGCTGCCGTTCGACTACGGCGCCGCCGCCGCCGCGGACTTCGATGGCGACGGCGACGATGATCTGGCGCTGGCGTTTAGCGACCTCCGGGGCGCGAACGAGAGCAA
>JADFQD010000145.1 GCA_022561975.1 Acidobacteriota bacterium
TCGGGTTTTCAGACAGAGCCTAGTTCCTTTCTTACCGGCGCCGTTAAAACAACTGAGGGGCCCTGACCATCCAGGACCCCTCCGCTAAAAGCATCAGTCGTCATTACGGCGCAACCGGCTCCGGGCAATCCAAGCCATTACAATTCAGCCATTGCTCAAGCAAGAGATCCATATCCGCTTGATTCACAACACAGTCGAGATTGATATCTCCAGGCAGGGCTGTCCAATCTGAGGACGACTTCGCCGCTTCGCAGTGATCACTGAATATATTGATCGTCAAGGTGTCCGGCTGACCTGGGTTTTCACCGTCATGGGCCTCCAGTTTGAGGACATATTCACCCAGAGCGGACAGAGTGATGGTGGTGTTTAGGGCCGTAGGGTCGGCAATAAAGGCTTGCGGACTGGTGGGATCGTTTGGCTGGGAAACAACTGTCCACAACAATGTCGTTGGATCGCTGTCTTCCACCGTCGCTGAAAGGCCTACTTCTACACTGCCATTGTCCAGCCAGGTCAATACATCGTCACCGGCATCGACGACGGGAGGTACATTACCTGCCAGGAAACTAAAAATAGGTCCAAAGATTGGATCATTGGGGTCGCCGATATAGGTATCCACTGCCCAGTAGTATTGTGTCTTCGGCACGGTCTGTACGGCCACGGATGTCACGCTGCGATTGCTGACGACCTCGAAGCGCCGTCGGGTCACGAACTCGTCCGCGATCGCCCGCGCCAGTATCTGCTCGAGCTGCGATCTTCGCGTTGTGTTCTTGAGCGCCTCGACATAGATCTTACGTATGTCCTCTGGGAGCGTGCTGGTTCGCCCCACCAGGGCATAACCGCAGCCGCTCAGAAGGACTGCAACCAGTGCCAGCGCCGCCAACTGTTTCATCCTTTTTTCCTCACCACGAAGTTGACCAGCCGTCCCGGAACAAAGATCATCCGTGCAATCTCCAGGCCCTCGAGATATCGCGACACTCTATCGCTTGCCAGCACCAAATCCCTCACTCGCGTCTCGTTCGCATCCGCTGGAACCACCACCCGATCCCGGAGCTTACCGTTGACCTGGACCACCAGCTCCACCTCGTCGGTCACCAGTTTGCTGGGATCGTGGTCCGGCCAGTCGACGTCCAGCAGTGAGTCGGAATGGCCTCTCTGCTCCCAGAGCTCCTCGGTGAGATGCGGCGCCATCGGGTGAAGTAGCCGCAGCATGATGTCGAAGCTCTCGTCGCATACCAGCCGCGAGGCCGACTTGTCTTCGAGCGCTCGCGATAATCCGTTCAGATGCTCCATGAGCGCGGCAATGGCGGTGTTGAACTTGAATTTCTCGAGGTCTCGGGTGACCCTCTCGATGGTCTTGTGGGTGAGACGCTCGAGGTCTTCATCCGCGATTCCCGTAGCCGGTGCTTCGGCCAAGCGTTGCTGCATGCGGACCACTCGGTTGAGAAAGCGATACGCGCCGTAGACGGCATCGTCATTCCACTCGACCTCGTCCTCGGGCGGCCCGAGAAAGAGCGTATAGACCCGTTCGGTGTCGGCCCCCATGTCCTCGATGAGCTTGTCGGGGGAGACGGTGTTACCCCGAGACTTCGACATCTTCTCCACCCGGCCGCTGGCTTCCGAGTAGCGCGTGATCATGCCCTGGTTGAACAGATTCGTGAACGGCTCCTCGACCGAGACCATACCGAAGTCGTGAAGCACCCGACAGATGAACCGGGCATAGAGCAGATGAAGGATCGCGTGCTCGATACCCCCGATGTACTGATCCACGGGCATCCAGGCTTCGGCCGTCTCGCGCTTGAACATCCGTGAGTCGTCGTTGGCCGACAGGTAGCGCAGGAAGTACCACGAACTGTCGACAAAGGTGTCCATCGTGTCGGTTTCGCGGCGCGCGCCAGCGCCGCATTCTGGACAGGTGACCGCCACAAACTCGTCCGACCGGGACAGCGGATTGCCTTGCTTGCCGGTGAACTCGACGTCGTAGGGCAGCTCGACCGGAAGTTGGTCATCGGGAATCGCAACGATGCCGCAACTGTCACAGTAGACGATCGGGATCGGTGTTCCCCAGTAGCGCTGTCTCGAGATCAGCCAGTCCCTCAAGCGGTAGGTGACCTTGGCGCGGCCAAAGCCCTCTTCCTCGGCCCAGGCGATGAACTTCTCTACCGTGCCCTCTCCATCTCGCAGACCGTCGAAGGGTCCGGCGTTGCGGATCACACCCTTGTGGAGAATCGGCTCCTCGATCGTTTCGGCGTCAACATCTTCGCCGTCCGGGTGGTAAACCAGCCGAACCGAGAGCCCCTCTTGGCGCGCAAAGGCGAGGTCGCGAGAGTCATGCGCGGGAACCGCCATGATCGAACCTGTGCCGTAGTCCGGCAACACGTAGCTGGCAAGCCAGATCGGAATCTCCTCCCCAGTGGCGGGATTGATCGCCACCGCTCCGGTGTCGCGGCCGGTCTTGGCCACGCCCTCCCCTTCCCTCTCGAGCCTGGGCGTGTTGCGCATACCTTCGACCCAGGTCCGGATTTCCTGATCGCGCTCGCTGTCTCCCAGCAGCCTCTCCACCAAGGGATGCTCGGGCGCGAGTACCATGAAGGTCGCACCATGCACAGTATCCGGCCGGGTGGTAAATACGGTCAAGGTTTCATCGATCGCCGGAACCCGAAAATCCAGCTCTGCACCCTCCGAACGACCGATCCAGTTGCGCTGCATCGTCTTGACCCGCTCGGGCCAACCGCTGAGCTCGTCGAGACCGGCCAGCAGTCGGTCGGCAAAGTCGGTGATCTTCCAGAACCACTGTTCCAGATCCTTCTGCACCACTTCGGTCCGACAGCGCTCGCAACGGCCCTCGACAACCTGCTCGTTGGCCAAGACCGTCTGGCAACTCGGGCACCAATTGACCGCGGCGCGTTTCTTGTAGGCGAGGCCCTGTTCGAACATGCGCAGGAACAGCCACTGATTCCAGCGGTAGTAGTCAGGTTTGCAGGAGGTAACCTCCTTCGACCAGTCGTAGAGAATTCCCCAGCGCTTGAACTGCTCTTTCATTACCAAAATGTTGCCGAGAGTCCAGTCTCGAGGATGAACCGAGCGAGCGATCGCGGCGTTTTCGGCGGGCAGACCGAAGGAGTCCCAACCCATCGGGTTCAGAGGCCGCTTGCCGCGCATGCGTAGAAAGCGGTAGAGCGCGTCGCCGAGAATGTAGTTGCGGCCGTGCCCGACATGCAGCCGGTCTCCCGACGGATACGGGAACATCATCAGCATGTAGTACTTGTTCCGGGAGTTCGAAAGATCGATCTCTGCCGCACGCCGCTTCTCCCAGCGGTTTTGCCACTTCGCTTCGATGGTCTTGTGATCGTAGTTCGCCATGAAAACCGAGAGGGTCAGGCTAGCTCAACACGCCGGGAAACTCCCGGTTCTTCAGCAGCCCGTCCAGAAGGCCGTTTACGAACCGGCCGGAGTCCTTGGACCCGAACTTCTTGGCCAGTTCGATGGCCTCGTCCACCACCACCAGCTTGGGTACATCCGCCTCGTAGAGGAACTCGAAAACCGCCAGTCTTAGAATATTCCGGTCGACCGCGGGCATGCGCTCGAGGCGCCAGTGTTCGGCCTGACCGCGAATCAGATCGTCGATCTCCTCCAGGTTGGAGAGCGTACCTCGAACCAGAGTTTGGGCGTAGATGAAAGATTTCTTGGACCCCGGCTCGGCGGGCGCTTCGCCGTCCTCCGTGCCGTATTCCGTCGGCAGGAAGAGACCCAACACTTCGTCGGCTCCGCAGGCACCCAGATCACATTGGTAAAGGGCTTGTACTGCGAGCTCTCGCCCTTTGCGTCTAGGACTCATCCCGATCCGTTCTCTCAAGGAACCCTGAGCCGCCTAAGCGTGTCATCCGCAGGGTGCTCGCGCCGGCTCGAAGACGCAGTATAGAGTCGCCTCCAGAGGCGGTCAACGGCAGTCTCCAATTCGAAGTCGATGGTTTCGAGCACCAACATGCCAAAACCAGCAGCGACGCCGACTTCGCGACGCCGAGTTCTCGTTCGGCATCGCCTGAGCTACCTGTTGCTACTCGCCGCCAAAGGGTTCAGTCGCGTATTTTTCCGGCTCGAAGTCACCGGGGTCGGCGGGCTCGGCGGGCCGCCAGAGGAGGTCTGGAAAGATATTCGGTTGACAGCCTTCCTCAATCACACCAGCCTTTTCGAGTGGCTCTTCGCGGCCGCTCCACCCAACCATTTTCTGTACCGAATGGCCACCAAGGCGGTGTTGCCGTCCGCCGAGAAGACCATGAAGCGGCCGCTGGTGGGATTGTTCTTCCGGTTCCTGGCAGGCAACGTAGTAACGATCACTCGGGAGCGCGACGAGACCTGGGAGCAGGTTCTGGCAAGCATCGATCCGGACAATATGATCCTGCTCGCTCCCGAGGGGCGCATGAAACGGGCCAACGGACTCGATCTCCATGGCCGCCCGATGACGGTTCGCGGAGGCGTTGCAGACATCCTACGGGTGATGGGAGAGGGGCGGATGCTCCTGGCCTACAGCGGTGGCCTCCATCATGTGCAGGCTCCCGGAGAGCGACTTCCGAGGCTGTTCAAGACTATCCGCCTGGCGGTGGAAGTGATAGACATCGCCGGGTACATAAAATCGATGGGGCACCCCTCCGACCACGACCGGTTCAGGCTGGCGGTCAAGGCCGATCTCGAACGTCGCCGAGATCTTCATTGCCCCGAAGGTTGACCCCAACAAGGAATTCCAATGACGGACCTATCCGTAGAAGTAACCGGCGGGCTGCTGATCGCCTCTGCACTGATGCTGAATCTCGGCTGGACCCTGCTGCCCGTCAAACTGGGTGTGTTCCTGAAGGTCGAGGACTTCTCGAACGTTCATTCTCGCTTGCGAACTTGGATCTGGTTGTTTCGGATCCACCTTTTCGGTTTTGTCATGACCTTCATGGCGCTGATCGCACTGGCATCTTTGCTGTCGAACACCTGGGCTCGAATCGTCCTGTGGCCGGCGGTCGGCGTCTGCGGCGCCGGGTTGATCGTCAGCGCCCTGGCGGCGGCGTTTTACTACCACTTCGGCGCCTGGGGGGCGATCGACATGGCCGAGAAGTCAAGCGACGAGATCCAAGAGTTCGTCGAGTCGCTGCAGGTGACCACGGAATACGTGACCTGCTTGATGCGCTTCGGGCAGGTTTTCTTCGGCTTCGGCCAGATCGTGCTGGCCATTGGGCTGTGGCTTGGCGGCGGCCTGCCGCCGTGGATAGCAATCGCCGCTGCGGCTTTGGGATTCGCGGCGATCGCCGTGACCATGGCCCGACCCGACGACCTGGAGTACTACGCACCGGTATTTCACCTCAACACCGTGTGGCTACTTGCCACCGGCTGGGTGATATTGCGTAGCGGCGAACTGGCGGCCCAGATACCGATGTAACACCAGCATAGCTCTCGCGCTACCCGCGTCGGTGGGAGCGGCGGCGACCGGAGGAGGTTCCGATGAACACAAAGCGACTGGTACTCGCCACGGCTCTCGGCGCACTGCTCACGCTCGCCGTCAGCGATCCGGTCCCCGCTCGGGGGCTTCGAACTCGCGTAGAGGTAGATCACCGCCTTTTCGTCCCCGACGGTGAAGGACCTTTCGCAGTGGTCATCGTGATACCGGGCTGTGCTGCCCATGCCTTTAGGAGCCGCTTGTCGAGCGGGGCTGCGGCCGGCGAACGCCGGCCTTTGACTGTGAGGGCGCTTCAGGCTAGAAGGGCCTCCCAATGAGCGCAGTCTCCAACTCCGTACCGAGACTCCTTCGGGAGAAGCTTCCACCGGTAGAGCTGCGGGATCTCCCGAAGCCACGTTCTCTGGCCCTTCTCGTTGGCCCCGGGGTGATCATGCTGGCGACGTCGCTCGGCTCCGGCGAGATCTACTTCTGGCCGGGGCTGACCATGAAGTACGGCTTCCTGCTGCTGTGGCCGGCGCTGATCGCGTTCGGATTGCAGTACGTTCTCAATACCGAGTTCGCCCGCTACACCGTCGCGACGGGAGAGACGGTGATCACGGGATTCGCCCGGCTGTGGCGCCCTCTGGCCTGGGTCTTCCTTGCCTGCTCGACCCTGCCCTGGCTCTGGCCGGGCTGGAGCACCGGCGGGGCAACGGCTCTCTCGTGGGTTTTCGGAGGCCGCCCCGAGGTGATCTCGGCGGTGTCGCTGCTGGCGATCGGTGTCGGCCTGAGTGGAACGCGGGTTGTCTACCGAACGGTCGAGAGGGTTCAGATGGTGCTGGCCGCCTGCATCTTTGTCGCGATCGGGTTCATCGCTCTGCTGGTGGTTCGCTTGCCGACATTTCAGGCGTTCGGTCAAGGGCTGGCCAGCGTGCCGACGGCCCTGCCGGCGGATCTCGACATCGCGACCCTGCTCGCGGCACTGGCGTTTTGCGGCGCCGGCGGGTCGATCAATCTTGCGACCAGTCACTGGGTGCGAGACAAGGGATTTGGAATGGGCAATCGCGTCCCCAAGGTGACGAGTCCTTTGACCGGTGAGGTGATCTCCGTGGCCTCGGGGGGATTCTTCTTCGAACCCTCGTCGAAGAACCTGGAGCGGTGGGCGGCCTGGTGGCGTTTGATGCGCCGCGAGCAGTTGATCACGTTTCTGGGGCTGGGATCCATCGCGCTGGTCACCCTCATGCTGATCGCTCACGCACTGCTCTTCGGGCGGGATCTCGACATCGGGATGGAGATGTTGAGAGTGGAAGGCACCGTCGTTCCCGGCGGCGAGCGCGGACTGGTCAGCACAGTGTTCTATCTCGCCGTGGCGGCGATCTTCTTCACCAGCGCCCTCGGCGTTCTCGACCACGTCGCCAGGCTGGCGGCCGATATCTTCAAGACCAATGCCGCTCGAATACGGCGCTCGAACAGCCGGTATCTGAGTGAGAGCGCGCTCTACTTCTACGTCCTCTGGGCGATGATCGCCTTTGCGATCTCGGTTCTCTTCGTCGCCAACATTCGCGACACGCCGACCCTTCTCGAGATCGCCGGCTCACTCTCCGGGATCGTCATGTTCCTGTACTCGGGTTTGACGATTCTTCTCATGCGCAGGCTGGCCGCGGATGTCGAAAAAGCAGATCGGAGATTCATCGGCCACAACCCCTTCCGCCTGCCCCTCTGGCGGCTCACGGCCCTCGTCGTCGCGGTCCTTTTCTACGGAGGCTTCTCGACGCTCTTGGTCGTGAATACCGTGAGGAGGTTTCTGGGCTCGTGACCCTTTCGGCGAAACCCCACTTCTAATTGGCTCTTACAAGAAAATGGTGGTACCTATTCTGGGGGCACCTATTTCTCGAACACCTATTCTTGGCGGTCCTGGGCACGGGCGCTCGGCCATGGACTTCAAAAGGTCAAAGCTCGTTTATGAGCAGATCGCTGTGCCCGCGCACCGGCCATATAGAGAACAGATCCAACCTGTCCCAACCACTCCCCGCTACGCCGCCCACCACGGGCACCGGATTTGGGCTGTATGTGAATGGTCACAGGTTCATCTTCGAGCTGACCGGCGGTGCGGCGTTCGAGTCCATCCGCGTCGGGACCGACCAGGGCGTCCGGCTAGTCGATGTCACATCGCCCGTACCCACGTGGATGAC
>JADFQD010000146.1 GCA_022561975.1 Acidobacteriota bacterium
CTGAACGCGGTCGTTGTAGAAGTCGGCCACGTAGACGCTGCCCTCGGGGCCAACGAAGAGTCCGGCAGGCGCCTCGAAGTGTCCGATCTCCTCGCCGGCCTCTCCCCAGCCGAGGAGGAAAGTTCCGTCAGGGGTGAACTTCTGCACCCGGTCCAGCTCGTAGTCCGAGACGTAGACCGAACCGTCGGGCGCGACCGCGACGTCTACCGGCATCCCGAACTCACCCGGCCCGTCTCCCTCGGTCCCCCACTGGCGCAGAAAGTCCCCTTCCGGCGAGAAGACCTGAACGCGCCGGTTGCGAGCGTCCGCGACATAGAGCTCTCCGCCCTGACCCAGCGCGATTCCCATCGGTTCACGAAACTGTCCCGGTTCGGCGCCGGTTGCACCCAAGAAACGCACAAGGTCATATTCGACGCTATCGGAAGAGCTCCTATGACAGCCGACCGCCATGAGCACGGCCAGGGCGACGAGGGAGCCTCCCAGCGAACGCCTGAGCCGCTGAGACGAAGCCGCCCGCCTCATGAGGGCGCCTCCCGGCGGATCCACTCTGGGGCCAGTCGCATCGCAGAATTCTCGTCGTCCTGTGCCCTCCCCCGCACTCGGACGACCGCCGGTTCTTGCCGCTCGTTCTTCCGCTCCTTCGGCCGCTCGTTCGACCGGTACCCACGCAAGGTATCGTTGTCCTCGAGAAGAACCCGCTCGCCGGTTTCTCGAACCCGTAGGACGGTATCCCCCGTCGAGGTGATCTCCAATCTGCCGACCAACTCGGCGTCGATCCACCGCGGCGCGAAGCCCGCGTCGTGAACGAAACGGGAAAGCGTCTTCGAGGCAATCAGGGGCTTGTCCTGCACGAACACCACCTCGACGATGCCCTCTTGCATGTCCAGATCGAAAGCCGCGATCCGGCCGGTCTTCTTGAAAAAGCGCTCGAGCCCATAGGCGCAAAAGTAACAGGCGAGACCATCGGTCCGGATATAGACGCGGTTCTCGCTCGACTCCACTCCTTCGAGGATCTCCTTGGCCAACGCCGGCGGGGCCGACCCGCTCAGGTAAGGGAGTAGTACGAGGAGCCACAACAGCTGGGGTCCGCGTTTCGGTCGTGTCAGTTTCATTTGGTTTTTCCTAAGAGTTTGATGTTGTGGCCGCCTAGAGGCGAAATTCAACCGCCAGGCGGAAGGCAAGATCTCTTCTTGGCGCGCCCCGAGGGATGTTCTGCGAAACCGGCACCTGCACGCCTCCTCGAATCATGAGTCGGTTGAAGGGCGAGACGAGGGCCTCCAATGCAAGCGAGAAAAATCTGCCGCCCGAGGTCGTGTCCACGCCATTCTCATGGCGATCGCGGTCGCGGTCTTCCCAGTTGCCCTCCAGGATAAAGACCACATCTGTCTGCTCCAACCCTCTCCTGACCGGCCGCAAGCCGTAGGAAGCGTCGAGGAAGAGGGCATCTCCCGGCCGATCTCCTCCATCGGCGACAGCATGGGCGTAGCGGACATCGACGAAGTAGTAATGCTTGAGCCCTTCTCTGCCATGGGCGAGGCCGGCGAGCAGCGCCGGCCGGTCACGACCGAAGCCCTCTTCGCCGACGGGCACCGTCGTGCGGAAAAAGGCCGCCGCGGCGTACCTTCCGCCACGGAAAGGGCGATCCCAAAACCGCCACTTGAGGCGCACGGTCGGGTCACCGAATCCACTCGCAGAGAGGGAGCCACCGGACTCGCTCGCCTCGCCGCTCTTGACGACCATTGGCAGCCCGACCTGCAAGGCGACATCTCGCGTGAGGCCCCAGGTCGCTTCGACCTCGTACTCGGTCTTGTCCTCGGCCTCGGTTCGCTCGCCGGTGATCTCGAGATGCGCATCGAACGCGCCCTTCCCCGGCGCCTCGTGGCTGGCCATGAAAAGCGGCTCGTGCGCCCACGCCGACGAGGCGAAAACGAGCCAGATCACGCTGACATGAACCGCCGTTCGGCGCCGGAGCGGAATCACAACGCCACCCAAGCCCATAGTCTGGGCACCCAGAGCGCTACCACCAGCACGGTCGCAATCCAAGTGATCCATCGCGCGGATGGCCTGCCCTGGTCGGGTACGTGAACGAGCCAGAGGCTACGACCCAGCAGGGCGACGCTCAAAGGCAGGAGGACCCAGCTGAGTTGCACCAGCCATAGCCGTGCGGCGACCGCTCCGGTCAGAGAGAGGAGGGACAGCACGGCGGGCAGAACGCAACACCAGGGAATCGCTGCCACGGCCGCCAGGCCGCTCGAGGCTTGTGAGGATCTGGGCATCGCCCTAGAAGTTGGCCCGTGCACTGAGGGTGCCGATGAAGTCACTCTCGAGAGCCGCTCCGTTCAAGTCCTGAAGAACCGGGATCTGGATCGCACCTTCCAGTACCAGGCGACGCCTCACGTACTGGATCCCCGGGGCCAGGTACCAGGTCGTGCCCCCGGAGTCGAGGTCGACTCTGCCGGCGGCCTCGTTCCGGCCGTGCCAGAGCAGGTTGCTCTCGAGCACGCCATAGACAAACCTGGGAACGCCTCCACCGAGTTCCCGTGGCCGGAGTCTCTTTTGATACGAGAAATCGAAGCGCGCTTCGTCCCCGAATTCGAAATCGTTGGCCTCGCTGTTGACCTTGTAGGACAGAGACGAGTCGACTTGCCAATCGAGAGTCTGCCGCGTGACGATGGCTCCGAGGTTGTAGTCCCAGGAGCCGGAACCGAGCTGCAGGGGCTGGGGGAGCCTTCCCAGAGCGTCGGTAGCATCGTCGTCTCCGGTCGGTACGTCAACTCCCAGAAAAGGTGCGAACCGTAGAGTCTTCCCGCGCCTGTCGCGCTGAACCGCAGTGTAGCGAGCCAGGACGGTGACGTCCCCCAGCCCCGAGACGCTCCGGGTGCGCCGTCCGAGAGCGGTCGAGACCCGGAGATTCTTGTCGAAGATGGGAGCGATCCCAAAGAGCGCGAGTTTCTGGGTGACGCCCCAGGCGCCCACCACCGGCACGACCCGGACCGTCAAGTCACGATCGAGTGGACTGGAGTCCGCACCGAACTCGAGGAACTTGGATTGGATCCGCACGATTCCCTGCCCTTTCGTCACCGGGAGGGCGGTGCTGAACGTGATCGAAGCGGCAAAGCCGGTCCCGGCGACCGCCAAAAGGACGCCGAACCAAACCATGACAACAGCCGGAAACTCTCCGGAAGAGGCCCTTCCGCCGCGCTCTTCGGTCATCTCGAGGGAGCCCTTGGCCATGCGATCGAACATCACTCGACGGCCTCGATCTTTGCGGCCTCGAGCCCGGGCAGTTCTTCCAGATGCAGATGGAGCACGCCGATTACGCGCACCTCGACGCCGTTCGCGGCGAATTCGGCGGACTTCCTCTCGATTCCATCCGAGAGATTCACCAGGAGCAACTCCTGATCGATGCCGCTCACCTCGAGGAGAGGGCGCTCCCCATCCTCCGCGCTGATCGTGCCGACAGCGGTAACTTCGATCGTGCCGGGCGTGAACCCGGCCTTCCGAATCGCCTCCGGGATGTTCGACACATCAATCGAGTCCTCATCGGAGGCCGTCAACGCGGCCGAACCCGCGCCCAAGTTGACCTCGATCGAGCCCACTCCCCCGACCTTCTTGAGCCGTTTCTCGATGCCAAAGGCACAGAAGGGACAGGCCATCCCCTCGACAACCACCGTCGCGCTCTCGATGCGCGCCTCGCTGGGTACCGGCGCCACCAGCACCGCAAACGCCAGCAATGCAAAGCCGTTCCTTAGGATTCCTCGTTTCATTTTCGTGACCTCCCGGTTTGTTGCCCGGCTCCCGATCTCGAGTCGCCCTCGAGGGCCTCGAGGATCGGACACTCGCCCGTGGCCCCACGGCCTTCGCAGCAGGCGGTCAGTTCCACCAGGGCCGCCTTCATCCGCCCGAGCTCGGCGAGTTTGATCTCGATATCCTCGATCTTGGCCTCGGCCCGCCGCCTGACCTCGGACGCACTCGTGCGCCGGTCGACCCGAAGAGTCAGCAACTCGTCCACCTCCCGAAGTGAGAACCCGAGATCCTTCGCCCGCCGGATGAACCGAATCCGGGCGACGGCTTCCTCGGGATACTGTCGATACCCCGACTCGCGACGCGGAGGATCCTCGAGCAGACCCTTGCGTTCGTAGAACCGGATGGTCTCGACTCCAACTCCTGCTCGTTTGGCGACTCGGCCGATTGTCAGTCCTTCCATGATGCGTTCCTCCCGACTGCTGCCAAGCATAAACCCCGTACTATAGTACGGAGTCAAGAGGAAATCTGGCCCCCTTCGACGCCCCTCAGAGGGGATCCGGCTACAAAGCCCGGCCCGCCTCCGTGAAGGCATCTCTCAGAAAGCCGAGCAGGCCTGACCGAAAGTCGGGGTGGCTATCACACCCGGAAGCGGCACCATTCGAGTGGGCTGCCGCTAGCTCCCGGCCTTGCGGTCGAAGGGCGGTCCAAAGGGAGGAAGACGTCGTTTTGTGGCTCTGGAGCAGGCCGCAGGCTCGCCCAGGCGAGCGCCATTAGCCTTCAGCCGTCACCTTCCTACGGGAGGACCAGTGCAGGTGACGGATTCGGTACTGACCCTCCTCTCTGAGGAATACGAAGGTGACGGTTCCTTTGCTCTCGATCATCCGCCCCTCTTTCAGCTCGATGGTGTATTCGATCGGCCAGGTGACGAAGGCCATGCTCCCATCGACGCTCTCCACCTCGTCCGGCTCTCCCTTGGCGATGGTGAATGACGCGATCTCCTCCAACTCCGCACCGATGTGGTGCTCACGGTAGTGCTGCCAGGTGCCCTCCACGCCTCCAGATTCGAACACCGAAGACTCGCCGGCAAAGAGCGCCTCTGCCCGATCGAGGTCTGAGGCTTCCATCGCCTCCAGGTACGCCGCCGCGACCTCGGTCGCCGTATCCGGAAGCCTCTGAGCTCGAGCGAAATGGACCGCCATCAAAAGGAACCCAGCACTGAGCCCAACGACCAGAACCCGTTGTCTTCTCATCTGCTCCTCCTTCTCCTTCTTCTATCTATCGCCGTATCGAAGCCGATGTCGCGCCACGATGCTACCATCGGCGAGTGGGCCGAGAAGTTGCACGCATCCCGAGTTCTCTTGGCGTTACACCGATGAAGGGTCGGCTCGTGCGTGCACTGCGCGGAGTGGGTCCCTGGCTGCTGGTCTTGACCTTGGCACCTGGACCGGCGGTGGCGCTCAGCATCTTCGACATCATCCAACTCGGCAACAACGGATACACAGACCAACAGATCATCGCGCTGATCGAGTCCACCGCCTCTATGTTCGAACTGGAGGCCGAGGACCTACCCCGACTAAAGCAGCTGGGAATCGAAGAGACGGTCATCAGGGCGATGCTTGCAAGAGTCCCGGCAGAGACGCCCCGCGGCGTGCGAGAGAGCGACGACGACGCCCCCGGCACGGGGAGGCAGAAACACCACGAACCCGAAGGTCTGAGCGAACGCTCCTCCCCGGCCGACCCCGTTCCAGTGCCCCATCGACCGCTGCCTGCGACAGATTCCCAAACTGCGGTCGCTCTCCCTCCTCTAGTCGCGTTCCAACCCGCACACGAGGAAAGAAGTGGAAATCACCTACACTTGGCCCTGACCCTCAGTGGACTAGAGGTATTGATTCTCAGGGACGAGGGAGCCTTCCTGTCCCTGCAAGCCCGGGCAGTGGAGGTGGCGCGGCGACTCGACGCGGCCTTGGCACTGGGCGACGGCGCGTTCTACAAGAGCGACGGGGCGCGCGGGCCGAGCGTGGTCTTCCAGAGCGGCGCGAGTCGGCAGAGGATCATGGTTCTCGAGATCAGCGCCGCCGATGCTCGTGCCTACCAAATTCGCAGCGGCCGGCAGGTGACGCGCGGCCTTCTGGCCGCGTACTGGGCCGATCTCTTGAGTGATTTCGGAGCGATCGCCATGGGGAGGCCGCCCGGCCGCACGGTCGCGCTCCACGACGGCGACTCGCTGGGAGTCCTCTACGAGGCTCTGAGGAGTTCCCGCGGACAGGGCGGCGGCCTCCGAGGCGCCGCCGAGCTGCTGCCGAGCTCAGTGAGGCACCACCTCGAGCGCCTCGCGTCAGCTGTCCCCGTCGACTACGATCGCCGCGGAAAATGGACGCGCTAGCAAGCGCTTTCCCAACGACGCCGAGCGGCTCGTATATAATGCAGGTCGGGAGCAAGTTGCCATGACCGGCGCCGGAAGACAAAGGATCGTCTCGGGAATTCTCATGGTCTGCAGCGTTCTGGCGTTCGCTGGCGCCCTGCAAGCGGCGCCGTCGAGCGTCACTCTCGAAGACGTGATCCTCCTCGCACGAGCCGATATCTCGGACGAAACGATCTTGGCGTTTCTCGACTATCGGGAAGTCGACTTCGAACTCGGTCCGGACGAGATCCTTGGCCTGCGTGAGGCCGGAGTCAGCGAAGAGATCATCCGCTACCTGCTCGAGCGTACCGGAGCGCGGCTCGAACAGGTGCCCGTCACACGCGACTACTATTATCCTTCCAGATATTACGCCACCTACTACGGCCCCGGAGCAGGAATTTATCTCGGGGCGTCCATTCTGCCACACTCGTGGTGGTACGACTTCCACTACCTCCACCTTGGCGGTCACCACCTGGGGCCAAACCACCATGGCTTGACTCGGTACGGCCATGGCTCAGTGTCCCACGCCTCAATCAACGGGCTTGGTGGACATCGCGTCGGTCACTTGGCAGGGGGGCATGTTGGGCGTCAGGCTCTTCACCACCGCGACAACCGCCACCCCGCCGGTGGCCGGGTCGGGGGCGGACACTCTTCGACAGTGGGCCACAGCCGCCGGAGCCACCTCGCCGTTGGTCACCGAGTCACCGGCCACGCGCGCTCCGGGCATTCCTCGAGGAGCCATTCCGATGGGCGGGTCGGTCACGGAGGCGGGCGCGGCGGTCATGGCGGCGGAAGCCACGGTGGCGGTCATGGCGGTGGGAGCCACGGCGGCGGTCATGGCGGCGGGAGCCACGGCGGCGGACGCTGAGGCGAGGCCGCTACTGTTTCCTTCCAGCTGAAGGACACTTCCAGTCCCACCCGCGACGCGCCCAGCCGATAGGCCCACGATCGCCCACCCCCGTTCCACGCCAACTGCACGGAGTTCCGAAGGGCACCCCGTGACTCCTCTAGCCCCTCTTCCTGCGTGACGACCAGTGGAGATGACGAATCCTGTACTCTCCTTCTTGCCTCACTAATACGAAGCTCACCGTGCCCTGCCTCTTGGTGACTATCCCACCTTTGAACTCGATCATGTAGCTGACCGGGTTGTAGGTGGCGACGGTGCGGAACCAGTCGGTCTGGATCAGGTCGCGGGGCAGGCTCATCGAGCTGAGGAAGAGGAAGACGAAGATCAGGGGGAAGAGGCTCTGCACGGACTCGGGGTTGTTGGTGCGCATGCCGACCGCGAGCCCGACCGAGCCGAAGGCGAGCGAGATCGCGATCGCCAGCAAGACCATCACC
>JADFQD010000027.1 GCA_022561975.1 Acidobacteriota bacterium
GTCATAGGCTTTCTCGAGGTCTTTCTTCTTGCCCTTGTACTCCCAGCCGAAGAAGCCCTTCTTCCAGACGTCCGCCCAGCCCTCGCCGCCGCCGTACTTGGCGGCGCCTTTCTCGAATGTGAAGGTCTCTCCTGTCGGATCCGCCGCCGCCGGTTTCGGATGGTCCACGACCTCGCACAGGTCGAGAAAGTGCTGGTGCGAAGCCGAGGTCTCCTTGAGCTCGACCTTCTCCCACTTGGCGATGAATTGGGTTACGTTCATGTCTGAGTCGATGACGGCTTCAACGAAAGTGGTCCTGCGTCCATACTAAACGAGGTCTCCCGAACGAGCGGGGCAGGGATAGCCGTCGGGAGTTTTGTGTTTGTTTAGTCTTGTCGAGGGCCGTGTTCGAGGGAATCTCTTCCCACAGTACGGGCACTCAACACGGTACGGTCTGTCCGCGCTCGTCGCGCCCCATGATCCTCTCGAAGTCTGCGCTCGTCGCTGACGCGGTGCGGCGATCGGCCCACCCGTCGTGAACTCGACGAGGTACACGGGTTTGAAGGCTTGGGTCGTCACTTCGATCGACTGGATGCGATCTACTCGATATGAACGGTGCTGCCGACTGTCGACGCGCACGGAATGCAGCAGTAGATGACCGTCCCGCGTAGTCCGCAGTGAATAGGGTTCGATTCGCCGGACGCGCCCCTTGTATCCAAGATCGACGCAAAGTCGGTTGGCGCCGGCGAACCGAAGCGTCCCCAAAGCCGGTCCGCTCCCCCAAGTCCATCGAGATGGCGAGGGTTCCCACACGACCTGGCCTGTCCCAGGAGCCCGAGCCAGCTCGGGTGGTTCGGCGGCGCCCTCGAGCCAATCGAACAGCTCGGCTAGCTGGCTCCAGTAATGATCAAGAGGAGCCAGCCTGGGAACCTGATGCGCAAGCATATTTTCCCACTCGGATTCGAGTTCAGCCAGAATGGTTGACTTTGAGATCGACTCGAGCGTTGGGACGGCAACCTGCTTTGAGCGACACTTGTCTTCCAGTACTTCCAGGATGACCGCGGGCTGCGTCTCGAGGCCCGGATTCCTAAACAGGAAGATCACGTCGTATAGATCGCGCGGTCGGCCGCGCTCGCCCATAGCGCGGAGCTTCTCGGCAAAGACTTCTTCCAGTGAGTAACAGCGGACCGTACCCGGTTCCGGGAGTTCGTCGGGGTAGAGGTGGCGTATCGGACGAAGCACCGGAGGCCGCGCGACAACCTCGGCCGGGGTCAGGTCGATGCGAACGCTGGCTGGGGTTCGTGCTCGACGCGGTCCGCGATAGTAGACGCGCCCTTCGAGGCTTCCATTTCGTCGAGTCCGGAGCCGCGGCTCTCGAACAGAGAAGTCGATTCCCGATTCAGCTGATGCTCGCTGCAGAAGATCACCAAGGGCTATCTCTACTACTTCAGGCTCAGACAGGCTGCTGTCGGTAACTGTGAAGTCCAAGTCTTCCGAGAAGCGGAAAGTATCCAAGTAGCACTTCTTGAGACAGGTGCCGCCCTTGAACACCCAGCCGTCTCTCAGCCTGGGATCGGATCCGATCGCCCAGAGCACCCAGCCGAGTACGTAGTCCTTTTCTACGACGTCCTCACGCAGACTCCATTCTTCGGCGCGAGCTCGGATGTCCGAGTGATCGATCATCGGTCCATGCCGCGAGTGATATCGGCGTTGATAGAAAGGTTCCAGCGCGACGTGATTCGGCCTCGATGGTCGATGCTGGGATCCAGGGCCGTGACACCGGAGCTTCGTCTCCGAAGACAAGATTCCACGAGGGAAGGTGCCTCCAGGCCGAGAGCCTCGAGCAGAAAGCCGAGGCGTTTGAAGACTGTCCGGTTGCCGAGTCTGTCGCCGTATCGGATCACCAACTCGTCGTCGCGGTGGTTCGTTGCGAGGTACTCGGAAAGGATGTCACCAACATGACGGATCCCGCCGCCCATCGTCGGATCGGAAAGTATGTCTACCACTGTACGTGAAGGGTCCGAGATGAAAATCCGGTGAGATCCCCGCCACACTTTGGTCACGCCGAAATGCTTCTTTTGAACCGAATTGCGGAGTCTGAAAACGGTTCCCTGCATGGTGACGGTCCGTTTGCGCGGGCGCGACGAAGTCACCACCAGGATGTCCCGAAAGATCTGTTCCGTGAGGTCCCAGTACTCTGCCGCGCTCCAGCCGGCGATGTAGTACCGACCAAAGGACGTTGCAGCGACGACCCAGGGATCCTCAACTCTGTGCCCGGATCTATGCGCATCGAGCGGCACTGTCACGTACACACCACGACGGACTCGATCCAGCCAACCGCGATCGGCGAGGTAACGTACAAGCCTGCGGGCTCGATGGAGCGGCATGTTCAGAATTGCAGCGGCCTCACTGGCGGCAAATGGTCCGCGAGTCGAGCGATGCAGGCACTCGAGGTGAACTCGGTTCTTGCGGCGGATTCCGCCAGCGATCTGGGTCATATACTTGATGCGCGGAAACGCCCACCCTACGGGCGTTTCTGATCCTTCGCTGGAAGCATACCGTACGAGACATTCAGCCCACAAGATGGGCGTATATGCACATCAGCTGTCTGAATTCTTTTTTCGCGAAGTTGTGACAAGACGATCGACTCGACGGCACGGAGGAGTCGCATCCTGAAACTCACGCGCATCGCTCCGGGCAAGGGTCAGTATCGCCTCCGGCTTCGTAGGTACCGTGTTTGTTACGACGTTTGGGGTAGGACGGTCGAACTCCTGTTCTACGGTCTCCGACGAGAGGATACCTACAAGTAGCAGCCCGTCATGGAGAAAAGGATGGAACCTCGAAGGGGGGAGCCGGCTCAGCGCGAAGACGGTCGACACGGAGGTCGACCGCTACAATTCTCCGAAGACCCGTTGGCGAAGGACGCTCCGGCGACGATCTCCCTGCCCCGAATCCACTTGACGGCACGCACGCTAGACCCCCTGTTCTGCGGACTCCGAAGTTCTAACTAATCGCCTCTAATCGCCGGAGGCACTTCTCCGTTGTGACTCGAGCGCTCGCAGGCTGATCTCCTGGGCGAGGAGCCGGTTGAAGTGTTCCGTCGGGTGGAGGCTCTTGGGGTCGATATAGTCGTCAACATTCGCGAACCCGAGGCGGCGGTCCTTGGCTACGATGTCTTTCGACCCGAGCCTCATGGGTGCCAGCCTTATCTACAAGACGCGACACGGAAAGTACTGCTTCGCTGTACCGCTCATGGACGAGTTCATCCGGCGCCAGGAACCGCCCGAGGGCGTCCGTCTACAGACGAGCCTGGAGTAGCCAGGCCAGCGGCGGGTTGTCGAGCACCTTGCAATAGGCCGCCGACGATTTCTTGTTTCGAATCCAGTTGACCGTGCGCGTTCTTAAAGTACACTGTACGGGAGTGTTTAGGAGTGTACACCGCACGGGGGAGTCGCTATGCCTGAAAAAGCCAGATCGCCAATGGTTCGCCATCTACCCCTGACAAAGTTCCGTTCTCAGCTCGGCAAGGTGATCCGCCGCGTACACCGCGACAAGGAGTACGTTGTTCTCGAGCGCGACGGGATGCCTGTCGCTGCCATCATGGATATCGACGAGTTCGAAGACTACCTGGAGCTCAGTGATCCGGTCGTCCAGCACGAGATCGAACTCAGCCGCGAGGACTTCGAGGCCGGCCGTGTTGGGGACGCGGACGAGCTTTCCAAGGAGCTTCACGGGATCGCCACGAAGGCTTCCCCAGACCGATAGCAGAGGATGTCCTACGCGGTTGTTCCCTCTTCGAGATTCCGACGTCAGGCTCGCACACTTGCCAAGCAGCACCCGAAGGACTTCCCAGGGCTTTACGACCTGGCCCTGGAGATTCTTCGGGTAGACCCCTTCGGCTCGAGCCGGAGAAGTCGTATCCTGAAACTCACGCGCATCGCTCCGGGCAAGGGCCAGTATCGCCTCCGACTTCGCAGGTACCGTTTTCGCTACGACGTTCGGGGTAGGACGGTCGAACTCCTCTTCTGCGGGCTCCGACGAGAGGATACCTACAAGTAGCAGCCCGTCATGGAGAAAAGGATGAAACCTTGAAGGGGGGAGCTGGCTCAACGCGAAGACGGTCGACACGGAGGTCGACCGCTACAATTCTCCGAAGACCCGTTGGAGAAGGACGCTCCGGCGACGATCTCCCTACCCCGAAGCTCTCCGTTGTGACCCGAGCGCCCGCTGGCTGATCTCCCGGGCGAGGAGCCGGTTGAAGTGCTCCGTCGGGTGGAGGCTCTTGGGGTCGATATAGTCGTCAACATTCGTGAATCCGAGGCGGCGGTTCTTCGCTACGATGTCTTTCGACCAGATGGTCGGAACATTGTTCTCTGCGAGCCAGTCGTGGAGAAACTCTTCTCTCCAGTCGGTGCCCCCGAACAGGCTGTTGTCCGTCGGACGGTCTCCGTGAAACACGAGAAAGACGAAATCGAGGCTGCGAGCCCGGAGTTCGGAAAGAGCCGCAGAGAGGATCTTTTGGCTGACATCAATCTTGCGTTGTCGAGTGAGTTTCTCCCTTCGAAGTGCGGCGGAAATGCGCGCCGGTAGCAGGCCGCCAAAGAGGGCGCGCCGGTAGAGGTAAGAGAAGGCCCGGGGAGGTTGGGCGGCAAGGTACTCCTCGGCGTTGGCGTAGAAGGGGTTTGCTTCCAACTCGAGGGCGCCGTCGACGACCGAGAAACGAGGCTTCTGGCCGATACGAAACGAGAGAAGACAGCGGTCGATATCAAAGGTCAAGAGACTGAAGACCACAAAGGGCTGGTCGAAGTGATCTATGGAG
Source organism: Acidobacteriota bacterium (assembly GCA_022561975.1). GTDB lineage: Bacteria > Acidobacteriota > Thermoanaerobaculia > Multivoradales > JAHEKO01 > CALZIK01. The sequence goes on from JADFQD010000027.1 coordinate 4,799, forward strand.
TTCCGGAGAAGAAGCAATGTCTGGTCTATGCCGTAGCTACCGACTCCGTAGTTGAGCAGATAATGGCTGCTCGAGAACTTTGGGTCCTCGTTGAGAATGTCCTGGAAGCAGGGCGTGTCCCCGATGCATGCTGCGAACGAGTCGCCGTAAAGGAGAACGGGTCGACGTCGTTTGAGCCGGCGGAAATCATGATGGAGAAAGGTCGCTCGGGAGAAGCTTCCCACCCAGCCCAGTAGTGGATGAGGGCGCCGCGGCGGTTCGTACTTCCCGGGAAGAGTGAAATGAAGCTTCCAGTACAAGTCCTCGGAGAAGTAGTCGGCGTAGAGCCCGGGATGTTTTAGAGTCCGGAAGCGATCTCCCGGACTGAAAAGGGCTGTTCGATAGGCAACCTCAGCAGCGACCGGTGAGAGAAAAAGGGAGGTTGCCAGCAGCAGCAAGCGCGCATGCTTGACGGTCATGGCAAACTCGCGATCAAAGCGCCGCCATTGCGGAGATTACACGGACAGGATCGGCACAGAATCAATTCACCAACTGTAACCTGTAGCGGGAGTACGAAGAAACGGCTGGCTCGCTCCCGGCGAGATGACCTCCAAAAGGTGGTCGGTAGGTTCGCTGCCGGCAAGCGCCGAAGAAATTTCGGACAGGTCGTCGGTAGGCTGGGGTTTTTCTCGCCAGAGGAGATAAACTCCGGTGCTCAATGAGCGAAGAACCCACACCCACATCCACGCAATCTCTCGAAGAAGCGGAATCCAGCAGCCCGCTGCGCGCGTTCTTCGGACTGTTCATCATTCCGCTGCTGGTAGTCTTGATCTGCGTCGGCGTCTTTGTCGGCTTCGGCTGGATAGCGTACGACCGTCAAGATCTGGACGGGTATCTGAATGATCTGCGTTCTTCTTGGAGGCCTCGGCGGGCTCAGGCTGCCTACGAACTGTCAAAGATCTTGGTCGCCGATCCCGAGGCGCTGAGCGAGCAGCCCGGGGCCGCGGCCGAAGTTCGAAGGCTCTTCCTCGCGGCCGAGGATGTCGAGATCAAGCGCTATCTCGCTCTGGTTCTCGGGTACACCCACGATCCGGAATCCGTGCCGGTGCTTGCCGATGCGTTGGCGGCGGAAGACGACTCGCAAACGCGCATTTACCTCCTATGGGCTTTGGGCCGCACCGGGGATTCGAGCGCGGTGCCGGCTTTGATGGGCGAACTCGACTCCGAGGACTCCGGGATCCGCAAGGTGGCGGCCTACGCTTTGGGCGAGTTGGGAGACGTGGCTGCAGTGCCGCGGCTCGAAGCGATGCTGGTCGACGGTACCGCCGATGTGCGCTGGAACGCGGCGCTCGCCGTGAGCCGTCTCGGCAGTCGCGAAGCGGCGCCGGTGCTTCATCGGATGCTCGATCGCGAGCTGACCGGCAAGATCCCCGAGATCACTCCGGACCAGCAGGAAGAGACCATGATCGGTGCGCTCGGAGCCCTCGCGCGGATTGATGGCTCGAACGCACTCGAGATCTTCGAACGGTTGGCGAAAAGCGATCCGAGCTATCGCGTTCGTCAAGCAGCGATCGACGCCCGCAAGTACGTCGACGGACAGAAGCCCTGAATCGGGTGGTCTGCAGGAACTTCAGAGATGGATTTCACAAGACCGCTGGCCGCGTTCTCGTTGGCCATGTTCGCTATCGGGGTAAACGCCTGTGGCGGCGGCGGAGCCGACGGGGGACCGGTGGCCGAGGGTCACAGGCTCTTCAATAGGACCTGCGCGGTTTGTCACGGACCCGGCGGCCGAGGGTCGCCCCGACTCGGCAAGAGCCTCATCGACAATGCCTTCTCCAAGGACCTGAGTGACGCCGAGCTGGTCGAATTTCTCAGGGAAGGCCGCTCCGCCAGCGACCCGCTCAACGAGCGCGGCGTCGATATGCCGCCCAAGGGCGGAAACCCGGCGCTGACCGACGCCGATCTCGGGTTGATTGTCACCTACCTCCGCTCACTGTAGGAGCCACAAGAGCCAGGTAGGCCGACCCCGCTTGACACCTTCGCCGCATCGCGTAAGAGTACGGCGACTCCAGGCAAGTTGCGTCCCCTGTTGGGCGATTCCATGAGCCAAGCCAGCAGATGACCGAAGAAAAGAGCACTCCAACCGACGCTAGCGAGACCATCGGATCTTCGGAGTCGACACCCGCGCCGCCGAAGGCGGCCGCAACAAAAGCACCGCCTCCAGGAGTAGCGAAAATAGCATCTCGAGAACCCGAGATCACACGGCGCGGTCTGTTCTCTTGGGCCGTCGTTGGGTGGGTTGGGTTCAGCGCCGCGATCGGCGGATGCATGACCGCCTTTGGGCGGTTCATGTTTCCCAACGTGCTCTTCGAGCCGCCGACTTCATTCAAGGTCGGAAAACCGGAAGATTTTCCGCCCGGCGTGGTCGACGAGCGCTTCAAAGAGGCCAACGGTGTCTGGATCATCCACAACGAAGGCCTGTTGACCGCCCTGATCGCGATCTGCACACACTTGGGCTGCCCGCCCGCGTGGCTCGAGGCTCAGAACAAATTCAAATGTCCGTGCCATGGCAGCGGTTATTACAAGAGCGGAATCAATTTCGAAGGACCGACGCCGCGCCCGCTCGAGAGAGCCAAAATCTCGATCGATCCCGTGGATGGTCAGATTCTGGTCGATAAGTCACAGAAGTATCTCTGGGAGCAGGGCCAATGGGAGGACCCGAGTTCCTTCATCGCGATGAGCTGAGCGGAGCGATATGCAGCAGCTGAAGGACCTCCAGAAGGCAATCGTCAAATCCCAGATTTGGAAGTCGATCTTCCGGGTCGGCATTCCGACCGACAACCGCAAGCGTGCGTTGGCGATGTTGGGCAACGTGGTCCTCCACCTGCATCCGATCAAGGTCAAGAAATCTGGCCTGCGGATGAGCTACACCTGGTGCATGGGCGGCACCGCGTTTTTTCTGTTTCTGGTCGAGACGATCACCGGCCTGTTGCTGATGTTCTACTACCGGCCGACGGTCGAGTATGCCTACTTCGACATGGTTGACCTGCGAGAGGTAGCCGCCTTCGGCATCATGCGCGAACTTCACCGCTGGGCGGCGCACGCCATGGTGATCGCGGTCTGGCTGCACATGTTCCGCGTGTTCATGACCGGCTCGTACAAGCCCCCGCGCGAGTTCAATTGGAATGTCGGAGTGATCCTGCTGGTGCTGACCCTGTTGCTTTCGTTCACCGGCTATCTGCTGCCCTGGGATCAGCTTGCGGTTTGGGCGATCACGGTGGGCTCGAACATGGCCCGCGCCACGCCTCTGATCGGAGCGGAGGGCCCAGGCGCGGCCTTCCTGACCTTGGGCGGCCAGAAACTGATTCATATCGGTAGCGACGCCCGCTTTGGTCTGATCGCCGGTCGAACGATCGGCGGCGGCACCCTGATTCGCTTCTATGTTCTCCACTGCCTGGGTATCCCGTTTGTGGCGGCTTGCTTGATGGCCGTCCATTTCTGGCGTGTGCGCAGGGACGGTGGTATTTCCGGTCCGGTCTAAGCCGCGAGTCCTGAGACGTCATGGAAGCGATCAAAAGTTTCATCAATACGATTTCGTATCCCCAGTTCTCGTTCACCCTCTCTGTCGTCCTCTTCGTGGCGGCTCTGAAGACGAAGAAACTGTGGACGCGCACGGGCGGCTGGATCATGCTGGTGCTGGTTACGCTTTTCTTCGCCGTCGGCTCGCTCGACGAGAACTTCCGCAGCGTCGTCGCAAAGCCCGACAACGTGCCGATCGTCATGATGATCTACCTGGCCGGGTTTTTCTGGTGGCTGTCCATGTACAAGGCGATCAAGAACGACGAGGCCACCGAGAGCGGCGCCCCTACCTTTGAGAAGAGCGAGTCCGAAGACAAGGTTTTCACTTGGCCGGACTTGGTTTTCTCCGAGTTGATCTGCATGGTTGTTCTTACCGCTGGCTTGGTGGTGTGGTCGATCTTGCTCAAGGCACCGCTCGAAGAGCCGGCCAATCTCTCGGTGGCTCCGAATCCTTCCAAGGCCCCGTGGTACTTCCTCGGGCTGCAGGAAATGTTGGTCTACTTCGACCCCTGGATGGCCGGCGTGGTGCTGCCGGGATTGATCGTCGTCGGTCTGATGGCGATTCCCTACATAGATACGAACCCCAAAGGTAACGGCTACTACACGTTCAAAGAACGCAAGACCGAGATTGTCCTCTTTCTGTTCGGCTACCTCGTTCTTTGGGTGCAGATGATCGTCATCGGTACGTTCCTGCGCGGCCCGAACTGGAATCTCTTCGGCCCCTTCGAGTTCTGGGACATCAACAAGGTCGTACCCCTGGTGAACGTCGATCTGTCCGAGATCATCTGGATCAAGATGCTCGGTGTCGGCTTGCCCTCACACTGGTTGCTGCGGGAGAGCTTCGGCATCTTGCTACTGATTGGGTACTTCATCGTCTTGCCGGTGGCGATGGCCAAGATGAAGTACTTCAAGCGCTTCTACGATCAGATGGGCAGTGCGCGCTACTACACCGGCGTACTCTTGTTTCTTACCATGATGCTCTTGCCGATCAAGATGTTCGCGCGCTGGATGTTCAATTTGAAGTACATCGTGCACATTCAGGAGTTCTTCCTCAACATCTAGACCCGGTAGAGCAGGATGGCGGCACCCAAGAAAACCCCCGATCGGCATTACAACTTCCGCGGCATGAACGCGGTCTTCGCGTGGAGTTCGATCGCGCTACTTGTGACCACTCTGTGGATGGTCTGGGACGACTATGCGAAACCTTGGAAGCGGTTCCAAGCCGAATTCCGCGAGCGCGAGCGCCAGCAGCTCGCGGCTGAGGCGGAGACCGAAAAAGCAAAGCTCAACCAGAACGAGGTCGCGCGTATCCAGCAGGACGTTGCGAACGAAGAAGTGACGCTCGAGGGCAAGCGTGGCGAGTTCGACGAACTCGAGGCGACCCTGATCAAGATCGGTAAGAATCTCTACGCTGCCGATGCCCGCTCGCGAACGACCAAATCGCTGCTCGACACCGAGCGATTTCAGTACGACTCGGCGTTGCAGAGTGGCGACGAAGAGCGCATTGCCAAGCGTCGAGCCGAGGTCGAGCGCTTGGCCGCTAAGCATACGGAGCAGCGCAATGAGCTCGAGGCGATTACTGAGCTGAAGAAGTCGCTCGAAGCCGAGATCAAGAACAAGCGCAGCGGCCTGGCAGACGCCGAAAAGCGACTTGCAGGGCTGCGGTTGGGTTACGACAGCCTGCAGGAGCGGGTCGCGAAGCTGGACAAGAAAATAGACTATTTTCTACTGAACGCGCCGCTCATGGATTTTGTTCTTCCGGCCCTCAAGATCGACCAAGTGATTTTGTCGGGCCTGTACAACGACATCAACTTCACGGATGTGGATCGCGTCGATCGATGTATGACCTGTCATCTCGCAGCGACGCGCATGGGCTTCGAGGGTGAAGAGTGGAAACAACCGTTCCGCAGTCATCCACGGCCAAAGCTTTTTCTGAGCGCGAGTTCGCCTCATCCGTATACCGAGTTCGGATGCACCACCTGCCATGGCGGCCTCGATCGAGCAACAGATTTCGCCCGCGCGGGCCATTCCCCGATCGACGACGAGCAGAAGAGGGGATGGATCGAGAAGTGGGGCTGGGAGAAGCAGAAGTATCTCGATACCCCGATTCTTCCCGCCAAGTACTCCGAGGCCGGCTGCATCGGATGCCACGCAGGCAATGTCTGGATTTCCGGTTCCGAACTATTGGACATCGGCCGTCAGCTGATCGACAAGATGGGTTGTTACGCTTGCCACAAGATCGGATACGAAGCCTATGAAGATCTGCCGCGGCCGGGTCCGTCGCTGCGCAAGGTGGCCTCCAAGATCTCGCCCGGATTTGCCTACAAGTGGATCTCGGCGCCGCGCGAGTTCAGGCCCACGACTTGGATGCCGCATTTCTTCTTTCAGCCCAATACCTCTTCCGAAGAGAATCTCAAACGCCAAGAGGCGGAGATTCGGGCGATCGTTGCCTATGTCTGGAGCCAGTCCGCGACCGGCGAATATGCGCCGGCGCCGACCGGCGATGCCGAGCGCGGGCAAGACCTCTTCGATAACGTCGGCTGCGCCGGTTGTCATATCCGCGACGCCGAGGCCAAGCGGGACGACTTCTTTCCTCAGATCAACCGTCTACACGGTCCCAACCTGATCCGAGCGGGCAGCAAGGTTTCGAGCGGTTGGCTCTATGCTTGGATCAAGGATCCCAAGCAATACAACCCCGACACGCGTATGCCGAGCCTGCGCCTTACCGATCAAGAAGCGGCCGACATCACCGCCTACCTGATGTCGAGCCGCGAACCCGCGTACGAGAACCTATCGATACCGGAAGTCGACAAGACGGTTCGAGACGAACTGATTCTGAGCTATTTAGAAAACAACTTCACGATCGAAAGCAGTCACGCCAAGCTCGACAAGATGGACGAAGGCGAGAGGAATCGCTATCTGGGTGAGGAGACCATTCAGAAATACGGCTGTTGGGGCTGTCACGATCTCGAGGGCTTCGAGAACGCCAAGCCGATTGGCGTGGAACTGACCGAAGAGGGCTCGAAACCGATTCATCAGTTCGATTTCGGGCATGTGCACGACGTGCCTCATACCCGGCGCGACTGGATCAAGACCAAACTCATGGAGCCGCGGATCTGGGACCAAGGCAAGGAAGAGGTCAAGAGCTACAAGGAGTTGTACCGGATGCCGAATTTCGGCATGTCGGAGCGCGAGGCCGAGGCTGTAGTAGCCAACGTGTTGGGCTTCACCAAGGCGTACGTGCTAAAGAGCCGGCGAGCCGACCAGAACCCGGAGACCGCCGCTATCGCAGCCGGACGCAAACTCATTACCAGCTATAACTGCCAGGGTTGTCATCTGATCGAGGATCAAGGCCATGCCATCAAGTCGGTGATCCAAGACGTCGGCCAGCTGCCGCCGAATCTGGCCTCGCAGGGAGCGCGCGTTCAGGCGGAGTGGCTTTTCGGCTACCTCCACGATCCTTCGAGCGTAACCATGAGGCCATGGTTGGACGTGCGGATGCCGACGTTCGGCTTCAAAGACGCACAGGTCAACACCGTTGTTTCCTACTTTCAGACCCGAGACAAGACGGACGCGTTCCTTTCGACGCCGACAGTTGCCGATCCGCGCCACCGCGCCGTCGGCAGAGTCACCTTCGGCATGTTGCAGTGCGCGAAATGCCATCCGGCGGGACCGCAAGCGGGCACCGCGGGGGTAACCGCTGCCGAACTCGCGCCCTCTCTGCTCCTGGCTCCTGGGCGCCTGCGCCACGACTGGGTGCCCGAATGGATCAAGGACCCGCAGTCGTTTGTGCGCGGTACCAACATGCCGGCCAACTTCGCGAAGATGAAGGATGGCAGCTATCAGTCGCCCCTTGCTCAAGCCCTCGAGGCGCCGATGTTCGCCTCCCAGAAGGCCGAGATGATGCGCTACTTCGACTCCGAGGAGGAGCTGACGACCTTCCTCTCGGATCCGGATCAGGTCGTGGTTGCGCTTCGTGACCACATCTGGTGGAATCTGTCTTCCAACTGACGGGCCTTCCCGGCCCGGGCTCTCCCCCAATCCAACAACAAGGAGGTCTGTCGAAATGAACAAGTATCGACTAACCACGCTCTCAGCAATTCTCCTGGTCTTCGTATTCGTCGCGTGCGGAGGTGGCGGAGACGCCAAGCCCGCCGTCGAAACCAGCGCACCGGCACCGGTATCGGAGTCAGCGGCCGGCGGTGGCGCCATTAGCGGAGTCATCAACTACTCGAACGGCGACCCGGATGCGGTCATCAAGATGGACGCGGACCCCGTGTGTTTAGGCCTTCATACCGAACCGGTCGAGACCGAGACCATCGTTGCCGACGCCGGCAAGCTGGCCAACGTTTTCGTATACGTCAAGGAAGGCGTTTCCGGCAGCTACTCGCCTCCAGAGGAGGCCCAGCTGTTGAATCAGGAGGGCTGCATCTACATTCCGCATGTCGCGGGCATCATGACCGGGCAAAAGCTCGTGATTCGCAACAGCGATTCGACGCTCCACAACGTCCACGCGTTGCCAAAAAACAACGAAGAGTTCAACCAGGGGCAGCCCTTCCAGGGCATGGAGCTGGAGAAGGAATTCGACACCCAAGAGGTGATGGTTCGCTTCAAGTGCGACGTGCATCCGTGGATGGGCGCCTACATGGGTGTTCTGGATCACCCCTTCTTCGCGGTCAGCGGCGCGGACGGCTCGTTCGAGATCGACGGTCTGCCCGCGGGTGACTACGTGATCGAGGCCTGGCACGAAACGCTGGGGACCCAGACTCAGTCCGTTTCCGTAGCCGCCGACGGCGCCGTGGATGTGACGTTCGACTTCGCGTCTGCTGCCGGTTAGCCTCGAGACAGCTTTTTCTACAAACAGCGGCCGCCTTGCGAGGCGGCCGCTTTCTATTCCGCGCCATGCATGGCGCGCGGCGCCACGATCTCGCGCACCAGACGGAAGACGGTCGACACAGGGGTCGACCGCTACGAAGAAGCATCAGCGACGCGCTCGACGGACCGCGAATTCGAAGACCTCAGAGCCTGTAGCGGTCGAGCTCCGTCTCGACCGTCTTACTACCGTGATCCTCCACACGGCTACCCGAGCGGCTCTTCCGAGGCGTCTGTGGTTTGCACGAACGGATAGACTCTTGCCGATGAGCGCCGCAACTCCCGAGTGGCTGCACCGATTTGCCGCCGTACTCGTCTGTCTCGTCGTCCTGCTGATCACCGCAGGCGGTCTGGTCAAGAGCAAAGAGGCCGGTCTGGCGGTGCCGGATTGGCCGCTGTCGTACGGATCACTCAATCCGCCTCGGTGGTGGCAAATAGAAAATGTCCGCGCCGAGCACGGCCATCGACTGATCGCCGGCGCGGTGGCGCTTCTGACCGTGGCCCTGGCGTTGGCGATAGGACGGCGGGAGCCGCGCTCTTGGGTCCGCCAATTGAGTTGGGCCGCGGTCGCTACGGTTTTTTTGCAGGCGCTTCTGGGCGGCCTGACGGTTCTTTTCTTTCTGCCGACTCCGATCTCGGTGAGCCACGCCGGCCTGGCGCAGATCTTTCTTTGCCTGGTCGTGACCCTGGCCGCGGTGACATCGCGTTGGTGGCGAGAGAATCCTTCGCCCCTGGCGTCGGCGGCGTCGGCACCAAGGGTCTTCCGGGCGGCGGCACTCACGACCGCGGTGGTGTACACACAGATCCTGGTGGGTGCGGTCATGCGCCACACCGGCGCCGGGCTGGCCATACCCGACTTTCCGCTCGCCTTCGGTCGCCTGATCCCGCCGCGCTTCGACTTCCCCGTAGCGATTCACTACACGCACCGGATGGGAGCGCTGGTCGTGACCGCGCTTGTCGCCTGGACGGTGATTCGGATCTGGAGAGAGGCTCGCGCAGAAGGTCGCCTGTTGCGGCCGGCGATGGCGATGGCGGCTCTGGTGCTGATCCAGATTGTGCTCGGGGCGACCGTGGTCTTGTCCGCCAAGGCCGTACTGCCGAACACCGTGCACGTCGGCACCGGCGCGATGGTGCTGGCCACGAGCCTCCTGGTCACGCTTCGAGCCTGGCGACTCCGAGAGAGTAAGCTCGAGAAGGATCCGACGTGACGGTCGGAGAGCGAGGGCTTGCGACCGTGAGAGCGCCGGGCCGGTTGCGCGATATCTACGAGCTGACCAAGCCGCGAATCACGTTTCTGGTCGCGGTGACGGCTGCGATGGGCTTCGTTCTCGGCTCAGGGTCCGAGGTCGACTGGATCGTCTTCGCGTGGACGGTGATCGGCACGGCGCTGGTTTCGGCGGGGGCGTCCGCTTTCAATCATCACGGCGAGCGCGCGATCGACGCCTTGATGGCAAGAACCCGCAACCGACCCCTGCCCGCTGGCCGTATGGAACCGCGCACTGCGATCGCGGTAGGAGTGACGGCGAGCGCGGCGGGGATTGCGATTCTCGGCTGGAAGGCCAATCCCCTCGCGGCCTTTCTGGGTCTCGCGGCATTGGTCAGCTACGTTTGGGTGTATACGCCGCTCAAGCGGTTGTCGCCGCTTTCGACGCTTGTCGGTGCGATCCCCGGTGCTCTGCCTCCGATGATGGGCTGGACAGCGGCGCGAGGCGAACTGAGCGTGGCTGCCTGGGCGCTCTTTGGGATCCTGTTCTTCTGGCAGTTGCCGCATTTTATGGCCATCGCCTGGCTGTGCCGGGACGACTATGCACGCGCCGGGCTGCTGATGCTGCCGGTGGTCGAGCCGGACGGCCGATCCGCGGCCCGGCAGGCGATTATCTACGCTGCCATTCTAGTGCCTGTGAGCCTGCTGCCGACGATGCTCGGCGTGACCGGCATATGGTACTTCGGAGTGGGTCTGTTGCTTTCGCTCGGGCTCCTGGGAGCGGCCGTAGGCTTTTCGAGGTCGGTGGAGGAGCGAACGGCCAAACGGCTGCTGATGGCGTCGGTGGTCTACCTGCCGGCCCTGTGCTTGGCGTTGGTGTTGGATCGGGTAGTGTGAGGGAGCTGCCGTGACCGTGTACAAAGAGCGCTTCAAGACGTTGGCGACCAACGTCGTCCATGCCGGGATACCCAACCCGAGGATCCAAGGCGCGGTCGTGTCGCCGATCTTCCAGTCAGCCAATTACCTGATGGGCGACGAAGCCGCCTACGACGAGATCCGCTACCTGCGGCTGTCGAACTCGCCCAGCCACTTGACGCTCCAAGCTCGGCTTGCGGTTATCGAGTCCGCCGAGCAGGCACTGGTGACCTCGAGCGGGATGGCGGCGATCTCGACCGCTCTGCTGGCCTTCGTTGGAAACGGTGAGCATGTCCTGACGCAGAAGACGTTGTATGGCGGCACGCAGAGCTTCCTCGACCAAGACGCGCCGAGGTTCGGCATTTCCTACAGCCCGATCGACTTGAATGACTCGAACGGCTCGAACGGGTCGAATGGGTCGAACGGTCCCGACGCCTGGTCCGAGGCGCTTCGGCCCGAGACCCGCGTGATCTACGTCGAGTCGATCACCAACCCCCTGATGGAGGTGGGGGATCTCAAAGGGATCGCCGCGTTTGCCCGCGAGCACAGCCTGATCTCGATCATCGACAACACTTTTGCGACGCCGGTCAACTTTCGGCCGCTCGAGATCGGGTTCGATCTCGTCGTGCACAGCGCCACCAAGTACCTGAACGGCCACAGCGACATCGTTGCGGGCGCCGTGATGGGCTCGGCCGAGAAGGTCGAAAAGGTGCGCCAGCTCATGCTCCACACCGGCGGTTCGGCGGACCCGCATGCTTGCTTCTTGTTCGAGCGTGGTTTGAAGACGCTCGCGATTCGCATGCAACGTCACAACCGCAGCGGTCTTGCGGTGGCCGAGTTCCTTGCCGGCCACCCGGCGGTGGAGAAGGTGAACTACCCCGGCCTGGAGGGCGATTCGGGCTATGCCTACGCCCGCGAGCTTTTCACCGGCACCTCGGGAATGCTTTCGTTCTATCTGGGTTCGAGCGAGGCCGCGGAGCGGTTTCTCGAGCGCGTCCGGATCCCGGTCCATGCGGCGAGTCTCGGAGGTCCCGAGACGTTGGTGGTTCGTCCGGCCCGAAGCTCCCATCTCGGCCAGACGCCGGAGGAGCGCGCGCGGCTCGCGATCACCGACGACCTCATCAGAACTTCGGTCGGCATCGAGGATCTCGACGAACTGCTCGAGGACTTCGACCGAGCGTTATCGGACTAGCAGCGGCCGGGCGGACTAGACCGCAGTCGGACGGGCTAGACAGCGGTCAGGCCTCGCCGGAGTCGCCGGCCCGAGCAGCGGGAGCGGGCAGGGTGTCTCCGGGCGATGGCTCCGGACTCGCCGAGACCTGGTGCCCGTACACCTCATGGGCAACCGAGCGGTCGATCCAGCGCTTCTGCAGCCAGCGCACGCCGAAGAGATCCGCGATTCCGCGCCATAGACGGTTGTGGACACCGTACTTGCTCGTCCCGAAGCGACGCGGGCGATGGTTAACCTCGATCTCTCGGATTCGGGCACCATTGAGCCTGAGCAAGGTCGGCAGGAAACGGTGCATGCCGTCGAAAACCGGCAGAAGGCGCAAGTACTCGACTCGATAGGCTCGAAGAGAACAGCCCACGTCGGTTATCGACTCCGCCGTAATCCAATTGCGGACGGCGTTCGCGATGCGCGAGGAAACCTTGCGCAACCAGCTGTCCTGGCGCTTGGTGCGGACGCCGCAGACGACGTCACAATCGTCCAGGTTCTCGAGCAGTCGAGGAATGTCCGCGGGGTCGTTCTGGAGATCGGCGTCGAGAGTCACCACGATCGTGCCCCGGGCTCGTTCGAAGCCCGCGATCAGGGCGGCCGACTGGCCGAGGTTGCGGTCGTGCCGGATCAGGCGGAGGTGCTCGTTGGCGGTTGCCAACTGGCGCATGACGCCGGGTGAGGCATCGGTCGAGGCGTCGTCCACGAGGATGATCTCGAAAGCGGAATCGGCCCCAGACAGGGCCTTGCGGATTTCAGAGACCAGGATCGGGAGGCTTTCGGCTTCGTTGTAGACCGGAACCACGATCGAAAGTTCGGGCTGGTGCTGGGGCGCAGTTTCACTCATGACTCGCTAGTCTGGATTTCCCGAGCGGCTTCTGATTGTAGCGAGTTCAGACGTATTTTCTCGAGTACTCCATCGGACTGGGCGTTGGGATTCGGTCTTTCCGCGGCCTTCCGCACACCTGTCAAGACTCGATAGAAATGTTCCCATCGGGAACTCGTTAGAAGTGTCCCCTTGGGTAGGTAGGTAGGAGTGATTCTCCTGGGTAGTTGGTGGTTGTGTGCGGCCCCGGAAGTGAGCCCGGAGGGCTCGGTGGAGGGGCCGCCGTGGTCGGGAGGTCATCGGGTCTCCAGGCTGGGCGCTCGGCGTGAGATGGGTTGGCGCCAGGGGTGGTCTGGAGCCGGGCGCCACGTTGATTTCTTCGGCACCGGCATAGCCTTGGCGGCTGGTTTCGGTCGTTCAGCCAAGAGCTCGAAGTCCACCTCGCGATCGCGGTAGAGGATCTGGAGCGATCCATCGAGGCGCCGGCGCACGGTAACCTTCCCCTTGGCAGGTGGCAGACGGCGTTTCGGACCGGTGATCTGGTACCAACGGTTCTGGTAACGCACGGTCCAGTCGTTGTGGACCGTGCGAATGCTCTCCCAGACGAAAACATCGGCCAGATCGAGCCCCTTGGGCAGGCATTGATGAAGGTCTTTGACCTCGGCGGGCTCGACCGCAAAGCGACGATTGAGGTCCTCATCAAACGCCTCCAGCATGGCATTGACCTCCTCGTGACCGCTCAGGTGCTCGAAGCGGATCTCCTTGACCAGACGGTCCTGATAGACGCCGTTGCATCGCTCGATGCGCCCCTTGGCCTGGGGAGAGTGGGCCGTAATGATCTCGATACCGAGCCGGCGGCAGGCTCGCCCGAAGACCGTAAGTGGTTCGTCTCCCGCCAGTTGCTCTTCCAGCGTCGGGTCTCGATCCGTCACATAGACGCTCTTTTTGTCCGTGTAGAGGGCCCGAGGGATGCCGTAACGCTCGATCCAGAGCCATAGCAATCGCATCGCGTCGGCGGTTGTCTCCTCCTTGCTCATGAAGGTCCGACGCGTGCCGGTGGCGTCGTCGATCATGCCCATCAGGCAGCTGCGCTCGCCACGACCGAACCAATCATGGGAGCTGGCGTCGAACTGGACGAGTTCGCCAAAGTGCTTTCGTCTCGCTCGCCAGCGGCGGTGTTTCGAGCGCCGCCGCCGACGCGTCCACAGGCCCTCCGCCATCAACCATCGACGCAAGGTCTCATGGTCGATCTCGAGCCCACAAACGGCCAGCTTCTCGCTCGCCAGCGTGGGACCGAATCCTTCCAACCGCTCGCGATACATCGCCAGGCATTTCTTGCGTAACGACTCCGGCTTCTTGCGGTTCGACTCTCGACCGCGGCTTCTGTGCACCAGGCCCGCTTCGCCCTCCTGCTCGAAACGCCGCCACACCCGTTTCGTCTGACGGTAGCTCAATCCCAGACGGCGCGCAGCCGCCGCAACCGTCTGATTCCCCTGCTTCACAACTTCTAGCTCCACTAACCGGGTCCGCTCTTTTCTGCTCATCGAAAGGGTCTCTCCCATCTCCTAATGCCTCCTTCCAGAGGCCTAAGGTTAGGGGGACATTTCTATCGAGTCCCAATGGGGACATTTTCATGGAGTTACGACACACCCAGCCTGCCGGCTTGACAACGTCTCCCCGCACTGAAACACTGCGCGCCCGTGAGCCGTCCGCTTCTCCGCCCCCTCGTCGCCCTGGCCTTAATGGCTCTATGGATCTCCCCTGGGGTCAACGCCCTGGCATTGGGGCTTCACGTGGCTCTCGATCATTACGCCTATGGGCACGCCAGCGGGAATGAGGAGCACGACATCTCCTTCGCGGACATAGCACAGGCTGCGGTGCATGGTCACCATCACTCTGTTGTCGCCGCGTCGGCTCATGAGCATCGGGCAACCGTGCACGGGCCCAGTTCCGCTCCCTGCCCGAGTTCGACTTCCCTGGCGATTTTTCCAACAATCGCTTCCGCCGAAGCCTTGATCGAAGGATCCAGAGCGCCGGCGCGGACTGTTCGGCGCGGGCCGCCGGACCCACTGTTTACTCGACACTGTTCGCTGCTGCTCTGATTCAGCTTCGTTTTCGCCGAGCCCACTCCGGGCTCGCCGTTCTCGAACCCTGAAGAGGGAGTTTGAGGTGGGCCGGCCTCGAAGTCCGAGCGCCGGCTGCCCCTGACCTTCCGGTTGTTGTAGCGAAGCGGACCGCGGGCGTCAGCAAGGCTCGAGAGGCCGAACTCGAGCCGGTATTCAGTGCGATTCCGAAGACCCACGAGGTAGTGAGGTACAAGTATGATCTGTCGAATAAACACAAGAGACCGTTTCCGAAGAGGGGTAGGACTTTCCCTGCTGCTACTTTCTGCACCGGCCGCGTCGGCTCTGGCGGAGGAGCCAACGGGCACGTCGCTAACGGCTCTCGGGTCCCCTCTGGAGGGGCGCGAATCCGGCTCTCCGGAAGCGGTAGAACCAACCGAGGAGCTGACGCTGGTGCGGGCCATGGCATTGGCGCTCGTTCGAAGTCCGGACCTGGCGGATTTCGCCTGGGGAGTGCGCGCGCAGGAGGCCCGAGTCCTTCAAGCCGGTCTCCTTCCCAATCCGTCACTGAGCACGCTGGTCGAGAACCTGGGGACGGGGCGGGACGAAATCACTGGCGGCGTTCAGACGACGATTCAACTCGGACAATTGGTCGAGCTGGGCGGCAAGCGGTCCGCGCGAAAGCAGGTTGCGGCTCGGCAGCTGGACCTGACCGAACGGAAATACGAGATCGAGCGCCTCGATCTCCTGAGCCGGGTCTCGAGGTCGTTTATCGAAGTGTTGAGCGCCCAGAGGCGCCTCATCCTCACCGAGGACATCGTGCGTCTCGCGGAACAGAGTGCCGCGGCGGTTTCGGGACGAGTAGAGGCGGGTAAGGCCTCCCCTGTCGAAGAGACCAAAGCGAACGTGGCCCTCGCCGTGGCCCGGATCGAGCTCGATCGAACGCGGCGTGAGCTGGATTCGTCCCGCAGGGTTCTCTCCGCGACTTGGGGAAACACGGAGCCTCACTTCAGAGTCGTCACGGGAGATTTCGATACCTTTCTTCCGATTCCCGCCCTCGAGCGATTGACGGAGCTCCTCGCCCGGAATCCCGTGCTTTCTCTCGCGGCTGGAGAGGTTTCGTTCCGGCGGGCGGCGGTCGATCTCGCGCGGGCTTCCCGTGTCCCAGACCTGACGGTGGCAGCCGGAATCAGGCGTTACTCGGTTTCCGGGCAAGAGGTCGACGCCCTCCTTGTTGGTATCTCTATCCCGCTGCCTCTCTTCGACCGCAACCAGGGTGAAATCCGCGCAGCTCATTCCGAGGTGGAAGGAGCGGCGGAAAGACGCAGTGCCACCAAAGCTCGGCTGCAAGTCGCCCTGACCGAGAGCTACCTACTGCTCTCCTCGGCCTACTCGGAGGTAACGGCCCTTAGGAACACAGTGCTTCCAGGGGCCCAGAACGCCTTCGAGGCCGTGAACGAGGGTTACCGCCTCGGGAGATTCGGTCTCTTGGACGTCCTCGATTCCCAACGGACCCTTTTCGAGGCACGCCATCAGTACTTGCGAGTTGCCGAGGATTACCACAAAGCAGTGGTCGACGTGGAACGCCTCATCGGCGACCGACTCGACTCTGCAGAGTCAACACAAGACGGAGATTTACCATGATCAAAATGAACGGAACGAATGCCAAGCTCGCGCTTCTCGCGCTGGTGATGATCGCTCTACCGCTGTTCTCTTCTTGCGGAGGGAACGGTGCAGGGGAACGGAATGCCGGCGCGCCGGAGGAGGCTGGAGACGCGGTCAAGGGTCCCCATGGGGGTCGGCTTCTCGTGGAAGAAGACTTTCAGGTAGAAGTCACCATCTACGAAAGCGGCGTGCCCCCGGAGTTTCGGGTCTACGTGTACGAAGCCGGTGAGAGGGTCTCTCCGGAGGAAGTGCAGTTGACCATCGAACTCCATCGGCTGGGTGGCCGAGTCGATGTGATCGCGTTCCAGCCGAAGAGCGATTATCTCCTAGGCGACCAAGTGGTCTATGAGCCACATTCCTTCGACGTCGAGATCGAAGCCAAATGGAAGGGACAGACCTACGGCCTGGGCTACTCCCAGATCGAGGCCCGCACCGAGATAAGCCCGGAAGCCGTTAGCGGCTCTGGGATCGTGGTCGAAGAGGCGGGTCCCGCCCGCCTGAGAATCGCCTTCCAGCTTCCCGGAGAGATCGCGCTCAACCCCGACAGGGTGGCCCACGTCGTGCCGCGATTCGGCGGAGTGGTCACCAGGGTGCTAAAGAACTTGGGGGACGAGGTGGCCCGGGGGGAGGTCATCGCCGTCATCGACAGCCAGGAGTTGGCGGCGTCCAAGCTGACCTACGTCCAGGCGGTGCACAAGCTGGAGTTTGCCCAGGTATCGTTTGAGCGCGAAGAGCAACTCTGGGGGAAGAGAATATCGGCAGAGGAGGAGTTCCTGGCCGCCCGCCACACCCTCGAGGAAGCCGGAATTAGCGCCAACGGCGCCAAACAGAAGCTGAGGGCTCTGGGCCTCCTGGCCAGGGAGATCGAGGCCCTCACCGATAGTCACGAAGCGAATCTCGCACGCTACGAACTGCGTGCCCCCATACGGGGTGTCGTGCTCGAGAAGAATGTTGCCCTGGGAGAGGCGGTCGAGGGTGACGCCGACCTCTTTACGATCGCGGACTTGAGCACGGTCCTCGCCAAGGTCACCGTGTACGGCCAGGATCTGAAATCGGTTCATGTGGGTCAGGAGGTGCGTGTGGAGTCGGACGTTCTGGGCATCGAGACCTCGGGGAAGGTGTCGTACCTTGCGCCCGTTCTCGGGGCGGACACGAGGACAGCCACGGCCCACGTCTCGATCGCCAACCCCGACGGGGTGTGGCGCCCCGGAGTCTTCATCACGGCTCACCTTATCGGGGAGGAAGTCACCGTTCCGGTGGCCGTTCGGCCCGAGTCGATCCAGCAGTTTAGGGACTGGACGGTCGTCTTCATCCAAGACGGCGACCTCTTCGAAGCCCTTCCTCTGGAGTTCGGTCGGCGGGATGGCGAGTGGGTGGAAGTGGTGTCAGGCCTTTCCGCGGGCCAGAAGTACGTGTCGAAGAACAGCTTCCTTGTCAAGGCAGACATCTTGAAGTCCGGAGCAACCCACGATCATTAGCCGCTCCCCCCGACTGGGTGGGGACGCTTGGGTGTGGCGCACCGGGAACAGGGTAGCCACTGCCTGTAAGGAATAGGGGGAATCATGGTCGAACGAATACTGAGTTTTAGCCTCCGCAACCGGTGGTTCGTCCTCTTGGGCGCTCTTGCCGTCGCCCTCTTGGGCATCTACAACTTCCAGCGGCTGCCTATCGATGCGGTACCGGACATTACCAACGTCCAGGTTCAGATCAACACCGACGCCCCGGGGTTCTCTCCGCTGGAAGTAGAGCAACGGATTACGTTCCCCGTCGAGACGGCGATGGCCGGTATTCCCGGGCTCGACTACACACGTTCCATCTCGCGATACGGCCTTTCGCAAGTAACCGTCGTCTTTCATGACGGGACGGACATCTACTTCGCCCGGCAGCTCATCAGCGAGCGCGTGCAGGAGGTCAAGGGGCAACTGCCCCCGGGTGTCGAGCCCACCATGGGTCCGATTGCCACGGGCCTGGGCGAGATCTTTCTCTGGACGGTGGAACCAGAGCTCGGGGCCCTGAAACCGGATGGGACCCCATACACTCCCACGGATCTGCGAACGATCCAGGACTGGATCATCCGGCCGCAGATGAGGAACGTTCCCGGCGTGGCCGACGTCAACACCATTGGTGGGTTCGTCAAGCAGTTTCATGTGACGCCGGATCCCGGCAAGCTCATCGCCTATGGGCTCACCTTCCAGGACGTCCTGGCGGCCCTCGGCAAGAACAACTCCAATGTGGGCGCCGGGTACATCGAGCACAGTGGTGAGCAGTATCTCATCCGCGCCCCGGGTCAAGTCCGCGACTTGGAGGAGATCCGAGAGATCGTCATAGGCCAACGCATGGGCGTGCCCATCTACGTGAAGGATGTGGCGGAGGTTCTTCTGGGCAAGGAGCTCCGGACCGGTGCGGCGACAGAGAATGGCCAAGAAGTGGTGCTCGGTACGGTCTTCATGCTCATGGGAGAGAACAGCCGGACGGTGTCCCAGAGGGTCGCCGAGCGGCTCGCGGAGGTCAACCAGACCCTGCCGGAGGGGGTCATTGCCAAGACGGTCTACGACCGTACCGTGCTCGTCAACGCCACGATAGCGACCGTTCGGAACAATCTCCTCGAAGGCGCGATCCTGGTCATTGTCATCCTCCTCCTCTTTCTGGGCAACCTTCGCGCCGCCTTTCTGACCGCCCTGGTCATTCCGCTGTCGATGCTCTTCGCCGTCACTGGGATGGTGGCCAACAAGGTGAGCGGCAACCTGCTCAGCCTCGGGGCCATCGACTTCGGAATTATTGTCGACGGCGCGGTCATCATCGTGGAGAACTGCGTCCGCCGCTTAGCGGACAACCAGCGCAGTAAGGGCCGGCTGCTCAGCCAAGCCGAACGGTTCAAGGTCGTCTTGGATTCCACGCGGGAGGTGGCACGGCCGAGCATCTTCGGCACGATCATCATCATGGTGGTCTATTTGCCGATCATGACTCTGACCGGCGTCGAGGGAAAGATGTTCACGCCCATGGCTTTCACGGTACTTGCCGCGCTTCTAGGGGCGATGATCTTCTCCGTGACGTTCATCCCGGCCGCGATAGCCCTCTTCGTCACCGGAAAGGTGGCGGAGAAGGAAAACTTCGTCATGCGAAAGCTGAAGAAGGCATACGTCCCGTCCCTGGATTTCTCGTTGAAGCACCGGGCGCCCGTCGTGGCCGGGGCGTGTTTGCTGGTACTCACCAGTGGTTTCATAGCCGCGGGGATGGGACGTGAGTTCCTTCCGAGCCTGGACGAGGGGGACCTTCTGATTCACGGACTCCGCATTCCGGGGACGAGCCTCACCCAGGCGATCGAGATGCAGAACGTGCTGGAAAGAGAGATCAAGAAGTTTCCCGAGGTCGACTACGTCTTCGCCAAGATCGGGACGGCGGAAATTGCCACCGATCCCATGCCTCCCAGCGTCGCGGACATCTACGTCATGATGAAACCCCGGGCCAGATGGCCGGACCCCGGGCGCAGCAAGGCCGACCTGATAGCCAGCATGGAGGAAGAGCTCGGGCAAGTTCCCGGAAACAACTATGAGTTTATTCAGCCTATCCAGATGAGATTCAACGAGCTCATCGCCGGGGTCCGGAGCGATGTGGCGGTCAAGGTCTTCGGTGACGACATGGACGAACTCCTGGAAATCGGCCGAAAGGTCGAGGGGGTCCTCGAGCGGATCTCGGGAGCCTCCGACGTCAAGCTGGAGCAGACCACGGGCCTGCCGGTCCTGACCATCCAGATGGATCGCGGGTTGATGGCCCGTCATGGCCTCAATGTCTCAGATGTCCAAGAGGTCATCGAGATCGCGATCGGGGGCAAGAGCGTCAACCAGATCTTCGAGGGCGATCGCCGGTTCGACCTCATCGTGCGCTTACCGGATGACCTGCGTAGCGACATGGACGCCTTGAAGCGCATCCCGATCCTACTGCCCAGCAGCGCGAGCCCTCGGGGTTACCTGGGCGAGAACGGCAATGACCTCCGGGGAGCATCTCGTCCGAGTTTCATCCCTCTGGGCGAGTTGGCGGCCTTCGATCTCGCCACAGGGCCCAACCAGATCAGCCGGGAGAACGGCAAGCGGCATATCATCGTCACTGCCAACGTGCGCGGGCGCGACATTGGGTCATTCGTTGACGACGCGGAAGACGTGATCCGCAAGGAAGTCTCGATCCCCCCCGGGTACTGGATCGACTGGGGAGGGCAGTTCGAACAGTTGCAGTCGGCGACCAAGCGTCTGCAAGTCGTCGTCCCGCTGGCGCTTTTCCTGATCCTGTGTTTGCTGTTCGCGACCTTCGGAGAGTTCAAAGACGCGCTTCTGGTTTTCACCGGTGTGCCCATGGCACTCACCGGCGGGGTCGTCGCCCTCTGGCTGCGGGGCATACCGCTGTCCATTTCCGCGGGGGTCGGCTTCATCGCCCTCTCCGGCGTTGCGGTCCTCAACGGCCTTGTCATGATCTCCTTCATCCGGCAGCTGCGCGAGCAAGGCGCACCGCTCGACCAGGCCATCCGCGAGGGCGCGAGTACCCGTTTGCGTCCCGTTCTGATGACGGCTCTGGTGGCATCGGTGGGGTTTCTGCCGATGGCCCTCGCCATGGGGACGGGAGCCGAGGTCCAACGCCCCCTGGCCACCGTGGTGATCGGCGGAATCCTATCCTCGACCGCCCTGACGCTGGTTGTCCTGCCGGTCCTCTACCGGCTCTTCCACCGGGGCGAGAAGCTGCCTCCGCCGGAGGCATTTCAGAGCCGATAACAAGCGGGAGGAGACCAATGCAACGGCGGGACGATGTTGGGGAGATTCGACTCGCCATGGTCGCCGCAGTGCTAGTCGGAGAGAGTTGCGCTCGGCGGGGAGCCGGTCGAAGACCTCGGCGCCGCCATCGAGCACATCCATCGCTTCGGCAGCGGTCACACCGACGCGATCGTCGCCGAGGACCCGGAGGCCGCGGACCGATTCCTGCGGGAGGTGGATTCGGCCTCGGTTTTCGTCAATGTCAGCACCCGGTTCGCCGACGGCTATCGGTACGGCCTGGGCGCCGAAGTCGGAATCAGCACCGGTCGCATCCACGCCCGGGGGCCGGTGGGAGTCGACGGCCTCCTCACCACCCGGTGGCTGCTGGAGGGCAAGGGCCATGTGGCGGGCGACTACAGCCCCGGCAAGCGCACCTTCACCCATCGGTCGCTTATGTAGAGGAAGTGCCGAACCAGAAGGTCGAACTAGCCCTGGGCGTCAGCGACGAGCCTGCCTGAGACGGCCACCTCTCGCCCATCCCGGACGTAGACACGCGGGAGGCGAAGCCCGAAGGAGGCCAGAATTTCGTACGGGATCGTGCCGGCCCATTCAGCGAGTTCGAACGCGGAGATGGACATGTTTCCGCTACCGCCCAGCAGGGTGACTTCATCACCCTCGACCTGCTCTGAGTCGGTCAGATCGATCGCGGTCATGTCCATCGAGATGTTGCCGATGACTTCGACCCGATGACCGCCAGCCAGGGCCTGCGCGCGGCTACCCAGCCTCCAGCTGTAGCCGTCAGCGTATCCGAGCGGCAGCAGGCCGACTCGGCTGTCACGTTGCGCCCGCCACCGGTGACCGTAGCCCACGCCCTCCCCGGCGGCGACCTGACGCACAGCAACGATGCGAGCCTTGACGCTCATGACGGCTTCCAAAGCGCCGGAGTGATTGGCGGGGTCGGCGGAATCGCCAAGCCCAGCGACCCCCACGGGATCAACCCCGTAGAGCGCCAGTCCGATGCGGACCATGTCGAGACAGCTCCAGGGGCGATGCAAGGCCGCCGCGCTGTTGGCGATGTGCCTGACCACGTGGTCTTGCTCCTGCGCGGTCAGCAGCTCCTCGATCGCGCGCCATTCCTTTTCCTGAACGACATTGATCTGTGCCTGCGGCTCGTTCGAGGCCGCGAAGTGTGAGAGGACGCCGGCCAGCTCGAGGCTTTTCGCGCGCCGGATTTGGTCGAGAACCGCCGGCAGCTCATCGATCGAGAACCCGAGGCGCCTCATTCCCGTGTCCACTTTCAGGTGAAAGGCCTGTGCTCTCGTTGCTTCCCTTGCTCCGGTCGCTCCCGTGCGAGAGCACCAAGCTGCCAGCTGGGAACGTGTCGAAATCGTAGGCATCAAGTCGAACTCGATGAAAAGTGGAATCTGGGGCGGCAAGTGCGCCCCCAGGACGAGGATCGGAGTTCGCGTTCCGGCTCGGCGCAACTGCGCGCCCTCTTCGGGCAGCGCAACCGCCAGGAGATCCACTCCGGCCCGCTCCAGAGCGCGGGCCGTGTGCACCGCTCCGTGGCCGTAGGCATCGGCCTTGACCACTGCCGCGATTTGCGCGCTGCCGACGGCGTCCTTCAGCCGCGCGAGATTGCGAGTGAGTGCATCGAGGTCAACGTGGGCCCATGCCGGGCGCAGCAACTCGAGGCCTTGGGTGGTCAGATCGTGCTCCGGCAGGTTAAAGATCAATCAGTTCGAGGGTTCCCCAGTCGCCCTCGAGGATTCGGTGTGCCAGCCGCTCGAAACGAGCGGCGGCGTCGGTCACGAGGAATCGATCGGGCAGCCTCGTTTCCGGAGTCGACCGAGACTCCGGCGAGTCCTCGACCGCCAGCGCTCTCGCGACTTCGGCCGCCGTGACCTCGGCCGAGTCGAGGAACTCGACTTCCCCGTCGAACAGCTCGCGCAGCACCGGCTCGAGTAACGGGTAATGCGTACACCCGAGTACCACGGTATCGACGTTGCGCTCGATCAGCGGACGGACATAGCGCTCGGCGATCTCGTGGGTCACGGAATCGTCGAGCCAGCCTTCTTCGACCAGGGGAACGAACAGCGGGCACGCCTGGCTCACCACCTCGAGATCGGGCCGCCGTCGCAAGATCGCCCGCTCGTAGGCGCCGGAAAGCACCGTCGATTCCGTGGCCAGGACGCCCACGCAGCGCTTGGAGACCGCCGCCGCCCGTACCGCCCCCGGCTCGACGACTCCCCAAAGCGGCACCGTGGACGAGATCCCGGGCAGCGCAAGTGCCGATGCCGTGTTGCAAGCGATCACCACGGCCTTGACGCCCAGGCGCTCGAGAAAATCGACATTGCGTTGGGTATAGCGCGTGATCGTGTCTTTCGACTTGATGCCGTAGGGAAGACGCGCGGTGTCGCCGAGAAACAGGATCGACTCGTTCGGAAGCTTGCGCTTGAGGGATCTGACCACGGTCAGGCCGCCGACGCCCGAGTCGAAAACGCCGATTTGATTCATCCAGGCTCACGGATGAGATCGGGTCGAGGGACCAGCGGTCTCGACGTGTCGAAGTGGCCTGCGAAGGTCTCGCGCTGGCGGCCGTTGATGAGGAGCACCGTGGAACGGGCGTCCTCGTCCCCCAGAAGCAGGGTGTTGACGATGCTGTAAAGAGCCAGCAACTCCTCGGCCGACCCCATGCCGACCCCGGTGCTTTCGGGGATCGTGAAATCAACGAAAATCCTCCCGTCGGAGGTTGTAAAAACGCTTGCGACTTGGGTGCCGGCAGGCAGCGCGGGTCGCAGGCCTTTGCTCTCGGGACCCGCCACCAGTTGTTCGGCGAGCCATTGCTTTCTGGCGGAGGGTTCCAGGTCGGCCGGAGCTGTGCGCATTTCGAGTTCGAGCATCCCGCTCGCTGCGGGGAAATAGAGAGCCGATTGTGAGCCTGGCCCTGGAACCGCCGGAACCGCCTGCTTGGTGCCGGAGCGCACGGCGGACTCCGGCGAGGCCCCAGCCTGCCACCAAACGATCCCGAGAACCACCAGCCCCGCCGCGATCAGAGCTGCCGTCAGCTGCAGGGCGCGAGGCCGGTTCATCGGCTGGAAAACGCGGGTTGCATAGCCGGAGATCCTTCGATCTGCGCCTTGTATCGCGACACCGCCCGCACCAGGGAATCGACCAAGTCCCCACGATACTGAGAGTCTCGAAGCCTCTTCTGCTCACTCGGGTTGCTGAGGAATCCCAGTTCGACCAGCACCGCGGGCATCGCGACCCCGAGCAGCACGCGAAAGGACGCCTGCTTGACGCCGCGGTTGCGAAGTCCGAGGGCTTCGTTGAGTTCCGCCTGCACGAGCCCGGCAAAACTCTGACTCTGGCCGAGATAGCGGCTCTGCGCCAAGTCCCAGAGCATGAGCTGGAGATCGAAAAGCGGGTCGCCGGCACTCTGGTTGTCGGCCGCGGCGGCACGCATGGCCGCGGTGTCACTGGCCTCGAAACTCGAGAAGTAGGTCTCGGCACCGCGCGCTGAGGAGTTCGGGGAGGCATTGATGTGAAGGGAGATGAACAGATCGCCCTTGTATTGGTTGGCGAGAGCCGAACGCGAATCGAGTGAGATGTTGGTATCGGTGGCTCGTGTCAGTACCACCCGGAGATTCAAGGCCTGTTTCAGCCGAGCTTCGAGCTGCTTGGCAAGCTCGAGAGTCAGTTGTTTCTCGACCATGCCGCCACCTCTCGCGCCGGGATCGCTGCCGCCGTGCCCCGGATCGATGATCACCGTGCGGACGCCTCGCCGTCTCGTCCGCGCCGGAGGGCGCTGGGTGCGCGCGATCGGTCCACCGCCCGACCGGTCCCGCAGAACGTCGAAGACGATTCGGAACGGGTTCTCGAGAACATAGTCCTGCGCCACGGTCTGAGGAGCGAGTTCGATTCGGATCGACTGCGAGGTCATGACGATGTCTCGCACGAGCGCGCCCGTGGAAGAGAGCCTTTGCGAGGCCGGCTGAAGCCGGTCGCCGAGCATCTCGATCTCGATTGCGTGCGCACTCTTGTCGAGGCGGTAGCGCGGTCGTACGGGAAACTCGAACACCAGGGTGGTGACGCCTTGCAGGCGCACGACATCCACGGTAACCGGCAGCTCGCGCAATGGGCGGCGCTCGACCTCGAGAGTACGCTCGCCGGGGTGCCAGGCGAACTCGTATCCCAGGAGGTTGCCGTAGAGCGACTCGAGAAGGTCGAGCGGCACGTGGAGGCCGCCGTCGCCGGCAACCGGCGCTTGCGAGAGCATTTTGATTTCCCGGCCTTCGGTCACGGTGATGGCGCCGGGACCGAACAGGAAGGCGGCATCGCCGATTCGAAGCTCGTGCTTTTTCTGCATCGGCCCGATCACCAGCTCACCTCCCAGGAGGCCGACCAGGGGCTGGAGCGCAAACATCGGGCCTCCCAAAGAGCGGGAGTAGGGCAGCGGTCGGCTACGGGTGCCGAGATGGATTACCGCCTGGCCGCTCTCGAGAACCTCGAGCGAGTGGTCTTCCGCGGCCGGATTGGCCGCTTCGAGAGGCGAAATGGCGAGTAAGATGAGAAAACCGCTGAGGGCTCGCACGCGAGTCGGCACGGCGTGGAGGATACCACCCGAAGAGCTGGCGATTCGCTGCAAGGAGGCATCACGACATGGAAATTCGCGAATTCAGATCCACGATCAGGGCCAAGGACTTCGACGAAACCTGTAGGTTCTATGGCCAGGTCCTGGCGCTTCCGCGGCTCGCCAGCCGCGATGCGCACGACGGCCGCTCCGCGATCTACCAGGCGGGTCCGGCACAGATCGAAGTCACCGGTACGCCGCTCGGCCAAGGCACGGACCCGAGAGTCAGATACCACTCACCCGAAGCGCCGATGGTCCTGACCCTGGTCGTGGCCTCCGCCGATGCCATCTACCAGGAACTGATCTTGCGCGACCGCAACATTCCCGGAGGCCTGCGCAAAGACGCCGCCGGCAAAACCATCTTCGGCACCCACGATCCCGACGGCGTCAAGATCCTGTTCGTGGAGGAGTAAAATCGGGGACACCTTTCCTAGGTGTCCCCTCCCAACTCCCCCTATCCCGAAACCGCCGTTTTTGCTACCCTGCCGCTCCCACGAAGGCGCGTTCGTCTAGGGGTCTAGGACGCCGGCCTCTCACGCCGGTAACACGGGTTCGAATCCCGTACGCGCTACCAATTGTTGCCTGATGTTTTTGACGGTTTGGTTCTCGGGGGAGGGATGCGTGCCCAAGTTTTGCCTGATATAGGGGTGCTAGAAGGGGTCGAGGAAAGGGGGTGGAGCGGCTTCAGCCGCGAGAGCAAAGCAGCCTGGGG
>JADFQD010000028.1 GCA_022561975.1 Acidobacteriota bacterium
GAGCGCGTTCGCGATCCACGCCTCGGGCGACTTGCCGAGCACTTTGCCCAGAGCGGCTGCGGACTCGAGAGTCTCGGTCACGGCAAGCTCTTCGGCCAGGGTCACCAGCACCACGGCGGTGCTCTCCGCGCTCAACCAGGTGGCGACCTCGCGCGCCAGGGTCGCGATCGGACCCGACGCGATGGCGTCCGCCACCAGCGCCGGCGCCGACAGCAGCGCCAGCGCATGCCCGGTCGCGGGCGAGTCCAGAACGACGCAATCGGCGCGTCGCTTTCGCTTCGGTCCCCGGACCAGATCGTGGACATAGCGCAGAAGCGCCAGCTCCTTGAGACCCGGCGCGCCGTCGACGAAGTGATCGTAGATAGGGCTCGCCTGCAGCCGCCGAAGCATCGGAGCCAGAGGAGCCAGGGAAGCCACTCTGAACTTGTCCCGAACCAGCTCGTCTACGATCCGCCTGGGCCGGGCATGGAGCAACTCCAATCGTTCGCCCGCCTGAACCGGCTCGCCGCCCGATGGGGGCACGGCAAGCAGGTGATGCGCACTCGCGCGCGGATCCACCTCGAGCAGCGTCACGCGCCGACGCCTCGCAATCCGCCAGGCCAGTGCCGCCGCCACCGTGGTCTTGCCGACGCCGCCCTTGCCTGTGACGATGACGAGTTCCAAGTCGGATGCGATCTTCATGTAATCTGAGCTTAACGCCGATGACCTTCATCATCACCGAACCGTGTCGCGACAGCAAAGACCAGTCCTGCGTCGAGGTCTGCCCGGTCGACTGCATCTACGATCGCGAGAGCTGGGACACACTCTTGATTCACCCCGCGGAATGCATCGACTGCGCCCTCTGTGTGGACGTATGCCCGGTGCAGGCAATCTACGCGGAAGCGGACGTACCGGAGTGGTTCCGGGAGTGGATCGAGAAGAACTACAGCGCTTTCGATCTCGCTCGAGCCGTTCCCCGAGCGTGAGATGCTCCACTGCCCCGCCACTCCTGGTGGTCTAGAGTAATCGCTAAACGGCGGGAGCCCGCGTTTGACACATTCACCCCCAAAACAGCTGATCCTAGTCGGCAACCGTACCGTCGCATTGCCGGAAGAGGTTTCGGCCGCTGCGTGGTCGCTCGAACGCAACCGGGTCCAAAACGCGAGAATCAAGGCTGTCCTGGGCTGCATTCGGATGCTGGACGAGGTTCTCGACAGTAACTACGCGATTCTCCACTGCTCTCCCGATCGTCTGCAGGAAATCTGGCGCCGTGTGCGACAGATAGTCGATTCCATTCGCAACCACCTGGGCCCGCTCTTGGAAGAGCCGTCGGTGGTGCCGAGATTGGAGGAGGCGCGGCAACAGGCCAGCGCCTCGTTCCAAGTTCTCGCCAGCACCACCCTCGAGCGTCTGGCTCGGCATTCTCCCGAACTTCCGACCGATGGGCTTCTCGGCATGCGCAAGCTTCTCTGCGTCACGATCGGAAAGCTCCACTCTTTTCTTCAGGAAACTTTCGGCGGGATCATGGCAGCCGATCCCCGCAGCCAGTTCGATCGAGACTATTTCCTCTCCAGGCGCTTCCCTCGTGACATCGAAGAGGCCGAGTGGCTCTACCGTGGCGTCGCCAACCTTTCCGACTACGTGCACGAAGTTCTCAAAGAGTCCACCGAGACGGTACTGCCACTGGTCAAACGACTCCATCAAGAGGAGGTGCTGCCCGCCGAGACGGCGTGGCAAGCCATGCGCGAGTTCATGGATCTTCTGCGCGACCTCACGACCAAGCTGAACGAGCTCCTGGCCCTTCGAGGCATTCGATTCGACGAGATGGAGCTCCTGGACCTCTACGCTCGAGAGTTTCCGGCCAAGTACCATCAGTTGACCGCCCTGTACGCCGCCGGCCGAGACATCAGCCAGCGGATTAGGGCGTCGACGCCCGCGGTGCGCGAGCAGCGGGAACAATCGGTCACCGACCTGCTTCACGTTCACGCCATCATCGGAGTTCAGGTTGCCGAGCTGGCCGGCGCCGTTCATACGATGATCCTGGACCTGGATGCCTTTCTTTCCATCTGGTATCGCAGCATCGGCGAACGGCGTGCGCTCCTCCTGTACAGCTCGCAGTCGACGTTGGTCGACCCGACGGAGGACTACCACACTCGGGTCCGAGCTTCGGCCAGGTAAGGGCGGCAGGCCAGGCGCCCCAGATTCCGCTCCATCTCGACCGTTTCGTCTACCGGTTTGTAGCGGTCGAGTTCCGTCTCGACCGTTCGGGCCAGCCGCAGCAAGACGGTCGACACGGAGGTCGACCGCTACAAATTACCTTTAGTAAGGCCTAGGCAGAAAGATACGCCTTCGGGTCGGCGGCGAATTTCTCTCGACAACCGACGCAGCAGAAGGTGTAGACGGCCCCGTCGTGCTCGTGGGTGACCCGGGCACCCTCCGTCTGAACAGTCATCCCACAGACCGGGTCTAGGCTCGTATGGTCTGCGCTCGACGCGTCTGTTCTCGACTCCTCAGGCCGAATCGATACCGCCGCCGGCCATTCGATCGGCCCGAGGTTTCGCCTGACCTGGACGATCTCCGCGAGGATGCTCAGAGCGATCTCCTCGGGCGAGCGCGCCTGAATGTCCAACCCGGCGGGCGCTCGCAGTCGCGACAGCGAGTCCTCGGTGAAGCCTTTGGTCTTCAAATAATCACGAATCGATGCAGCGCGTTTCGGACTCGAGACCAGGCCGACGTAGGGGGCGGAACTC
The DNA here is from genome assembly GCA_022561975.1 of Acidobacteriota bacterium. Lineage (GTDB taxonomy): Bacteria > Acidobacteriota > Thermoanaerobaculia > Multivoradales > JAHEKO01 > CALZIK01. Next base: position 2,730 of record JADFQD010000028.1, read on the forward strand.
TCGAGCGCCTCTACCAGCGCCATCTCGTCGCGATCGCCGTGGGTCGCAACGACGACGAAGGTCAGCGGATGAACCGCTTGCGCATCGAACTCGGCTTCGACCTCGAGACCCAACGCCTCTCCGAGCTTTGCCAGAGCCTGCGCGACGGGTTGGTCGCCAACCACGGCGAGCTTCGATTTCGGTTGGTGAGGCTCGATAAATATTTCCATGGTTCCCCCACTAAAGCAGGTCATCGCGAGGTCTGTCAGCCCCTCGCGACCGGGTTCGGGGTTGGGCTGGGGCGACAGCCGGATCAAGCGGCTGCGGTCTTCGCGCAGCGCTTTCGCCGCCTCCTCGATGACCGTTGGGCGGGCGCAGCTACCGCCCACCCATCCATAGAGTTCACCCTCGAGCGTTACGATTGCTCGGTCACCGGGTCGCCCCGACGTCGGTCGTTCGACGCGCACGACCGTCGCCGTGACGAAAGGCCTACCCTGCCGTTCGAGTTCGCGCGCACGCCCAAAGAAGTCGGTCATCGAAGTCGGTTGTCACTGCAATCGGCGGTGCCAGGCCTGCCCTGGCACCGTCCTAATCAGCCACCCCGTGCTCCCGCAGCAGAGCCCAGATCCTCTGCGGTGTCATCGGGATCTCGACGTGGCGCACGCCCAGGTGCCACATGGCATCGACCACGGCATTGACAATCGCCGGCGGAGCGCCCACGGTCGCCGACTCGCCCACGCCCTTGGCACCGAGGGGGTGGTGGGGAGAGGGCGTGATGGTGCGCCCCAACTCCCACTTCGGCGTCTCGACCGCCGTCGGCACCAAGTAGTCGGCCAATGTTCCCGTGAGGTTCTGGCCGTTCTCGTCGTAGACGATCTCTTCGAACAGCGCCGGTGCCAGTCCCTGGGTCAGGCCACCCTGGATCTGCCCCTCCACGATCAGCGGGTTGATGATGTTGCCGCAGTCGTCGACCGCGACGAAACGGCGGACGTGTACCTCGCCGGTGCCGGAATCGATGTCGACCACGCAGATGTAGCTTCCGAACGGGAAGGTCAGGTTCGGCGGGTCGTAGTAGTCGGTCGCCTCGAGGCCCGCTTGCATGCCCGGGGGGTGATTCGTGTAGGCGGCAAAGGCGATCTCCTGGATCGTCTTGGCCTGGTCCGGCGAGCCCTTGACCTGGAACTTGTCGACGTTCCACTCGAGATCGTCCTCGCCGACCTCGAGCAGATGGGCGGCGATCTTCTTGGCCTTCGCCTTGATCTTCCGGGCCGCCATCACACCGGCGGCGCCGGCCGTGGGTGTCGAGCGGCTGGCGTAGGTGCCCAGCCCGTAAGGTGCTGTGTCGGTGTCACCTTCCTCGATCTGTATGTCCTCCGCCGGCAGTCCCAGCTCCTCGGCGATGATCTGGGCGTAGGTGGTCTCGTGCCCCTGGCCCTGGGATTTGGTCCCGAAGCGCGCCATCGCCTTGCCCGTTGGGTGAATTCGGATCTCGGCCGAATCGAACATTTTGAGGCCCAGGATGTCGAAATCGCGCGATGGCCCCGCGCCGACCACTTCGGTGAAACTCGAGATACCGATTCCCATGAGTTCACCGCGCTTGCGCTTCTCGGCCTGCTCTTTGCGCAAGCTCGGGTAGTCGATCAGTTCCATCGCCTTCTCGAGAGCCGCCTGATAGTTACCACTGTCGTAGTCCCACCCGGTGGGCGACTTGTAGGGAAACTGATCGGGCCGAATGAAGTTCTTCAAACGGAAGTCCGCCGGATCCTCGCCCAGTTTGTGGGCCATGATGTCGGTCAGGCGCTCGACCATGTGGACCGCCTCGGTGACCCGAAACGAGCACCGATAGGCCACGCCGCCGGGCGGCTTGTTGGTGTAGACGCCATCGACGGCGATGTGAGCCGCCTTCATGTCATACGAGCCGGTGCAGATCGAGTACATCCCGGCCGGGAACTTGGAAGGATTCGCCGCCGCGTCGGCGGCGCCGCAGTCGGCCAGTGTCTTGACCCGCAGGCCGGTGATCTTGCCGTCGTGGTCGGCGGCCATTTCGGCCTCAATATGGTAGTCGCGAGCAAAACTGTCGGCCTGGAGATTCTCGCTACGATCTTCGATCCACTTGACCGGCTTACCGAGAGTCAGGCTCGCCACCACACAGCACACATAGCCCGGGTAGATCGGCACCTTGCCGCCGAAACCGCCGCCAATGTCCGGCGAGATGATCTGGATCTTGTGCTCGGGCAAACCGCTCACCATGGCGAAGATCGTGCGATGGGCATGCGGCGCCTGGGACGTCATGTACATCTGCATGTGCTCGGTGGCCTTGTTGTAGTTGGCCACCATGCCACAGGTTTCGATCGACACGACGTGGATGCGCGGGATGTGCATGCTCTGCTCGACCACGTGAGCCGCCTCGGCGAACACCTTGTCGGTCGCTTCCTTGTCGCCGGCTTCCCAATGCCAGATGTGGTTGGTCTTCTTCTCCTTGTCGTCTCGAACGATGACCTTGTCTTCCATCGCCAGATGCGGATCGATCACGACCTCGAGCGGCTCATAATCGACCACCACCTTCTCGATGGCGTCGGCGGCGATGTAGCGCTCGGTCGCGACCACGACGCAGATCTCCTGTGCGTAGTACACGACCTTTTCGATCGGCAGCACCATCTGGGTGTCGGACATCAGGGTCGGCATCCAGTGGAGGTCGCCCGCGGCCTTCAAGTCCTCTCCGGTGATCACCGCGACCACACCGTCCATCGCCAACGCTTCGCTGGCGTCGATCTTCTTGATCTTTGCATGGGCATAGGGGCTGCGCACGATGTCCATGTAGAGCATGCCCGGGAGCTTGATGTCGTCGATGTAGCGACCCTTGCCCTGGATGAAGCGCGGGTCTTCCTTGCGCTTCATGGCGTGGCCCACGCCGCAGATCTTGGCGGGAGTCGTGACCCGGACGTCGTGGGTGGTCTCAACTTGCGCCGAAACCCCCTCGGGCAACGGACTGTGGGGCTCGATCCTGTCGTCCAATTGGGTCATGCGCTTACCTCCTCGGCGGAGTCGCCCTGTTCGATCTTCTCAGCCGCGTACTGAATGGCCTCGACGATCTTGTTATAGCCGGTACATCGGCAAAGATTTCCGGAGATCCCCCAGCGGATCTCCTCTTCGGTCGGGTTGGGGTTCTTGTCCAGAAGATGCTTGGCGCTCATGATCATGCCGGGCGTGCAGTAGCCGCACTGGAGGCCATGCTTTTCCCAAAACCCCTCCTGTAGCGGGTGCAACTTCCCGTCGACCGCCAGCGCCTCGATGGTCTCGATCGTGCCGCCGTCCACCTGGGCCGCGAAGATCGTGCAACTCTTGACCGCCCTGCCGTTCAAAAGAACGGTGCATGCGCCGCAGTTCGAGGTATCGCAGCCGATGTGGGTGCCGGTCAGGTCGAGGACCTCGCGGATGAAATGAACCAGCAACATCCGGGCTTCGACTTCCTCGGAAACCACCTCGCCGTTGACGGTTACGTTGACCGTGTGCCGACTCACGAGTCACCTCCTTTCGCGCGTTCGACCGCCTTTCGGATCACGCGCTTGGTCAAGACCCGGGTCAGATCTCTCTTGTATTCGACGCTGCCGCGAAGGTCGGCCGAGGGATCGCACTCCGCTGCGGCGGCGCGTCCGACAGCCTCCAGAACTTCGTCGTTGAGCTCTTTGCCGATCAGTTCGGCCTCGGCCGCTATCGCCCGCATCGGCACCGGGTTGACGTTGGTGAGACCGAGTCGGGCCGAAACCACCGTGTCACCGTCCATCACGAGCTGAACCGCGACCGCCGACACCGCGTAGTCGCCGACCTTTCTTTCCATCTTGAGGTAGGCACCTCCAGCATTAGCGGAGCCAGTGGGTGGCGTCGGAATGCGGATCTCGGTCAGAATCTCGCTGCGCTCGAGGGCAGTTGCGAAAAGGTCGACGAAGAAATCGTCGATCGCGATCGTACGCGCGCCGTTCGGACCATGAGCCACCACCGAAGCGCCATAGGCCAGCATGGTCGCCGGATGATCGTTCGCCGGATCGGCGTGCGCCAGGTTGCCGCCCACCGTCGCCAGATTGCGCACCAGCGGATCGGCGATCACCTTGGCGGTGTCGGCGAGCAGCGGGTACTTCTCCTGCACCAGGCTCGACTCCTCGAGGGCTGATTCGCGGGTAAGTCCGCCAATCACGAGATGGCCGTCTTCTTCCCGAATGTACTCGAGATCCGGAATTCTGTTGATGTCGATCAGAACGTCGGGCACGGCGAGCCGAAACCGCATTGCCGGAATCAAACTGTGCCCGCCCGCCAGGATCTTGGCATCGCCGCCGTGCTCGGTGAGCAGAGCCACGGCGTCGTCGAGCGTCGTTGGGGCATGGTAATCAAACGAACCGGGAATCACGCAACACCTCCTTTGGGGGGACACAATACGTAATACAGTTGCAAGGTCGCGCCGATCGTACGGCGACCTGAACCATTCTCACGGAGCTTCGTGGTGACATCCTACCGACCTTTCAGTTGTATTACGTATTGTGTCCCCGGACTCAGCGCATTATCAGATAGGTAATCACAAGAGCGACGAGCACCAGCAGCGCGATCCACACCGGCTTGGGCACCAGGTCTCTGGCGACCTCCTTGGCGATGTTGGCCGCAAACGCGGCCTGCGAGGGCGCCGCGACCTGAGCCGGGGCCTCAGCGTCGTCTCCTTCCCCCGCGCTCGCGCCGCTTATCACTTCATTGAGACCGGCAAGGCTCTGCCTGATGATGGCCTTTGCCGAGCTATCCATCAGCCGCTGGCCAACACTCGCGATCCGGCCGCCGACCTGAGAATCGCCCTCGTAGGTCATCCGGGTCTTGTCTTCGACCGCTTCGATCGCCACGTGCACGGTCGCCTTGACGAAGCCCTGGGCGCCCTGGCCGTCGACCTTCAGGTCATAACTATTGGGCGCCTCGATGTTCTCGAGCTCGATCCGACCCCTGAATTTTCCCTGGACCGGTCCGATCTTGATATTCAGCTCGCCTTCATACTGGTTCTCGCCGACCAACTCGAGCTTCTCGCAGCCTGGCATGGTCGCGGCGAGGACCTCGGGGTCCATGAGTCCCTTCCAGACCGCCTCCGGGTCGGCGTCAAACGTGTACTCACCAGAAATCTTCATGGTCCGGACCTTCCGTGTTGTGCGCTGCTATTGGGCGCTCCTGGTGCCGCGATCGACCGAGACTCACTCCCCGCGATGCGATAGTGCGCGTAAGCTACCACATGGACGCGGCTGGCTCGGCGAGTGCTACCCGGCGAGCGCCGGGAGCCGCCGTCGAAGCCCCTGCTTTCGCTCGGGGACCTCGGCCAGTACCTCGACCAGAGTTCGTAACGAGTCCAGATTGTGAATCGGTAAGAAGTCATCGACAAACGGCAGAGCGGCTCGCACTCCCTCGACCAGCGGCTCATAACCGGGCCGGCCTACGTGAGGATTGAGCCAGATGAGACGATGGCAGCGATGATGTAGGTAGCGCATCTCACGCCGTAACACCGTGACGTCGCCGCGCTCCCACCCGTCGCTGACGATCAGCACGACCGCGCCGCGGCGCAGTACGCGCCGAGCCCAGTGACGGTTGAAGTCACCCAGGCTCTCGCCGATCCGGGTTCCGCCGGACCAGTCCAAGATCTCGGCCGAAGCATCTCGAAGGGCTCGGTCGACGTTGCGAATGCGCAGAGAGGAAGTGATTCGCGTCAGCCGAGTGCCGAAGACGAAGCACTCGACGTTGCCGGCGCCCAAGCCGTGGAGAGCTCCGTAGAAGAACTGCAAGATGATGCGGGAGTACTTCTCCATCGAGCCGCTGATATCGGCCAGCAGGATGATCGGCCGGCGCTTGCTCTTGCGCCGGCGCCGAGCCAGGTCGAGAGGCGTTCCGCCGTACCGGACGGCATCTCGAAGAACCCGCCTGAGGTGAAGCCGGGTGCCACGCGAGTCCGCCCTCCAGCGGCGCGTCCGCCGCAGGCTCGCCCGCCAGCGCATGCCGAGTATGAGGCGTCGCAGCTCATCCAACTCCTCTGCCGACATCTCGGAGAAGTCCTTGCGCTGGAACACCTCCTCGGAACTGAATGTCTGAGAGCGATCCCGGATTTCGATCTCGTCGATCTCGACATTGGCCCGGCCGGAGCCGGCACCAAGGTAGCTGAGGTTGCGAAAACGTGGGGGCCCGGCCGGGTCGAAGCGCGGTGCGGCCGGTGCCTTCCGGCCCTTGCCGGCGTCGGAACCCTCGCCCCGGAACCGCCAAAACCGGTCGAAGAGCAGCTCGAACAACTCGAGCTCTTCTTTGCGGTTGACCAGAAAGGAGCGTGCGGCGTGAAACACCTGATCGCGGTTGCCGACGTCCACCAGCTCGAGAGCCCGTGCGAAATCGAGCGATTGGCTATGAGTCACCGGCAGCCCGACGGCTCTCAGGGTCCTGCCGAACAGCAGAAGGTTCGCCAGAAAAGGACTAGCCGGCATAGTGAAACGCTCGCTCAGCCAAGGGCCTGCTCGAGCACCCTGGGCGCCTCGACCTTGAGCTTGTCGACGTCGTCCTGGTACTTGAGCAGCAGCCCGAGCGTCGAAACCACGACGTCGGGAGTCAGCCGGTGGACGTTCAAATGCTCGAGCGCCGCCGCCCAGTCCAAAGTCTCGGCAACGCCCGGAAGCTTGTAGAGATCCTGCTCGCGCAATTTTTGAACGAATGCGACGACTTCACGGCTGAGACTCTCCTCGATCTGTGGCTGCTTGCGCCGGACAATCTCGATCTCCTTCTCCAGCGAAGGGTAGTCGATCCAGTGATAGACGCAACGCCGTTTGAGCGCATCGTGAATCTCACGAGTTCGGTTCGAGGTGATGACGATCATCGGACGGTGCTCGGCGTGGAGGGTTCCGATTTCAGGAATCGTGATCTGAAAATCCGAGAGCAGCTCGAGAAGAAAGCTCTCGAACTCTTCATCGGCTCGATCGAGTTCGTCGATCAGAAGCACCGGGGCACTGTCGTGACTCTGATCGATGGCTTGCAGCAGTGGCCGTTTGAGCAGAAACTCCTCGGTGAAAATGTCTTTCGTGGCCGATTCGGACGGTTCCGCTGGACGTTCGGCTCCGTCCCGCCGGGCCTGAATCTCGAGCAGCTGCCGCGGGTAGTTCCACTCGTAGACCGCCTGAGAGATGTCGAGCCCCTCGTAGCACTGCAGGCGAATCAGCGGCGTGTCGAAGAGCCGGCTGAGCACCTTCGCTACTTCGGTCTTGCCCACTCCGGGTTCGCCCTCCAGAAAAAGCGCCTTGCCCATTTCGAGTGCTAGGAAGAGACTTGTCGCCAGCCCTTGATCGACGATGTAGTCGCACCGCGACATGGCGTCGGCGGTCGCCTGAACCGAGTCCAATCGAGTCTGCATCGCGGTCAGGCTACCGCAAGCCGGTTCTTCAGGCGATCTTAATGTGCCAGGGCTCGTGGCGCACGCCGAACGGATTCGTCTGGGTGTAGCGAATCGCAACGTAGCCGAGATCGATCAACTTGCGGTACTCGTCGGTCTCGCAAAACGACTCGGTGAAGTTATCCAGGCCGAATCCGACCTTGCCCAGGTCGAAATCGCCGCGGGCGTGAAACGAGTAACCGGGGGGTGCCAGCGAGCGCGAGGCCTGCGAGAGATTCCCCTTGGTCTTGACCGACTTGGAGAGAAATAACTGGTACTGCTTGACCAGGCTCCGAACACCCGAGGTCAACGCGATGCTGTCGCCCACGTCCTTGCGAATGCGCCGGAACTTGTCGAGGGGTTCACCCTTGAGGAGATAGTGCCCGCTGCCGGCAATCTTCACCACATCGCGTCGCGGAATCTCCGTCGTCAGATCGTGAACGACCTTGTCACCGAAGAAGCCGTAGCGCGTTGCGTCGGCAAAGAACAATTCTTCGAGGAAGTCGAGTTCATCGCACGTGAACTCCCCGATGTCCGGGAAATTCCGGGCGAAGCTCAACATCTTGTCGAAAGAGAGTAGGTTGAAGTTGCCGTGGCCTACCAGCTTCTGCGTTCGCTCGAGGCGAGCGGCAACCGAAACCAGGGTCTGAGAGTCAGCCTCTGCGACCAGGAAGTCGTCGGGATAGGTCTCGTCGAAATCAATGCTCTTCTGGAATCGTGAGGCCCTTGGGGCGGCGCCTTCGTCGCTGATGGGATCGAAGGCCGGCGGCCCGGGAGCGCTTCTCAGGACCGAATCGAGCCAGTACCGCATCACTCCTGCCGGGTTCTCTCCACTCGCGGAGTAACGCGCCCCGGCTGCAGCCGCAAGACCGAGCGGTATGGCTTTGAGAAACGCCCTTCGATTCACCTGGTGTGTCCTTTTCGAGACTCGTTCAGTAGATCGCTCAACTTCAATCTACTCAGTATTATCACAGGCAAAGAAATGCCTTTGTAGCGCACTACGCAACAGTACTGAGCGACGCGTCCGATCCCGGTCCCTTGGCGTCCTACCGGTAGGCCGCCACGGTCGCGCCCGCGACCTGATCGCCCTTTTCGCTCCCCAGCCGCCCGGCCCGCCGGAGCTAGCTCTCGCGGCGGTCGCCCTTGCGGCGATCCCACCCGCTTCTGACCGGCAGACCGCTACGGCGGTCGTGCTCCACGGGAACATCCACCTTGCGGCGATCCTCCCTGCGGCGATGCTCGCCGCTACGGACAGTCTCTTTGCGGCGCTCAGGCTGCTGATCGGTATCTTCTGTAGCCATGTTGAAGTGAATATTACACCAGTTCTCACCTGGACCGTCGTTTTCACCCCGACCGCTACAATGCGGGCACACCGTGCCGGATCTCCCCAACCTCTCATCCAAGCTCGAGAAGGCTCGGGCGCAACTCCCCTACCTTCCACGGACATTGGCTCTGGTCTGGTCGGCGGCACGACCCTGGACCGCCTCCTGGCTCTGCCCCTCGCCAATTTCGTTTTGGGCCGTTGCCGGTCCGATGGAAAATCCAGCCCGGAGCAGTGCCAATACTGTCAGAAGCATCACAATTCTCGGCGTTCTTTTGGCCATGTCGGGTCTCCTTCTCCAACTGACGAGGTGACGTCAGATTTATCTTAATACACACGTTTAGCACGGTCAAAGACAGAGTTCAAATAGACGCCGAGCAATATGGCAGTTGGCCAGTTGGCCTCTCAGTTTGACACTGCCGCTACGGGGTAGTGGCTGTTTAAGCCGCAGTGCGGCAGGGATCTAGTCCGCTGGCTTCTTCGCCCACCTAGCCTCGGCCGCTTTGCGTGCAATCTCTGATCGCCTCTCAGCGCTTAACCTTTCAGCCCGTGTGCGGCCGCCCTTGCTGGCCCCTAATCGACTTAAGTGGCGCATGACACGTCTGATTTCTTCGACCGTCGGTTCTCTTGTCTGTCTCATTAGCAGTCTCCTACGAGATCGTCGACCTTCCACAGTCGGTCGGTGACGCCAGCAACAAGAGCCTTGCCGCAGAAGGTCCACAGCTCGTCTAGCTCCAAGCGCTTGCTGTCGATGTCGTGCATATGCTCAGCCATGATCTCGTCGCAGCGCGCTCCGACTCTCACCAGCAGGCGGGTAATCGCCCCACGGTCAGTGTTGAACACTCGCGAGACGGCCCTCAGGCTCATACCGTTGCACAGTCCATTGATACAGTTGACCTTGCGCTCTTTCGGAATCGCTCTCATTCTGATTCTCCTTGCCCGGAGTGCTGCTAGAATGAGAGCGATGTCCTAAGACGCTCTGGACAGCCTTCGGGCGGTTCGGGGTGGACACGTCAGCCCCGGTTCTGTTAGCGCAGATCCGGGGTTTCTTCATGGCTCAACTATACTTGCTCTGAGCAAGCATGTCAAGTGCTGTGCTGATGCCGCCAGAACCCGGAAATTTCTTCCCTTATAATCAGATCGCCTGTTCCCTATAGAGGGTGAAGGAGGAACGAGAATTGAGCTTTTTGGGAATTCCTCGTGGCTTGGAGTTTGTGGTAGTCGCCTACCTCATGCTGGCGGTCATCGTGACGTGGCTAGTCCTTGTGCTTGTCTATTGGCTTCTCTGAGAACTGGCCCTGCCGCGCTGCGGCTTTTTGTACCACTACCCATGATTAACCATCGACAAACCGTCGCCCCGCACACCCTGCCGCATCGCGGCAACTCAACTCTATTAAACTGCCACTACCCGCTACGGCGGAGAAGAATCAGTGGGAATGACAACAAGCCGAGAGCGCAGAGACTTTTCACGAGTCTCCTCCAATGTCGCGGTCCGCTGGTACGGCGAGACGATCGACAAATCGACGCGCGAGTATCTGAGCCAGATCGCCGGGAACATCAGCCTCCGCGGAATGTTCGTGGAGGGCGACCGACCGCCTCCGGCCGGAGCCATGATCAGACTGGAGATCCGCCCGGCATCCGCCAACTCCGACGCCGAACCCGTTCAAGCCAAGGCAATCGTGAGGTGGCGGAGGCGATGGAGTCGGCCTCGGGGAATGGGAGTCGAGTTCTTGGATCTCAAGGGCCTGGGTCAGCGCAACCTCAAAGAGTGGCTCCAATCGGTGCTTCGAGCGCCGAATCGGAACGGCTCATGAGGTTGGGGCTCTCCTGGCGGCTGATTTGCCACTCGTGTGCCGCCCTGACACTGGCGCTAGCTCCGCCCCTCCTGGGCGACAGCGTTGAGGCGGAAGACCACGCTCCCGATCCTGTATGGCAAACCTGTGAGCGCATTGGAAGCAAGCTGGGCAGCGTATCGGCTCGGGAATGCCGAGCCCGGCCGTTGCGGCCCTCCGGAGGATTCTCGGTCAATGGGACCCCGATCTTGGTGGCCGAGTACCCCCCTCTGCCCGCGCGTGAGCCCATGGGCAGGATCCTCCTCCTCGGAGGTATACATGGGGACGAGTATGCTTCGGTCAGCGTAATCTTCAAGTGGCTTGCGAAGCTGGACCGCAATCATTCCGGCCTATTCCACTGGCGCGTCGTCCCGCTCCTCAACCCCGACGGCCTCTTGCGCACACGCTCGCAGCGGATGAACGAGCGCGGAGTGGACCTCAACCGAAACTTCCCCAGCTTCAACTGGAAAGAAGAGGCCAATAACTACTGGGTAGAACGCACGGGGAGGAATCCCCGGCGATATCCTGGGCCATCGCCTCTGAGCGAGCCCGAATCGCAATGGCTCTACAGTGAGATCGAACGGTTCAGGCCGACGGTGATCGTCTCCGTTCATGCACCGAGCCATGTCGTGGACTACGACGGCCCCTCCGAACCACCCAACCAGCTGGGACTCCTGTATTTGAACCTCATGGGCACCTACCCCGGATCCCTGGGTCGATTCGCCGGCGTCATGATGGGGCTGCCGGTGGTCACGATCGAACTGCCTAGCGCCGGAATCATGCCGTCCAACGCGGAACAGAACAAGATCTGGCGCGATCTGGTGCGCTACTTGAGAACCGAGTCGCCCGATCTGCCTCGAATCTGGGGCGACATGGCTACCGTCCAATCCGGCGAGTAGATCTCGGTTCCTTCGAACCGTCCACCTCACGTGAATCTTCACGCCAGTACGGTGCTGCATCTCGAAGCTTCTGACCAGGGAGCCGGCGAGAGCTTCGCGATCGGCGAGAGGACCCGTTCTCTCACCGATCCGCGGGTCGATCGACCTCGGTTGCTGCTCCACTGCCACATCTGTCCGCACTCGGCGCTGGCGATGATCTCCGCGCCGTCGGGAATGAAAGCAGGCGGCGCGGGGTTAAAGAATGTGACGACTTCAGACTAAGATCCGGAGTGCGATCAGACAGAATAGGTCTCGAAATGGCCAACCAGCGCGGCAAAACCGCGCCGATCGAGGGCAACTTCGCTTGAACTACCACGATTACTACAAGACCCTGGGTGTCGCAAAGAAGGCTTCACAGGACGTGATCCAGAAGTCGTACAGAAAGCTTGCGCGTAAATACCATCCGGACATCAACAAGGATCCCGCGACCGCTGGCAAGTTCAAGGAAATCAACGAAGCCTACGAAGTGCTGAAGGACACGGAGAAGCGGCGGAAGTACGACCAGTTCGGCTCGGCCTGGAAGCAAGCCCAGCGAACCGGCGCTCCACCTCCAGGTTTCGAAGACATCTTCTCTCAATTCGGTTTCGGTGGTGCCGGCCCGGGAGGCCCGCGTGGCCAGGGTCGAAGCGTGCGCTTCGACTTCGGCGATCTTGGAGGTCGAGGCGCCGGCGGTGCCGGTGGCTTCAGTTCCTTCTTCGAGACTCTTTTCGGCGGCCCCGGCCCCGGCGGCCCCGGTGGGCAAGCGGGCTGGAGTACCCAGCCCCAGCCAACTCAGGGCAGCCGCGACTATGAAGCCAAGATCTCGCTCTCTATCGAGGAGGCAGGACGGGGTGGCAAGCGCCAAATCACGATCACCGACCCGACCACCGGTACGACGAGGACGCTTCGGGTGTCCATTCCCTCGGGAATTCGCCCGGGCCAGAAAATACGACTTGCAGGCCAAGGCGGTGGCATCGCAGGCCGAGGTGCCGGCAGTCCCGGAGCCAGGCGCGGCGACCTTTACCTCACCGTAGAGATCCTGCCCCACCCCGACTTTCGTCTCGAGGATTCGAATCTGCACACCGTCATCCGGGTCACGCCGTGGGAAGCCGCACTCGGCAGCCAGGCAACGATTCCAACGCTCGACGGCGACGTCACCGTCAAGATTCCAGCGGGCTCCTCTTCGGGACTCAAGGTCCGCCTGCGCGGCAAAGGCTTTCCGGGAAAAAACGGCGTCAACGGCGATCTTTTCGGCGAAATCAGGATCATGGTGCCGACCAAACTCAGCGATCGAGATCGGGAACTTTTCGAGCAGCTGGCGGAAGAATCCCAGTTCAAACCCAGGAGGCCGCGGCCTCCCAGAGGTCACAACTAAGACCGTGGATATGAACAAGCTGACACTCAAGACCCAGGAAGCGATCCAAGACGGTCAGGATGCGGCAATTCGCCTCGGCCATCAGCAAGTAGACGGCGAGCACGTGCTGCTGGGGCTGTTGCGCCAGAACAACGGCCTGCTGCCGAGGTTGCTCGAGAAGATGGACGTCGATCCCGCGAGCCTCGCCAGTGACCTCGAGCAGGAGCTATCCCGGCGACCCAGCGTCCAGGGCGGCGGCGCCGAAGCCGGCAAGATCTATGTCACCCCCAGGTTGCAACAGCTCCTGGTAAAGGCCGGCGACGAGGCCAAACGTCTCAAGGACGAATACGTCTCGGTCGAGCACGTCGTGCTCACTCTCATCAAGGAAGGCAGCGGCACGGCGGCTGGAAAGATCCTCGCCCGGCACGGTGTCGAGCGCGATCGTTTCCTGTCCAAGCTCCAGGAGGTACGCGGCAATCAGCGGGTAACCAGTGCCTCGCCCGAACAGGCCTATGAAGCGCTCGAGAAGTATGGCGTGGATCTCGTGGCCCAGGCCCGCCAGGGCAAACTCGATCCGGTGATCGGTCGCGACTCGGAGATCCGCCGCGCGATTCGCATCCTTTCGAGAAAAACCAAGAACAACCCGGTGCTGATTGGAGAACCAGGGGTCGGCAAAACCGCGATTGTCGAGGGGCTCGCCCAGCGCATTGTGCGCGGTGACGTACCAGAATGGCTCAAGAACCGGTCGATTTTCTCCCTCGACCTGGGCTCGCTGATCGCGGGCGCCAAGTTCCGCGGCGAGTTCGAGGAGCGCCTAAAGGCGGTTCTCAACGAGGTCAAAGAAAGCGACGGTCAGATCCTTCTCTTCATCGACGAGATTCACAACATCGTCGGGGCCGGACGCACCGAAGGGTCCCCCGACGCAGGCAACCTTCTGAAACCCATGCTGGCGCGGGGCGAACTCCACTGCCTGGGCGCGACCACGCTGGATGAGTACCGTAAATACATCGAGAAAGACGGCGCGCTCGAGCGCAGGTTTCAGCCCGTGATGGTGGATCCGCCTTCGGTCGAGGACACGATTTCTATCCTGCGCGGCCTGCGCGAACGCTTCGAAGTGCATCACGGCGTCAAGATCCAGGATAACGCTCTGGTCGCCGCGGCAACGCTTTCCCACCGCTACATCACCGATCGGTTCCTTCCCGACAAGGCGATCGATCTCATCGACGAAGCGTCGGCCATGATCCGTACGGAGATCGACTCGTTGCCCGCCGACCTCGACCAAGCGAGTCGCCGCGTGATGCAACTCGAGATCGAGGAAGCCGCGCTCAAGAAAGAGAAGGACAAGGCCAGCAAGGAGCGATTGGCGTCCTTACGCGAGGAGTTGGCCAATCTGCGCGAGCAGACCGACGGCATGAGGGCCCAATGGCAAGCCGAAAAGCAAGCCATCGAAGACGTGCGTGCCCTGCGTCAGAAAATCGAGCAAGTTCGCCACGATATCGAGAAAGCCGAACGTGACTACGACTTGAACCGCGCCGCCGAACTCAAGCACGGCAGGTTGCCGGAACTCGAAGAAGCTCTCCGGGCCAAGGAAAAAGGTCAGGCCGACGGCCACGGCGCTCGTCTCCTGCGTGAGGAGGTCACCGAGGACGAGATCGCCGAGATCGTCTCGAAGTGGACCGGCATCCCCGTCACGCGACTGGTCGAGGGTGAGCGCGAGAAGCTCCTTCGGCTCGACGAGATCCTCCACCGACGCGTCATCGGCCAGACCGAGGCTGTCCAACTGGTCGCCGACGCGGTGATCCGGGCGCGATCCGGCATCAAAGACCCGCGGCGCCCGATCGGGTCATTCATCTTTCTGGGCCCCACAGGCGTCGGCAAAACCGAACTCGCGAAGACCCTGGCGGAGGCGCTGTTCGATAACGAAGACAACCTCATCCGTATCGACATGTCCGAGTACATGGAAAGGCACAACGTCTCACGCCTGATCGGAGCGCCGCCCGGCTACGTCGGTTACGAAGAGGGCGGCCAACTGACCGAGTCCGTGCGCCGCAAACCCTACTCGGTGATCCTTTTCGACGAAATCGAGAAGGCACATCACGACGTCTTCAATGTCTTGCTTCAGATTCTCGATGACGGCCGGGTTACCGACGCCCAGGGCCATACGGTGGACTTCAAGAACACGGTGATCATCATGACCTCGAACATCGGATCGCAATACCTGCTCGAGGGCATGGACGAGAACGGGCAGATTCGAGACAGCGCGCGCAAGGCCGTGCTCGCCGAAATGCGCTCGCATTTCCGGCCCGAGTTCTTGAATCGCATCGACGACATCGTCTTGTTCAAGGCGCTGCAACTCGACGAGATCGAGCGGATCGTGGGGCTGCAGGTTGCCGAACTCGGCCGCAGGCTTGCCGACCACGGCGCTCAGCTCGAGCTGACCGGTGCCGCTCGCGAGTTCATCGCGCGAGCCGGATACGACCCGGTCTACGGCGCGCGCCCGCTCAAGCGGTATCTCCAGCACGAGCTCGAAACCAAGATCGCTCGGGCGATCGTGTCCGGCGAGCTGGTCGACGGCACGCTCATCATGGTGGATGTCCGCGACGGCGGCCTGACGGTGGACCTGCGCTCGACCGAAATAAGCGCCAGCGCGTAGTTCGGGGACACGATCTCGGGGACACGATTCCTTCGTGTCCCCTCCCCACTGGTTTTTGACCACACAGCCGCTCCGCCGAACGAAAATCCGCTGGCCAGGCGGCCCATTCTCACAAAGATTGATGATATCTGACTCCTTACTACTCATATATTTATGATCTCCGGAATAAACCGCCAAACCTCAGCGTTGCACACTAAGGAAAGTGCACTCTCGCACCTTACCAAGCGAATCAACCACAAGGAGACATCAGCATGACCAAAGCCTATCTAACCCACCGCCCCGCGGCTTTCTTCGCGGACCCATTCTTCCGGAGCCTGGACCTGTTCTTCGGCGACGAACCGTTCCGGCGCACTCTGCTCAACAGTACCGGCGGTACGCGCGACGGCTGGGTGCCGGCGGTCGATGTTCGCGAGACCGACGAGAGCTTCGTCTTCACCGCCGAGCTGCCGGGCCTGAACAAGGACGACGTCTCGATCACCCTCGAGGACAATGTGCTCACCCTGACCGGCGAGCGCAAGTTCGACAGCGAGGAAAGTAAGAACGAGTTCCGCCGGATCGAGCGCTCCTACGGCCGTTTCACCCGCAGCTTCACGCTGCCCAGCGAAGTCGACAACGACAAGGTTGTGGCCAAGTACGGCGACGGCATCTTGGCAGTCACGGTTCCCAAGACCGAAAAAACCAAGCCGCGCAAGATCAAGATCAACTAGTCGGGAGGGGACACCCTTGAAAGAGGGTGTCCCCGATTGGTTTTCGAAGCCAAATCCCGCCCCTCCCCGGGGCGGGATTTTTTTCGGCTCGCTACTCCACGCTCTGGGGTCTCCAGCGCGGACTCTCGTCGATTAGCGCCTGCGCATGTTCACGGTCGACCGGCCTCGAGAAGTAGTAGCCCTGGCCGTACTCGCACTCCAGCTTCCGAAGCTTCAAGAACTGCTCCCGCGTTTCCAACCCCTCGGCCGCCACGTGCATGCCCAAGCCTTGCGCCAGCGAGACGATGGTCTCGACGATCTTGTCAGGGCCTTCGGCGCCGGTCATCCGGCTGATGAAAGAACGGTCTATCTTGATCGTATGCGTGGGCAGCTTGTGTAGGTAACTCAACGACGAATAGCCGGTACCGAAGTCGTCGAGGTGGAGCTGGAGACCGAGGTCTCGGAGCTTTCCCAACTTTGCGATCGCACTCTCGGCATCGTCCATGATCAGGCTCTCTATGATCTCGAGGCTCAGTTTGGTGGGATCCATGCCGGTGTCTTGAAGGACCTCGAGCAATCGCTCGATCAGATCGGGCTGCGCGAACTGCCGCGGCGACAGGTTCACACTCAAGGAAAGGTCTTGCTCGGGCGCACGCTGCCGCCACTTCGACATCTGTGCACAAGCTTCGCGGATCACCGACCAGCCCAGCGGGACGATCATGCCGGTCTCTTCCGCCACCGAAATGAACTCCTGCGGGTAAACCAAGCCGCGCTCCGGGTGGCGCCAGCGGACCAACGCCTCGAACCCACTGATGCGGCCCTCCTCGAGATCGACAATGGGCTGGTAGTGAGTCACGAACTCTCCTCCATCCACCGCCCGCCGCAAGTCGGTCTCCAGCTGTAGAAGTTCGACCGCCCGACGATGCATCGTCAGGTCGAAAACAGCATGATGCTTGCCTCCGTGTGACTTGGCTCGATACATCGCGATGTCCGCGTCGCGCAAGACATCCTCCGGGCATGTGTACCCGGTGGAACTCATCGCGATTCCGATGCTGGCGCCGGTGAACACCTCATGACCTCCGAGATCGAACGGCCGGCTGAGTTCTTCCTGTATGCGCTCCGCGATCCGGATGGCGTCGCGGGGATCGTCTATGCCGTTGGCAAGAATGGCAAACTCATCGCCGCCCAGGCGTGCCACGGTGTCACCCGGTCGCAAGAACGAAAGCAATCTGCGCGCGATCGCCACCAGTAGGCGGTCTCCGACCGCATGGCCGAGGCTGTCGTTGATCACCTTGAAGCGGTCGAGATCGAAGAACAGCACGGCGAAGAGATAGTCGGGCCGTCGTTGAGCTTGCGCGATGGCCACTTTGAGGCGGTCCTGAAACAGTGCCAAATTGGGCAGCTGAGTCAGTCCGTCGTGCATGGCATCGTGGAGCAACTGCTCTTCGGTCATCTTGCGGCCATGGATATCGGTGAGCGAGCCGGCAACCCGGGTGCGCCGGCCGGATTCGTCCGAAACCGCGAGCCCGCGCGCGAGCACCCAACGATAGGTACCGCTCTTCTCGAGGATCCGATGTTCGTTCTCGAAGTGATCGGTACCGCCTGAGAGGTGATCGCCCAGCTGTTGTTTGAGAGCCGGGAGATCGCTGGGGTGCACCCGCGAGAACCAGGCATCAATGTCGTCGCCGATATCTCCGGAGGCCCAACCGAGCATGCTTTTCCAACGCTCCGAGAAATAGATCGACTTGGTCTTGAGATCCCAGTCCCAGACCCCGTCCTTGGCGCCGGTAACAGCCAGCGAGTATCTCTCCTCGCTGATCCGAAGCTTCTCTTCGACGCGCTTGCGCTCGATAGCGTAGCGAATCGAACGCACGAGGATATCGGCGTCAACCCGGTCCTTGACCAGATAGTCCTGAGCGCCTTCGCGTACCGCTTGCAGCGCCTGTTCGCCGTCGTTTCGCCCGGTCATCACGACCACCGGCACCGAACCGGCGTCCGCGATCACGCTCCGGTAGGTTTCGGCGCCGTCGCTGTCGGGCAACGACAGGTCAAGGAGGACCAGATCGTGCCCGCCCTTCCTGAGGCGGCTGCGCCCGTCGGCGACGCGAGTCGCCCAATCGACCTCGAACTTCGAACCGCTGGAACTTTGGTCGAGATAGCGTTCCACGAGGCTGGCGTCGGCGGGGTTGTCTTCGATCAACAGAATTCTGATCGGATCCAAACTCATGACTTTTCCACGGTGCTCTGCTTGGCGAGACTCACCCGACCGGGCGCATCGACCAGATCACCCTTAATAGGGATTGTAAAAGAAAAAATCGCTCCTCCGCCGGGATTTGATTCTACCCATATTCGGCCTCCGTGTCTCTCCACGACCCGTTGACAGAGCGCCAGGCCGATTCCCGAGCCAGGGCGGTCGGGATGAAGCCGGGAGAATATCTTGAAAATCTTCTCGGCATCCTTGGGTTCGACGCCGATGCCATTGTCGCGCACCGAAAACACGTAGCGGTCCTCTTCCCGCCTCACCGAAACGAAAACCTCCGGGGGCCGTTCGGCGTGGAACTTCATCGAATTCGAGATCAGGTTCTGAAAAACATGCTCCAGTTCCGCGGCGTTACCGAGGATTGTCGGCAAGCCCTCGCGATGCACGACCGCTCCGGACTCCTCGATCGCGGGCTGGAGAGCGCGGATCGCCCGGTCCACTAGCGTGTTGCAGTCACATGCCTGGAAAGCCTGCCAGCCCGCATTGGCACGAGAGAACCCGAGCAGCCCATCCACAAGGCGCTGCATGCTCTGCACGCCGTCTCGAACGAAATCCAACGATTCCCTCGCCTTGCCCGGAAGATCCCCGCCCAAATCCTCGGCGAGCAGTTCGCTGTAGCGGCCGACGGTTCGAAGCGGCTCCTTGAGTTCGTGAGAGGCCATCGAGGCAAAACTCTCGAGGTCTTTGTTGGCACGCTCGAGCTCCTCGAGGCGTTCTCGAACCCCACCCGCACCGCCCTGTAGGTGCGAGACATCGTGAATCAGGACGTCGACCACGATGTCGCCCTCTACGTCCAGCAGCAGTATCTCCGTCAGGTTGAGCCAGACCTTGGTTCCATCGGGGCGCTCGAGCTCGACCACGCGCGCCTCCAGTTCACCCGAGCTGTTCAAACGCTGCACTAGATCGGCCCTACCGCCTTCGGTCCCGAGGAACTGCGAGGGCAAGTCGACCTTCAGCGCTTCCTCGAGCGAACCCACGCCGAGCAGGCGAAGTAGCGCGGGGTTGGCCTCGATCAGGCGCTGGTCCAGTGTCGAGCGAAAAACGCCGACATTGGCTCGTTCCAGGAGGGTCTGCAACCAGGGCTCATTGCGCGCGATCTGATGCTCGGTCTCGATGCGATCCAGAGCCTCACGAACCGCGCCACCCAGCCGCAAAAACCCTTTGGAGGACTTGGCGATGTACTCGGAGACACCGGTGCGCATCGCGCGCACCGCGGTTTCGACGTCCGCCGCCTTGGTAAACACCACGATCGGCACGTCGGAGCTGCTTTGTTGGAGAGTCTCGACAACGTCGATCCCCTCCGACCAGCTGAGACTCTGCTCGGTAACCACGACATCGTAGGCGCCGCGCGAAACCTCCACGGTGAACTCATTGGCGCTTCCCACCTCGACAATGCTGGGCTTCTCGAGATCTCTCGACAGCACGACCACGGCCAGCGCGCGGTCCTGCGGGTCCTCGTCGACGAGGAGAATTCTCGGGCGTTTCACGGGCGAGTACCCGGAAAGACAGCTCGACGAATCTCGGGTGTCGATTCAGTGAAGAGGTTGTTCATCAGCGGGATAGGCGGTGCGCTGACAGTGGCGGTCCTGTCGGCCAAAAATGCCACAAACGGCCGCTCTTGACAAATGTCCAGGCATCTATAGATCGCCAATGCATCTGCCTGCTCGACGGCAAAGCGTGAAGTCTCGTTTCGACTCGCCAACTTGCATCTGATCCCGAATTCGGTAAACCTCTGCCATGCTCTTGCGCCGTGAAGTTCGCACGTCCGGCAAGGGAGTCGTGGAAATCACGTCAATGGTCGCCGAGGCGGTTGACGAGTCCGGCATCAAAGAGGGCCTCTGCACGATCTTCGTCCGCCACACTTCGGCCAGCCTGGTGATCCAGGAGAACGCCGACCCAGGCGCTGTACGTGACCTCGAAGCCTGGTTCGAACGAGCGGTACCCGAGAACGACCCGCTGTACACACACACGCAAGAAGGGCCGGACGACATGCCGGCGCACATCAAGTCGGCGTTGACGGCCTCATCGCTCGCGGTACCGGTGGACGGTGGCCGGCTGGCCCTCGGTACCTGGCAGGGAATCTTTCTCTGGGAACACCGAAGCACGCCCAAGAGGAGGCAGCTGGTTATTTACCTGCAAGGTTAACCAGAACTCCTGAATGCCCAAAGTTCCCCAGCAATACCTCGAGGCGAGGCGGCGAGGCATTCTCGCCGCCGCGCAGCGGTGTGTGAGCCGAAACGGCGTCCAGGGCACGACCATGCGCGATATCTGCCGCGCCGCGAACTTGAGCCCGGGAGCAATCTATCGCTACTTCGACGGCAAGGAACAGATTCTGGGCGCGCTTGCCGAGCAGCGCCAGGTCCAAATTCGGGATTTCTTCGGCCAAATGAAATCGACAAACAGTGCGAGGGCGCTCGCCGACGCCGTCACCCAGCTCGCGGCGGACTTGGATTCCAAAGCCGCCTCCGACGGCCTGCGTCTCGATCTCCACCTCTGGAGCCGGGCGCTGAAATCACCGGAGGTCGCGGCGGCGCTTGGACCGGGTCTTGCCGGCGCCGTCCAAGCCGTCGATGACTCGCTCGGAAGCGAGCGGCCGAGCGGAACCGGTCGCCTGATCGTGGCGCTGCTCCAGGGGCTCGCGCTCCACAAGGCCCTGGACCCGGAGCTCGATCTCGACAAGTTGGGGCCGGCGATCAAGAATCTACTCGGTTCCTAGCAGCCCGTGGTAGAAGTCAAGATGGTCGCGTTACGGCGCCAAGCTTGGAGGTGATTTGTAGCGGTCGACCTCCGTGTCGACCGTCTTGCTGCGGCTGGTCCGGACGGTCGAGACGGCGCTCGACCGCTACATCAGGAACCCTCACCCGTTTTGACCTGGAGGCCCATCCTGCTGGTGCGCGGTGCCGTTCCACTCACTGCTCATGCCGGCCCTTTGACGAATCCATCCCTTGCGATAGAATTTGAACAATGGTTCAAATGTCGTCGGAAAACGCAAAGCAAACCCTCCATGCGGCCGGCCGCAAGCGAGAGATCCTCGCCGCCGCGTCGCGAGTGTTTCGGCGCAAGGGACTGCACGCGACCGGCATGCGCGATATCGCCACCGAACTCGGCATGCACGTAGGCAACCTCTACTACTACTTCCGCAACAAAGAAGAGTTGCTGGCGTTCTGCCAGGAAGACGCTCTCGCCGGGCTACGCGCCCTGGTCGAGGCAGCCCGGACGTTGGACGTCGGAGCCGACCAGCGCTTACGGTATCTCATCATCGGACACATTGAGCTGCTGAACGAAATCATGCCGGGCTCGCTCGCTCACCTCGAGGTCGAAGCTCTGTCCGAAACGTGGCAACCGAAAATTATAAAGCTCAGAGATGACTATGAATACGCGGTGCGCAGGATCATCGTCGAAGGCGTCGAAACCGGCGTCTTCCGCAAAGTCGATCCGGGCACCGCGACACTCGCGATCCTCGGTGCGCTCAACTGGACCGTCAAGTGGTTTCGAAAGGACGGCGAGAAGACCGCGGCCGAGATCGGATCGGAATTCGCGGACCTTCTGGTCGGCGGTCTCACTCTTTCATCGGAATCCGAATGCCAAGTCCACTGAACGACTTCACCTCACTGGTCCTCGAGATCAACGGCGAGCGCCGCGCGGTGGCCTTCCCCTCCCATCACACCCTGCTCGAGGTGCTGCGGGAAGAATGCGGCCTGACCGGCACCAAGCACGGCTGCGAGTTGGGAGAATGCGGCACCTGCGCGGTCCTGGTGGACGGCCGGCCGGTGCTCTCGTGCTTGGTTTTGACCGCCGAGATGGAAGGCAAATCCATCGAGACCGTCGAAGGGCTCGCCCAAGGTAACGAGCTTCACCCCCTGCAAGCAGCGCTGGCCGATTTGGGCGCCGCCCAATGCGGCTACTGCACGCCGGGCATCCTGATGGCGGCGAAAGCGCTCCTCGCGGAACGGCCGGACGCCGAACGCAAAGATATCGAGCAGGCGCTCGCCGGCAATCTCTGCCGCTGTACCGGATATCACAAGATCGTCGAAGGGATCGAGTGGGCAGCCGCCGTGATGCGCGGCGAGGACGCAGAACCTCCACATCATGTGCTCTACGGGGAGCCAGAGCCGGCGGCGGCGCAGGTACCGGTGTCGGCGCCAGGCGCGGTCTCAGAACCAGCGCCGAACGCTCGACTCGAGCCGCCGAAAGGCCAAAATGGCTAGCGAAACGGCCCGCACCCAGCCCAAGCCGACCTCGAGACCGGATTCGAGGCCGACTTCGGAGCGCCCGGCTCCTGTCACTCCGGAGCCCCGTTACATCGGCAAGTCCTTTCGCCGAGTCGACGGTCGCGCGAAGGTCACCGGCGCAACCCTGTTCGCCGACGACCTCGCGTTTCCGCGCATGTGCTTCATGAAGCTCGTGCGCTCGACCGTGCCTCACGGTTTGATTCGAAACATCGATTTCTCGAAAGCCCGCGAAGTCGAGGGATACCTCGGCTCGATTACCGGCGCCGATACGCCGGTGCCCTTCGGTATTCTGCCAGTGTCCCAGGACGAGCACGCACTTTGCCCGGACAAGGTGCGGATGGTCGGCGATCCGGTGGCCGCGGTAGCGGCGGTCACCGAGGACGCCGCAGTCGAAGCCGCTCTGGCGGTCGAGGTCGAGTACCAAGAGCTCGCGACCATCGCTTCGCTCGAAGAGGCCCTGGCGACGCCGGAACCACGAATTCACGATTATCCGAAAGAAGGCGGCAACGTCCACAAGGCCGTTTCGATGGAGTTCGGCCAGGTCGAGGACGCCCTGGCCGGTGCCGACCTCGTTCTCGAGGACGTCTTCTTCTACGAAGGCAGCACCCACCTGCCGATGGAGCAGCACGCAGCGGTCGCCGTGCCCGAAGACATCGACCGGCTCACGCTCTACTCATCGACCCAGACTCCGCACTACGTCCATCGCGCACTCGCCAAGGTGCTCGAACTGCCGCCGTCCCGAATTCGCGTCGTCGCCTGCTCGAACGGCGGCGGTTTCGGCGGCAAGAGCGACCCCTTCAACCACGAGATCGCCGCCGCCAAGATGGCGCTCCTGCTCGGACGGCCGGTCAAGATCAGCCTCACCCGTGAGGAGGTCTTCTACTGCCATCGCGGCCGGCACCCGGTGCTGATGTCGATGAAGACCGGATTCTCCAAAGACGGTCACATTCTCGGACAGCACTTGAAGACGGCCCTCGACGGCGGCGCCTACGGCAGCTACGGGGTCGCCTCGACCTACTACACGGGTGCCCTCCAGACTGTCACCTACAAGCTGCCCGCCTACCGATTCGACGGCGTCCGAGTTTTCACCAACAAGGCGCCGTGCGGACCCAAACGCGGGCACGGAACCCCCCAGCCCCGCTTCGGCTGGGAGGTCCAGCTCGACAAGGCCGCAGAGAAGCTGAGCATGGATCCCGCAAAGCTGCGTTTGCAGAACCTCGAAGAGCCCGGGCGAACCACAGCCAACTGGCTCCAGATCGGCACCATGGGTCTACGCCGCTGCATCGAGGCGGTGGTCGAGGGCAGCGATTGGAGCACACGCTACGGCAACTTGCCCGCGGGCCGCGGGCTGGGGCTCGCCTGCGGCTCCTATCTGTGCGGCGCCGGGCTTCCGATCTATTGGAATCACATGCCGCAATCGGGCGTACAACTGCTCCTCGACCGCTCCGGCAGCGTCGCCGTCTACTGCGGCGAAGCCGAAATCGGCCAGGGATCGGACTCGGTGCTGGCCGCGATCACCGCCGAGGTTCTGGGCATCGAGCTCGCCGACATCCGGCTCTGCGTCGGCGACACCGGTTTCACCCCGGTCGATCTCGGGAGCTACTCCTCGCGGGTGACGTTAATGGCCGGCAACGCCGCCCTCGAAGCGGCTCAGCGTGCCCGTGCTCTCCTTGCCGAAGCGGTGTGCGATCTCTTGGAGATCGCTGCCGACCACCTGGTGTTTGCCGACAACCGGGTATTCGACAGCAGCGATCCTGAAAACGGGATGAGCTTCCAAGAGGCGTGCGTCGCCGCCGAAGCCAAGTTCGGAACCCTCTCGACGGTCGGCTCCTACATCCCCCCGCGCTCGCCCGGAAAGTACCGAGGCGCCGGCGTCGGCCCGTCGCCAACCTATTCCTATACCGCCGCCGTGATCGAGATCGAGGTCGACTCCGAAACCGGGCTCTACCGTCCAGTGCATGTGTGGATCGCTCACGACATCGGCCGATCTCTCAACCCGGTGATGGTCCTGGGGCAGGTCGAAGGTTCCGTCTACATGGGCCTGGGCGAGGCCATGATGGAGGAGCAAGCCTACCGCCGGCTGCCGGCCAAGTACTCTTCGTCCCTGGTCCACAAGCATCCGTCGATGCTCGAGTACAAGAGTCCGACCTTTCTCGACATGCCGCCCGTGACCAGCTACCTCATCGAAGATCCGGATCCCGAAGGTCCCTACGGCGCCAAGGAAGTCGGCCAAGGGCCTCTGCTGCCGGTGATGCCGGCTCTCGCCAACGCGATCTTCGACGCCGTCGGAGTGCGCATCGATCAAGTGCCGATTCAGCCCCACATGATTCTGCGCGCGCTGGCCGCCAAAGCCCGCGGCAAGGCGGCTCGTTTCGGCCCATCGAGCTTTCCGGAGATCGATTTCGGCGAGATCCTGCACGTCCCGACGCCGGAACAGGGCGGTGACGGCCGGTCGATCGACGACTACCGTCACAAATTGCGCTCGGGCATGCGCTCGGCTTCGGGCACCATGACGACGCGCGAGGAAGCGCTCGAAAAGCACGGCAAGCTCACCACGGACTGACTCGATCGAGCCCGAGAATCATGCTGCGACTCCCCCCGTTCCACTTCCACCAACCCTCGACGATCGAGGAAGCCCTCGATGTGATCGCGGGCGGTGATCCTTCGATTCGGCTGGTCGCGGGCGGCACCGACCTCTGGCCGAACATGAAGCGCCGGCATCAGAAGGCCGAGACCGTGGTCTCGCTGATGAAGATCGATGAGCTGCGCAAGATATCGGAGATCAACGGCGCCGGTCCCGATACGGGTGCCGGCACCGGGCTCTCGATCGGTGCGACCACGTTGCTCGACGATGTCGTTCGTTCGTCCGAAGTTCAGGAGCGATTCCCCGCCCTGGCACGG
The DNA here is from genome assembly GCA_022561975.1 of Acidobacteriota bacterium. GTDB lineage: Bacteria > Acidobacteriota > Thermoanaerobaculia > Multivoradales > JAHEKO01 > CALZIK01. The sequence continues at coordinate 28,288 of JADFQD010000028.1, forward strand.
GCGACCGCGTCGATCTCGTCGCCACCACTGCGCAACATGGCGACTCTCGGAGGCAATCTCTGCCTCGATACCCGCTGCACCTACTACAACCAGACCGAGGAATGGCGCCGGTCGATCGATTACTGCCTGAAAGAGGCGGGGACGGTCTGTTGGGTGGCGCCGGGATCGTCGATCTGCTGGGCCCACTCGGCCTCGGACAGCGCGCCGATGCTGACCGCGCTCGAGGCCCGGGTGGTGCTGCGCTCCCAAACCGGATCACGTGAGATCCCTCTGACCCAGCTCTATGCCAACGACGGCATCCACTACCTTCAGATCCATCCTGGCGAAATCCTGACCGAGATCAAGATCCCTGCCGCGAGCGGTACTGGAGCCAGGGGATCCAGGGGAGCCAGGGGAGCCAGAAATGGCAGGGGCGGCATTGGCAGCCGGGGCGGTATCGGTGGCCGGGACAACTGCCGAACCGCCTTCTGGAAGCTCCGCCGCCGCGGCTCGATCGATTTCGCAGTGCTCTCGGTGGCGGTCGCGCTGTGGCTCGCAGACGATGGTGTCGTCGAGAAGGCCAACGTCGTTCTGGGCTCGGTTGCCTCGCGGCCGCTCGAGGTGCCGGCCGCCGGCGAAGCCCTCACCGGGCACGAACTCGACCTCGACGTGATTCGTGTCGCGGCGCTCGCCGCCCGCAAGGCCGCAACACCAATGGACAACACCGACTTCAAGACCCAGTGGCGCGGCCTCATGGTCGAGCGCTACACCGAGGCGGCGCTCTGCGAAGCGGCATCGATTCCGCACGATCGCCCGCCGCCGCCTCACGCTTGACCCATTTCGATCCGCGATTTTCATAGAATACGATCCACGTCTGTTTTCGTCGAAGAACGATCCGACTCATGCCGTCAAAGCCCAACCGGAAAAAAGCCCTGATCACGGGCATCACCGGGCAGGATGGCTCCTACCTCGCGGAGCTGCTGCTCGCCAAGGGCTACGAGGTCTGGGGGCTGATCCGCCGCGCCTCGGTCAGCACCACCGAACGAATCGACCACATCATCCAAAAGGTGAACACCGCCTCCGGTCGCTTTCAACTGATTGAGGGAGACCTGGGTGACGCTTCTTCGCTGTACCGAGCCCTCGGCAAGACCCGCCCCGACGAAGTCTACAACCTCGCCGCCCAGTCACACGTCAAGGTGTCGTTCGACGTTCCCGAGTACACCGGAGACGTGACCGGCTTGGGTGTCGTCCGGCTACTCGAGGCGATCCGCGAACTGGAATTGGACACGCGCTTCTATCAGGCTTCGTCGTCCGAGATGTTCGGCAAGGTCGTCGAGACACCTCAAAACGAGTCCACGCCGCTGCGCCCCCAGAGCCCGTACGCCGCGGCGAAGGTCTTCGGCCACCACATCGTTCGCAACTATCGCGAATCCTACGGGCTGTTCGCGGTCAGCGGCATCCTCTTCAATCATGAATCTCCTCGACGCGGTGAGACTTTCGTGACCCGCAAGATCACGATCGCCGCAGCTCGCATCCGTAACGGCCTCCAGGACTGCCTGTCCCTCGGGAACCTCGACGCGCAGCGCGACTGGGGCTACGCCAGGGACTACGTGGAAGCAATGTGGCTCATGCTCCAGGCCGACCAACCGCAGGACTACGTGGTCGCGACCGGTGAGACGCACTCGGTGCGGGAATTTTGCGAGCGCGCCTTTTCCCACCTCGGGCTACCGTTGACCTGGAAAGGCGAGGGCTTGAACGAAGAAGGCGTTGCAGCCGATGGCAAGCTCCTGGTGCGCATCAATCCGAGCTACTTCCGGCCCTCGGAGGTCGATCTGCTCTTGGGTGACTCCAGCAAGGCTCGCGTCGAACTCGGCTGGGAGCCCAAGGTTACGTTCGCAGAGCTAGTGCATCTCATGGCGGACTCGGACCTGAAATTGACCGGGCAACCGCTACCCGCCAACGTCGCGCCCGTGTAGTACTACCCCGCGTCCGGCGCTCCGGAGCGCCTCACCTGGCGCGCACTTCGAGGGTTATCTCATCCTTGCCGGCTCGGACCTCTTCGACCGCAAACCAGCGGAGGTCGAACTCCAATTCCGAGTACACAGCGTCTCCGGTAAAACCCAGCTTCTCGGCGAGGTCGTCGAGCGGCAGGGTCAAAAAGCCGACGGTCACCTCCAGATCGTCCACCAAAGCGATTTTTCCACCGGCGGCTCCGGGCGCGCCACGAAACCCGACGTAGAGATCTCGGCCCCGAAGCATCGGCAAGATGTCGAGGACGCGCTCCAGCTTCTCGGCCTCGACGAGCCCACTTCTTTCGAGGGCGCCGACATCCACCGAAAAACCCAGCTCGAGCGAATCTTCTTCGAGGTCGATCCGAATCTCGCGAACGATCCGGAGCAGGTCCGCACCCCGCGGGTGCTCGGCAATCGCCGAAGTCAACAACGCTTCCAGCTCGGCCTCGCTCAGTACGATCTGTGAGATCCCATCTCGCTGGCGCGCACGATTCACCCGGGAGTTGAGCTTCTCTCGAGTCTTCGATGCCGCCTCGAGATCGAGCACCGAAGCCGATTCCCGGCCGCGGGCGCGTGCCTTTTCGCGCCAAGCCAGAAACCCCAGCGTCGCGCCGACGCCGAGCAAGAACACCAGAAAACAGCCAATAAGATTTTTCATACCCGTCAGATTGACTCCTTGCATAGTCTGCAGGCCAAGATCCGAACCATGGACTCATCGTACCCTCCATCAGCATGGCCGAACTAGCCAACCTGCGCCACCTCGTGGCGTGCGTTTCTTGTCACCGGCAACCCTCACCTAGCAGCCCGTGGTAGAAGTCCTGTGGGTCGCGCGACCAGGGATTACGGTGCGTATGCAA
>JADFQD010000147.1 GCA_022561975.1 Acidobacteriota bacterium
CCCGAAGGGCGACCAGGGGTTACGGCGCGTCTGCGGCGTTGCTCGTCGTCTACGATGTCCCGCATCGCGTCCTCCTCGCGCCTTGCATACGCACCGTAAGCCCTGGTCGCGCGACCCACAGGACTTCTACCACGGGCTGCTAGGAATCAGACACCCTCTTCGGCAACCACGACGCCGCATGCGAGCCGCGCCCCGGCCGCACCGGTCGGCTGCGACACCAGATCGTCCGCCTTCGCGTGCAAGATCACGCCCCGGCCGATGACCGAATTCTCGCCCTCTCCGAGGCTGAGCATGTCCGACATCAGCTCGAGGTGCCCGCTGCCGTCTTCCCCGATCTCGATGTTGCCCAAGTCGCCGGCATGCCGCTCAGCATCCTCGGGAGCGCCATGAGCGGCGGCGGTCGGGTTGAAATGACCTCCTGCCGACTTGAAATCATCCGAGCTACAGTCGCCGATCTCATGAATATGCAGGCCATGGGTTCCGGGCGGCGCGCCCACGATGTGCGCCACGATTTTGACGCCATCGCTCTCCTGCGAGAACATGATCGAGCCCGCGTCCACTCTGTCGGCACCCAGCGCGAGTCTCGCAACCGCGTTCGTGATCTCGCCCGCCTCGACAGCGGTATCAGGTGCTTCAGCCGGCGGTGCTTCAGCCGGCGCCGTGTCGTTGTCCGCAGCTTCGGCTTGCTCTTTTTTTGCGCAGCCCGCAGCCGCAACCGACAACGTCACGACCAGTGCAACCAGATATGTCCAGTTTGTCTTCTTCATCGCAATCATCCTCCTTCGGAACAGGCCCCTAGTCTATACCTCTCTACTCCACCGATTCGACCAGTTCGAGACGGATGCGTAGTCCCTTGCGAACGACCACGATTTCGAGCGGAACGGCCTGCTCGTCGTCGATCAGCAGTAGATCCATTTTGCCTTCCCATCTTGCCTGCCCGGGCTTGGATAGACCGCGAATCGAGTACGAACGGGTCGCGACTTGCCGGCCGTTCCACAGCGCGCTGCCGCGCGGGCCCGGTCGAATGATGACCGGATTGAGCCGGCCGCTCGACCAGATCAGCTCTTCGCTCGGCAGATCCGGTCTTTCCTTGCGCAGGTAGAAAATCGAGGACGCCAGGTCGAGCGCGTCAACGTCCCCGGCCTCTCGTTTTTTCTCTCTCGACCGGCCGCGAAAGCGCTGCCGAGACCAGGCCCTGACCGTGCGCTTTTCGGTGGCGTCGATCTCGGCGCCGTAGAGCCAAAACTCGTCCCCCTCGCCGCCACGCGACGAGATCAACAGCTCGGTCTTGACAAAATCCAAGGATCCGTCCCCCCTAGCCGAGGCGGTAGTCAAACGACCCTGGCCCCGACCGGGGACGAAGAGGCGAGCCACCACACCCTTGAAACCGCCCAAGCTCCAGCGATAGTCGAGCTGCTCTGGAAGCGACAAGTCTCGATCCTCTGCCCGCGCTCCCGCTACGCAGAGAGACAACACGAAGATCAACACGCTGACGATCCGGAACGGCATCGGAATCGTAACTAAGCAAGAAAGCGGCCAGGAGCAGGCACCGGCTGCCCGTGGTAGCCTTCGGCCGCTCGACACCAAGCCCCGATTCTCACCTTTTTCGGAGAACCCCATGTTTCGATGGCTGTGCCTCGCCTTCGCATCCCTAGCCCTTTCCCAGGTTGCGCCGGCCGAGACGGTACAGACACCCGAGATAGTACCTCCTGGAGAGTTCCTGGGGTATCGAGTCGGTGCCGATCGGAAACTCGCTTCCTATCCCGAGGTGCTCGAGTACTTGGAGAGTGTCGCCGCCGGATCAGACCGCGTCTCGATCGACAAGCTCGGCCAATCCACCCTGGGCAACGAGATGTGGGCGGTGGTCCTCGGCTCGCCCTCGAATCAAGCCCAGCTGGAGCGCCAGCGGGAGCTCTCGCGGCTCCTGGCCCGAGGCGAGGCCCTCGAGCCCGCCGAAGCCGACAAACTCTTCGCCGAAGGCAAGGTCCTGGTGCTGGTGACCTGCACGATTCACTCGACCGAAGTCGGCTGCACCCAGATGGCGATGGAGTTCGTCTACGACTTCGCGACCACCGAAGATCCCAAGCGCAAGGCCTGGATGGACGACGTAATCCTCCTGTTGATGCCCTCGATCAACCCCGACGGCCAGGTGATGGTCATTGACTGGTATCAGAAGCATCTCGGCACCGAGTACGAAGGCGGCCGCATGCCGTGGCTCTACCAGCACTACGTCGGGCACGACAACAACCGCGACTTCTACATGCTGACCCAGAAAGAGACCCAGGTCGTCAACGACGTCCTCTACCATCGTTGGTTTCCTCAGGTTTTCGTCGACCAGCACCAGATGGGCTCGACCAGCGTGCGCATGTTCGTACCGCCGCAAACCGACCCCCTGGCGGAAGAGATCCATTCGCTCATCTTTCGGCAAGCCGACCTGATCGGAACCAACATGTCGTATCGCTTGGAAGAGGCCGGGAAGCTCGGCGTCGGCCACAACATGATCTACGACAGCTACTGGCCCGGCGGAACCCGCAACACCGCCTGGTGGAAGAATGTCACCGGCTTGCTTACCGAGGTTGCCAGCGTTCATATCGCGACCCCGATCTTCATCGATCCGGGCGAGCTTCGCGGCGGTAAAAAGGGCCTGCCCGAATACAAGCGCCGGGCGAATTTTCCGTCGCCATGGCCGGGAGGCTGGTGGCGGCTACGCGACATCGTCGAGTACGAAATGATCGCGACCTGGGCTCTGATCGAATCGTGCTCGCAGTATCGCGAGGAAATTCTCAGGAATTTTCATGGCATGGCTCGAGAGGCGGTCGAGGCCGGGCTCCAACAAGCGCCCTACGCCTGGATCATCGAGCCCGAGCAGCATGACCGGGTGGCGGCATCTCTTCTGGTCGATCTGCTCCTGCGCCATGGAGTCCAGGTGCGTGTCGCTCGATCGGCCTTCACCGTGGGCCGGATGACCTACCCGGCAGGAACCCAGGTCATTCCCGCGGCTCAGCCCTACCGCGCGTTTCTTCTTTCCATGCTTCGGCCCCAGCGCTATCCGGAGATCCGGCCCTACGTCGATGGACCCATCTTGCCTCCCTACGACGTTACTTCCTGGTCGCTGCCGATTTCGATGGGCGTGGACTTGGTCGAAAGCCCCTCGTTGCTCCAGGGCGACTTCTTTGACCTCGAGGAGCCGCTCTGGCCGGGCGGGGCTCTCGACGGTGCGGTTTCCGATCAAGGCGGCTACCTGATCTCCCACGCCGACGACTCGGTCTTTACCGCCATCAACCGGCTGCTCGAGAACCAGGTCCCGGTGTACTGGCTGCGCTCGAGCGCGGCCGATGCCGCCGGCGCCACCGAAGGTGATATCTATCTGCCCGCAGGCGCCGCCGACGCAAAGAGCCTGCTCGAGCTTTCGAAAGATCTCCACCTCCCAATGCGGGCTCTCAGCCAGCCGCCGGCGGGTCCCGCCTACCGGGTCCATCGCCAGCGGGTCGGCCTATTCAAGCCCTGGGTCGCATCGATGGACGAAGGCTGGACTCGATTTCTTCTCGAACGCTACGAATTTCCGCACGTCAGTCTTTCGAACCAGGACATCAGGAGCGGCAGTTTCGCGAAAAAGATCGACGTCCTCCTTCTCCCTGATGTCAGCAAGTCGATTATCGAAGAAGGCAAGCCGACTTCCGACGACGCTCGCCGAGCCTTCGTGCCGCTGCCCGGTGACTATGCCGGAGGCATCGAGACCGAGGGCAAAGACAAAATCAAAGAATGGGTGCGAAACGGCGGGACTCTGGTCGCTCTCGACTCATCGACCGAATTCGCCATCGACCTGTTCGACCTGCCGGTCCGCAACGCCCTCGAAGACGTCAAGGTCTCGGCACCGGGAACTCACCTACGTATTCTCGTCGACATCCTCCACCCACTCGGCTACGGCATGCGCCCACAGGAAGCCGCATACTTCGCCGGATCGCCCGCCTTTCGCACCTCGATTCCAGACGCTCGCTTCGACCGGCGCGTGGTCGCACGCTATCCCAACCACCGCGACGACATCGCGATTTCGGGCTATATCGATGGCGCCGAGCACCTCGAGCGCACCGCGGCCGCCGTCGAATACACGGTCGGAAAGGGACGTGTCGTACTGATCGGATTCCGTGTTCAGCATCGGGCTCAGACGCACAGCACCTTCAAGCTGCTCTTCAACGCGCTTTTGCTGGGCGGCCTCGAAGAAACGAATCTGGGCGGCTGATCCCAGCGCAGGCCAGGCATTTGCTCTGTACCGCAAGGGTCCGGTAAGATCCGTGACGATCTTGGAGGAAAAGCTCTGATGAGTCGATGTCCGTTTGCCGCCTTGGCAGTCGCCTTGGCTATCTGTGCCGCCGGTTTGCTGTTCGGAAGCCCGAGCGCGGCCGGGGCTCAATGCCTGGACCGAACCGGCTGCAAGGAGATCCAGGCCGAGGTCGCCAAACTCCAGCCGGATCTCAAAATGACCAGGCGGCAGATAAGAAAGGCCCGACACGCGTTCCGGGCACTCGAGCCCGGCAGTGATAGATGGCTCGCAAAGCGCGTTGAGTTGAAGAGACTCAAGAAAGCCTTCAAATCCCTGCGCCGCGAACTCGAGGCTCTTCGACAAGACTCTCGCTACCAGGCCTGTTCGAGCTGCTGAGGCGTCAACGCACGAGCCTCGGGCCTGGCCTGGAGCAAGCTACATGTCCCGATGGAAACCTCCGGTGAGACCCTACAAGGCTGGGGCGGAACCCGAGCGGCCGGCGTCGAGATCCGCAGCGAAGATCTAGCCGCAATCACTCGCGGCGCCGTGCTGACCCGGGGGCTTGGAAGATCGTACGGCGACTCCTCGCTGCCACCTCCCGGAACGCATTCGCTCCCGGGATCCGCGCTGGCGGATCGCATCCTGTCGTTCGACTCGAACTCGGGCGCGTTGCGGGCGGAGGCCGGGCTTTCGATCGGAGAGATTCAGCGGTTGTTCCTGCCCCGCAAGTGGACTTTTCCGGTCCTCCCAGGTACCCAGTACGTGACTCTCGGGGGTGCGGTGGCGGCCGATATCCACGGTAAGAATCACCATGTCGATGGCACCATCGGGCGTCATGTCGGCACTCTTCTGCTCCGAGTCGCCGACGATTCGGTTGTTCGTTGCTCACGCCAGGAAAACTACGACCTTTTCCAGGCCACCCTGGGAGGCATGGGGCTCACCGGGCATATCCTCGAAGTCGAGGTTGCCCTGAAGAGGATTCCATCGCCCTGGATCTGGAGAGAGAGCGAGCGCATCAGCGGAATCGACGCGTTTATCGAAGCTCTCGCTCAGGCCTCCCGGGACTGGCCCTACACGGTGGGCTGGATGGACGCTCTCGCCCAGGGTGCGAGTTTGGGCCGCGGTATCCTGATCCGTGGACGCTGGGCGGAGGCCAGCGAGGCTCCGAAGAAACCTCCGCGATCGAGACCTCGGTTGCAGGTACCGTTCGCGTTCCCCGGCTGGGCTCTCAACTCGCTCTCGATGCGCGCGTTCAACACCCTCTACTTCCACAGACATCCCAAGCACCCAAAGCGCGGCATCGTTCATCCCGAGAGCTTCTTCCACCCACTCGATGTCGTCCGGCGCTGGAATCTCATCTACGGAAAGCGAGGCTTTACCCAACACCAGTGCGTATTGCCCGAGAAGGACCGGCCAGGCGCCGCCAAGCGCTACCTGGAATCACTGACCGCGGGCGGCCTCGGTTCGTTCCTCTGCGTGATCAAAGACTGTGGCCCCGAGGGCGAGGGCCTGCTCTCGTTTCCGCGCTCCGGGATTTCGATCGCAGTCGATCTCCCGATCCGCGCTCGCACCCAGGAAACCGTCAACGAACTCAACGAACGCGTCCTGGAGGCCGGTGGCCGCATCTACCTGGCCAAGGACTCGCTTTCGACTCCTGAGCATTTCCGGGCCATGGAGCACAGGCTCGAGAAATTCGAGGTCGTGCGCCGACGGTGGGACCCCGAGCGTCGGCTCAAGAGCGCCCAGTCGGTGCGCCTCCTGGGAGATTCGGCATGAGAGTTGTCGCTCTCGGCGCGACTCGCGGCATGGGCCGAGCTTTGAGCCGTCTCATGGCCGAGCGCGGCGATCTGCTTTTCCTTCTGGGGCGGGACCCCAAGGAACTCGACAAGGCCTCGCGAGACCTCGAGATTCGAGCCGGGAGCGGCCTTCGATTCGGCTCCGCACACTGCGACTTGGAGCAGCCGGACGGTTTCGCCGCCGCCCTCGACCAGGCCGCGGCAACCCTCGGTGGTCTCGATTGCGTGATCGTTTCCGCCGGCGTCTTCGCGCCACAAGCGGAACTCGAGGAAGACCCGGCAGTGGCGCGACGGATGCTCGAGGTCAATTTCGCGCGAACGGTCGAATTCTGTGAACACGTACGCCGGCGACTGCTCGCCGCGGGCGGCGGCAGGCTCTGCGTCTTCAGCTCGGTCGCCGGCGAAAGAGGGCGCAAACCCGTGGTGCTCTACGGCGCGGCCAAGGCCGGCCTCAGCTGTTACCTCGAGGGACTCGATCACAAGTTTCGGCGCCTCGGCTTGGTGACGGTTTGCGTCAAGCCCGGCTTCGTCAAGACCGGCATGACCGCCGGTCTCGAGCCGCCGCCCTTCGCCGGTGAGCCGAAGCCGGTGGCGCGACGGATTTTGCGGGCGATCGACCGAGGAACACCGGTGGTCTACGTTCCCGGGATCTGGCGCTGGATCATGCTGGTGATCCGACACCTGCCGCGATTTCTCATGCGCCGCCTGGGTTTCTGACCGGCTTCCGCAGGGGAGTGGGTTGCCGGTATCGACCCGGCATGGAAGTCAAACCGACCTCAGCGGGCCAGCACCGACTCGGCGGCAGCTCGAACTCGAAGCGAGTCGGCCTCTTGCAGAAACGCGACCACGCTGAGCTGGTCGCGGCGCCAGCCGTCTTCGAGAACAAACTCGAGAAAGCCGGTCGCACCGCCCTGCATCGGCTCGAGGCCGGATAGTCTCTCGAGGCGCCGAACGACTCGATCATTGCGCAGCGTCTTGGACGCGTTCTCACCGCGACCGACCGGGGTCGTGAGCCCGCTCTCCACCACGGCAACCCAGGTCGTCAAACGCGAGGCCCGGAGCACGGAATCGATCCGGTTCATCTTCACAACAACCCGAAGTCGATCGTCCGACACCAACTCGGCCACCACACTCATCTCCGCCGCGTGCGGCTCGGCACTCGCGCGCTCGAGCAGCCGCGCGATCGCTCGCCGGTCGGAGCCAACGCCCTCCCAGCGCCCGTTGACCACCATCTGAGGGGTATAGACGCGATTGCCTCCAAAGCTCCTGGCATAACGACGTTGCCGATCCGACCAGGCTGCGGAAGAGAACGGGTCGGTCCAGCCGATGTAGTTCCAGTAATCGACGTGAAACGACAGTGCAATGATCTCGATATCTTC
>JADFQD010000029.1:0-24141 GCA_022561975.1 Acidobacteriota bacterium
AAAACAGGGCAGCGAAGCACAAACCGCGCACTACTCCAGATGAGACATATAAGTTCTAAAACTACGTCGCGTTAACTACTCCCCCGCCGGATTCAGCACCAACGCCAGATCCAAATCGGCTTCGGCAACGCCAGTCGTGCCGTCTTCGAATTCGGAGCAGTTGCGCACTTCGACGACGCGGCCCTGGATGTGGAGGTCCGGCTCGCGGCCGAGGTCTTCGGCGACCTGGGCAACGTAGCGGGCAAAGACCATGGCGGCGCGCGGGCTGGCGAGTGTGTAGGTCTTGCAGAGAGCGGAATGTTCTGCTTCGGCGTTTTCGGCGTCGGCGGCGTGCTCAGCGTGTTCTGAGTCCTCGCCGCCTTCGAGATGCCAGCCCACGAGGATTTCGAGCTTCTTTTGAATGCGCTCGGATTTGAGCTGGATGCGTTCGGACTTGAGGTCGCTACGAATGTCGTCGAGGCCGCTCATGGAAGGCTCCTCCCCAGGAAGGTTCCGAAGGGTCTTGGGGTGCTCTGCTGTGGGGAGTATATGGAAACTCGAAAGACGGTCGAGACGGAGCTCGACCGCTACGGGAGGAGTTTCCGACTGGTCTTCATTAAGTGCGTCTAGGGAATTAAACACGAATCGACTTTTGTGTTAATTTCTCTTTTCAAACTCCTCAGGGTTTAAAAAGTGCCTAGAGAGACCGGAATCGAAGTCACCATCACGACCGTCGGAAACGAGCCGGCACGGGCCTTTGTTCCCTTCCCTCTGCCACCTTCCCCCGCGCTCGAGATTGACGGCCAACTCCAGGCCAGTCTTGACCGGGCACTGACGTCTCTTGGTCGGCTCGACGCGGTTTCGACCCTCTTGCCGGATGCGCACCTCTTCCTCTACAGCTACATCCGCAAGGAGGCTGTTCTGTCGTCCCAGATCGAGGGCACACAGAGTTCTCTGTCCCAGCTCCTGTTGTTCGAGATCGAAGAGGCTCAGGGCGTGCCACTCGATGACGTCGAGGAGGTCTCGAGCTACGTGGCGGCCCTGGAGCATGGCTTGAAGCGGGTCCGCGAGGGCTTTCCCCTCTCGAATCGACTGCTGCGCGAAGTCCACCGAATCCTGCTCACAACCAGCCGCGGTAGCGACAAGCAGCCAGGCGAATTTCGGAGGTCGCAAAACTGGATCGGCGGCACCCGGCCGGGCAACGCCGTCTTCGTGCCACCGCCGCCGGACAAGATCGAAGACTGCATGGCCGATCTCGAGCGCTTCATCCACGACGAGAAAGAGACTACGCCGATCCTCGTCAAGGCGGCCCTCGCTCACGCGCAGTTCGAGACCATCCATCCATTCTTGGACGGGAACGGACGAGTGGGGCGCTTGCTGATCACGCTTCTTCTCTCTACCCACGGGATCTTGAAGGCCCCACTGCTCTATCTGAGCCTATATCTCAAGCAGAATCGGCCTCGCTACTACGAACTCCTCGGGAGCGTGCGTTCCGAGGGCAATTGGGAGGATTGGCTCGCCTTCTTTGCGGAAGGGGTGTCTTCGACCGCCGAGTCCGCAGTCGCCTCGGCTCGAGAACTCACTCGAATGTTCGCACGAGATCGTGCGATTCTCCAAGAGAAGCTCGGCCAGGCCGCCGAATCGGCCCTGCGCGTGCAAGCCGCCCTACAAGCAAGACCTGTTTCGACCATCGCTCGTTTGGCCCATTCGACCGGCCTTTCCATACCCACCGTCGGCCGGGCTCTCGATCGCCTGGTCGCTCTCGAGATCGTCCAGGAAGTCTCCGGCCGCAAGTGGCGAAAGACGTACACCTACCGCGAGTATCTGAGGGTGCTCAACGCAGGGACGGAAACCGGCTAAAAGCGTGTCGGGTGCTCAATTCACCTCGCCAAAGCCTCTGCAACGAGTGGTGCCGGTGCGTGAAGCTCGGCTGCACGAACTCGGGCGCTAGCCTGGACTATTCACGAGGGTTCTACTACGGAAGCGTAAGTTATTGAATCTACGGCGTCGCGCTCGGTCGCCCTCCTGCCGGGGCTACAAAATATCTTCCTATGTGGGTAAAATGACCGCGGTCATTTTACCCACAGGGAGAAAACCACTGTGCCTCGACCCAAGACTCGCTATCTCTACCAACAGATCCTCAACGACCTCGAGCGAAAGATGGTCTTTCTGGCCGGAGCCCGCCAAGTCGGCAAAACGACTCTGTCTCTGAGCCTCCCCGGTGCAAGGAAGGGCTATCTCAACTGGGATGTCGCCGAGGACCGGGAGCGAATCCTCCGCCGTGAACTGCCCCCGGGCGGATTCCTGATTCTGGACGAGCTTCACAAGTACCGAGGATGGCGAGACTGGCTGAAGGGAATCTACGACGCCCAAGTGCTTGGCACCCGGCGGCGCATCCTGGTGACCGGAAGCGCTCGGCTCGACTACTACCGCTATTCGGGCGACTCGCTCCAGGGGCGCTACCACATGCTCCGGCTTCACCCTCTCTCCGTCGCCGAGTTGGGAATCGAGCATCGAAGCGACCTCGAGCAGCTTCTGATATTAGGCGGCTTCCCTGAGCCCTTTTTTTCAGGCTCGGAGACCGAGGCGCGCCGGTGGTCGCGCGAATACCGCAATCTCTTGATCCGCGAGGAAATCTCCTCACTGGAAAGAGTCCAAGACCTCGGAAACCTCGAGCTTCTCGCGATCCGCCTGCCCGAACTCGTAGGCTCGCCTCTGTCGATTAACGCACTGCGAGAAGATCTCCAGGTAACCCACAAAACGGTCTCCAAGTGGGTGGAGATTCTGGAGCGATTGTACGCGGTCTTCCGGCTGCCACCTTTCGGCCATCCACTGCTTAGAGCGGTCAAGAAGACGACCAAGCACTACCATTTCGATTGGAGCATCGTAAACGACCGAGCAGCCCGCTTCGAGAACATGATCGCCAGTCATCTGCTCAAGTGGGTCCACTACCAGCAGGACGTCGAGGGACGCGACCTGGAGCTTCGCTACTTTCGCGACACCGACGGTCGCGAAGTCGACTTCGTCGTGACCGAGCACCGTAGACCAATTCTCCTGGTGGAAGCGAAACTTTCCAGCACCAAGGTGGACCGAAGTTTACGCTACCTTCACGAGCGCTTTCCCGAGGCGCGAGCATGGCAGCTCGCGCTCGAAAGTGAGAGGGACTTCGAAACGCCGCAAGGCTTGCGCGTAGCACCTGTCAACAAGCTGCTGTCCCAGCTAATTTAATCTAGCTGGGGTCGAGCTCCGTCTCGACCGTTCGGGCCAGCCGCAGCAAGACGGTCGACACGGAGGTCGACCGCTACAAATTACCTCCAAAGCCAAGCGCCGCAACGCGGCCGTCTCGATTTCTATCACGGGCTGCTAATGAAGCTTCGGCTCTGACCGCCGAGGAAAGAGATTCAAAAATATGAAACTTGTCACATCTGTGAACATTCGGAGAACCAAGGTTCTCTAGGACGTGGTTGGCTACGGAAGGTGAGTCTTCAGATTTCGCACCCCGAGCGGTGCCACCCTGGCAAGGGCGTCAAAATCCCGGTCGAGATGAACGACCGCGAGCGAGTTGCGCAAGCCGCAAGCCGCGATGAGACAATCGACGCTCGAGCGGCGACGAGTGCCAAGAAAATCGCCAGAGCCCATCGAGGGCCTCGTCCAGCGGCTAGAGCGAGAGCTAGCAAGATTCGTATGCTAGTATGTATCCAGTATGAAGCATCGAGCAACTTTCACACTCGATGACCAGACAGAGACAGTGCTGCGCCGCACCGCCGAGCGCCTCAACATGGCCAAAAGTGAGGTCGTGCGTGAGGCGGTTCAGGAGTACGGGGCGAGGGTCGGCCGGCTTTCGGAAGCCGAGCGGCTGCGATTGTTAACGGCGTTCGATGAGTATGTGTGTCGGATTCCGGAGCGACCACTGGCCGAGGTCGAAGCGGAACTCGAAGAAATTCGTCGCGCGCGCCAGAGAGGTGGACGAGCTGGAGGACGGGCTGGGCGGCGGGGCGACGGACACCGATGATCGTTCTCGATACCTCTGTGTTGGTGGACGCGCTCACCGGGCCCCGGCGCTCGGCGCCCGCGCTACGCCGGGCCATCGAATCAGGTGAGCGACTCGGGCTCCCTTCTCTTGTGCTCTACGAATGGCTGCGCGGTCCCCGGCAGCGCGAGGAACTCGAAGCGCAAGAAGCTCTGCTACCTCGCGAACAGTCACTTCCGTTCACGTTCGAGGAAGCGGCTCTGGCCGCACGGCTGTATTCGGAGGTGCCGCGTGCGCACGGGCGCGAAGTCGACCTGGCGATCGCGGCGTCGGCAATCGCGTACAACGCTCGCCTGTGGACGCTCAACCGGAAAGACTTCCGCGATGTTCCAGGCCTCGAGCTCTACCAGACAGGTGCCTAGACGACCCAGCCCGCGTGCATCGACTCGCCGTCGAAAACGCGATCGGGGGCGTAGGAGAAGGGTTTCGGAGAAGACGGCGGGGGCGGTCAGGAGTGCGAGGGGTAGGGCCAGGGCGATGGTGAGGGTGTGGCGGAGTTTCTCGAGTTTGCAGAGCATGGGGAAGACCCTATCAAGGCGGGATGGGAGGGAAGATGAAGGAATCGTGGTCCCCGGAGGCGCCGGATGAGAGTCGAGAGACCCGAGAGTCTCCTCTCTACGCTCACCTGGGTCTTGGGGCGGCTCGAACTCAGCCCGGACAAAGACTCTTGGGTGCGAGCCGCCCTGCAAGCCTCGAGGCCGACCATGATGCCCCTCACGCACAAGATCGCTATCGAAAGCGAAATGCTCGAAGCCTTTCCGTCGAGCGACCCCGCAGACCGCTTTCTTGTAGCCACGGCCCGAGTCGAAGGGCTGGCCCTGGCGACCGTCGATCAGGCGATGATCGAGTTTGCGGGCGTCGATATCGTCTGAGGTCGTCTCAGATTGGCGCGATCGGAGCCGGATGCGAGCTGGCAGGCCGCGGCGATGGCCAGGGTGCGGAGCCGTGTATCCTCTCTGAGGAGAGGTCTGCTGCACCTCTCGCATCCGAATATTTTCTCTGCCTGGAGTGATCATGCCAAGAGTCCTGATTCTTGCCTTCGTATTACTTGCCCTGTTGCCCGCTTGTTCCTTTGATCGCGACGAACCGGCAGCCGCCTCCTCGACGGCCCAGGCGATCGAGCTGGGCGAGCCGGTCGAGCTGAAGATGGCCTGGCTCGAAGAGCGTCAGGTCCACGAACCACAGTTCCTGCTCGACCACGGTGGTGCTCTCCTTCTCGCCTGGAGGGAGCACAGCGAGGCAGGCTCCGATCTCTACATGGCCAGACGGGGCGAGGACGGCCAGTTCGGTACCGCGATCCGTGTCAACGACGAGCCCGCGACCGTGGCGTCCTACCCGCACGACGAGATGCGAGTGGCCCTAGCCGCCGGCCCGAACGGCCTGATCGGGGTCGGCTGGTCCGATTCGCGCGGTCAGGTACGGGCGGCGGTGAGCTCGGATGGAGCGGCCACCTTCGCGCCCTCGGTCCGCCTCGAGCAGACAGACGTAGCGGCCTATCGAGGCTTCCCCGCCATCGCTTTCGACGCTTCGGGCGTTCTGCACGCCGTGTGGATCGACTCTCGCTATGCGGAAGGCATGGCGGAGGAGCCCGCGGACCTCTACTACGCAACGATCGTCGATGGCGTGGTGACGGAATCGAACCTGACCGCGGAACAGGAGGCCACGGTTTGCGGTTGCTGCCGGACCTATATCGAAGTCACGGAAGAGGGAGTCACGCGAGCTTTGTTTCGCAATGGCGCCGATGGCTATCGCGACATCTTTACGGTCTCGAGCCCCCCAGCTGGTGGAGCTGGGATGGAGGCCGGCATGTCGGCCCCAGAGCTGATCGGACAACCGCTTTGGAAACTCAACGGGTGTCCCATGTCGGGGCCGATCGCGGTCGGCGATCGGGTCCTGTGGTCAGACGGTTCCTCGGGCCGAAAACTGTTGATGGTGGCTCCCTTCGGCAGCGAGCCGGCCTCGCCCTTGTTCTCGCTCTCGTTCTCCGAAGAGCAGCAGGCCGGTTGGATGCCGAGACTCTCGCCACGGGCGGTATCGACGAACCAGCCAGGATCGCCGCTTCTGCTTCTGCCCGGCCAAGCCTCCTCTCGGTTGGTTTCCGCGGCTGCGGGCGGCAAGGAGTGGCGGATCGAGGCCGACGATCTTCCAGCCTGGGCCACCAGCGCGTTCTACGAGAACGGATCTCTGCTGCTGATCGGCTCGGTGAACGGGGAGTTTCAGCTCGCTCAGCGGCGCGTTGATCTCTAGCAGCCCGTGGTAGGATTCGGGCCGGCCGATTCCTTCCGCCCAGCGAAAGCCTCGGCCAGGCCTCGGACCAGACGGTCGGCCTGTGAGCCGTCGGGATCTCGCTGTGGGTTGAACTCGGTCACCACCACGGCGGCACAGGTGGGCGCCGCCACGAAGATCCTGAGCGCGGCCAGGGCCGCGTCGAGGTCGAGCCCGCGCGGATGATGCACGTCGCCGGCGGGGAGGTCGGTGACGTCCACGTCGAAGTGTAGGAGGATCGCGTCGGACCGGCTCTCGAGACCCAGCAGCGCGTGTTGGGCGGCCGCTGTCGGATCCGTTCGGACCTCGCTCAACGGGACCATCGACATGCGTGAATCCTCCAGGAGCTCGAGCTCGGGAGGATCGATCCATCCGGAGTCGACGTCGTGGCCGAAGAGAACGATGTCCTCCTCCGACAGCAAGGGTCGCCGCGGGCCGATGTCGGCGAGTTTGGGCTCGCCCCGTCCGAGGGCGTGTGCCAGGAGCATCCCATCGAAGATCCCCGACAGCGTGGTCTCCGGCGTGTTGAGGTCGACGTCGCCGTCGAAGTAGATCAGTCCTAGGCGCGAATGGTGGCGGAGCAGACCCGCGATCACTCCGAGGCTCAGACTGCAATCGCCCCCCACCACCAGCGGCAGGCGTCGATCGAACAGGGCCCGGTCGACTCGGTTCGCTACCTGCCGGACCACGTTCAAGACCAGTCCGAGGTTCTGTCGCCGGGGGTGCTCGGGGTCCGGGCGGAAAGAGACCGTGGGAAGGTCTCCAAGGTCGGTGGCATCCAGTTCCCGCGCCCACAATCGGCCCAGAAGGCCCGCGGCCCGAAAGGCGGCGGGGGCTCCCTCTTGCCCGATCTGGCGCGCGCCGGCGCTCGACGGCACGCCGATCACTGCTAAGCGTGGCATCGGCATGAGTTGCTCCTTCCCTGTGGGGAGTATAACCAGCCTGGACTGGAGCCTGGTAAATGGCCCAGGCTAGGAATCGTCCCGCGCGGCCAGGAACGCCATGATCGCGTCGAGTCCCTCGGGCTCCACGATCGCTTCGAAGTGCCCACCGGTCACCATCCTGGAGTCGGATATTGCGGCGACCTCCTGGGGCGAGAGCCCACGCTGGCTGCTGAGCACCGCGTGGCCGTCCCCCGGTGCCGCGGCGAGTTTGCGCAGGACCGGATCGCGATCAATCCGTCGATCGCCGAGGAAGTAGGTTCGCCAGTCGCCTCGTTTGCGAGTCAGGAGAGCCCGGTCGATGGTCGGAGACGACTCGTTTTCCAACCGGTAGTACCGCAAGTTCTCCTGAAAGTGCTCGGAATCGCGGGCGAGCAGAAGCTGAATCCGCCGTGCGCTCCGGAGCTGCCGCCGCAGATAGTCGAGCTGGGCCTCCCGGTCGCCGAAGAGGTCCGTTCTCGGCTCTCGGCGCAGCCGTTCGCTCGCGTCTCGGCTGAAGATAGACCAGCCGTACTCGAGCCAGTTTCGCGCATCAAAAAGATCGACCGCAAGGTTGCTCCCGCCCTCGTCGAAGAACAGATCGTCGCGATCGGCGGGTAGATCCTCGAACAGAGGCCGGATCGAGAAGAAGGTCTCCGGAAACATCCGGCGTCCGACCAGAGGCACGTAGTTGCGCCCCTGCAGAAGCAGCTGAAGCACTCGTAGCGCACCGTTATTCGAGGCCCCGATCAGGATCAATTTGCGAATGTGGTACCCGCGCTGCCAGGCAACCCCAGCGTCGGCGCCATCCGGATCGAGTGTGCCGTACTTGGCCAGCCAGCGGCAGATCTTGGCGGCGTTGCTCTGGCATATGAGATCCACTTCGGTCCCGCCCCGCGCCTCGCTGAGCGCCTCGAGTTGATCGTCGAGCCGATGCACCGCGTCGAGATTGCCGTAGCGCCAGTCGTAATTGAAGAAGAAGAGATCGTCCGCCGGTTCCGGCGAGGTCAACTCTCCGAGTCGGTACCCGGCTTGCTCGAAGCGCTCGAGCAGGGGGAGGTAGATGGGCTTGGTCCAGCCGGGCAGGCGCATCTGCCAGAGCGGCTCCGGCGTTTCGTAGCGCGACTGGGGATGGGCTGGATTGTCGGAGCCAGGGGCGGCGGTGACGGGCCCTGGCGGCGCTAGTTGCGCCAGCGGCAGAGCCAGACGATAGCCGCCGTCGCGCGGGAAGACCAGTTGCTTCGAGCTGCCCCAGACCAGCTCCCCATCGCGAGGATCCACGAGCTTGGTGCCGGTCACCCCCGGCACGAAGACCACCGGCGTATGCCCGCCCATCGTCGACAGCCGCACGCCCGGCGGGCCGGTTCCAGGGCTCGCACATGACAGGGTGAAGGCGAGTAGCAGAGCCAGCAGAGCGCGAAAGGCTCCGGCGACTGCCCGGGACCGGAGCTGTCGGGGCCAGTGCTCTCTCATCGATGGATCGGACGCGGCTGCTCGAGCAGCCAAAAGAGCAGGTTGTCGGTAAAGACCGCATTCTTGGTCAGCTCGAGATGCCGGTGCGGCAAGAACATGACCGTTCGCCAGTCGATCGGCGATCGCAGATAGGGCGACCAGCTACTTCCCAGGCGCTCGTCCAGCAAGGCGCTGCTGCGCAGCACCTTACCGTCTCCGGGCCCGGTCTCGACGATGGCTAGCTCCGCCGCGCCGGCTCCGGTGCCGTCGAGCGCGGGGGGCGCGACGACGATCCTCCGAGGCGTTGCAACCGCGTCGCCGGCGACCAGGTAGAGATCCAGCCCGGTCGGCTGGTCCGCCGGCTGATCGAGCGCCGCGCTGAAGCGACCGGCGCGCTCAAGGGCCTTACGTTGGTGATCCAGCGCGATCCGCCGCCGCACCGCCGGATCGGATTCGTCCGGCAGCAGCCAGGTGATCATCTCGTCGGCTTCGGCAGCCGCCAGGCCCCATCGCATGCGCAGCCAGAACTCCGGATCGAAGAGGTCCTCGATCGGCTTGTCCTCGAAGGACACCATGCCGTGCCGACCGCGAGGCAACATCTGGTACCCCGAAGGAAAGGTCCCGAGCAAGGCCGGCGAATAGGTCGCGAACGGTCCGTAGCCTTTGCCCTCGACCAGCTGGACGAGGCTCTCGAGGGTACCCGCGTTGGGTGGTGCGATCAGAACCGCCCGCTCGATGTTCGCCGCGCCGGCCCAGGTAACCTCGGGGAGCGAGCCGTCTTCCGGAAGGTCGGCATCGCCGAATCGCAGGTAGTAGCGCAGCAGCAAGCCACCCATGGAGTGGCTGACGACATCGAACTTCAAATCCGGCCGATCGACACCGAACCGACGCATGATCTCTTCCCGAACGTAGGCCTTCTTCTCTTCGATGAAACGGTGCAGGCGCTGCGCGTTTTCAACGTTGTCCCGCCGCCAGTCGTAGTCGAATTGGAAACACGTGAAGTGTTGGTCTCCCCAGTCGACCTCTCCCGATGCGGCGAGACTCTCGTCTCGGTAGCCGCCGGCGCCCAAGGCCTCGAGAATGTGGAAGTAGGCTTGCAGATTGATCGGAACGCCCAGCACCTTGAACCTGAGCCGCTCGAGAACGCCGTCCGGGTGGATGTCGTCGCGCAGCTCGCGCAACGGCGCTCCTTCCCGCATCGGCAGAGCGATCAGCCGCGCATCCTCGGGCCTCTGCGGCCTGGCGTAGTCGCCTGAGAAAACGCCCCAAACCACTCGGCCGGTTGCGCCATCGACCAGCTTGGAACCCGTCAACCCGGGGATGACGATCACAGGGTTGTGTTCGGGACTGTGGCTCTGGGCCTGGCGGCTGTAGAGACGGTCGAGGTCTGGTGCGGCGCCGGGCAATGAAAGAGATCTGCAGCCGGCCGGGAGCAAGATGGCGATTACCGCCGCTCCGGCCATCGCGAACGCTTTGGCGCCCGCCCTGGCTGAGAAGGCTGAGAAGGCTGATATCGGCGAGATCGCTGAAGCCACTCGCGGCATGGTACCGACCTGCCGAAGACGGCCTGCCCTCCACGGGCGCAAGGGCTGTTCTATCTTGCAGCTCAATCGGTTCATCGCTCGCCGCTCCGACACCGTCGGAGACTCGCCCGGTTCTCCAGTAGTTACGCCTGCCCTCTGCGCGCGGTTTCGCCGCCCGAACTGGGGAGTAATTCGGCGGCTCCGGTCATCAAGATTCGCGATTGTAGCCGCTTTGTGTGAAGCTCGGTCGGTGCCGGTCGGATCGCTGCTGCCGGACTATCGCGAACGGCGAGCCTGGCTGAAGCGCCACGGCGTGGGATTGAGCTAGCCGTGAAACGGGAACAGCACCCGTAGCATCTCGCCGACGTAGCCCCGAAAGTTGTTCCAACCTACCCCTTCGGGCACTTCCCCGCCGGCCGGCCGGTGACCGAGGTCACGCAGGCGCTGCTGGAACTCGCGGTTCGAGACCGCGGAGTCGAAGTTCTCGTGCGGCGAGCGCATGTGATATGTGCCCCACTTTTGGTAGATCACCAGCGGTTGATCGTCCGCTGAGGGTGGCTCGCTGCCGAAGGCAAAGAGGGTCGGCCAGAGCGCGCCCACCCGCGCGAACCGATCGGGCGATTCGAACGCGAGCCGGAGCGAGAGGTCGGCGCCGCCGGTGGCGCCGGCGGTGGCGCGCGCCATGGGATCATCCAGGGTCAAGTAGCGCTCGTCGACGAGCGCCACGAGTTCTTTCACGAACATCTCGACGTATTTGGGATTACGAAACTCCCGCGAGCCGTCCTCTGGGTCGGCCGGCGTCAGGAAGACCGCGATGAGCGGCGCCACCGAGTCGCCGACGAGGTGATCGAGGACGTTCTTGAAGTCGCCGTTTTCGAGCGCCTCCTGACCGTTGTGAACATAGAGCGTCGGATAGCGCGTGCCGCCGTCGGCGTCGTAGCCGGCAGGCAGATACACCACGGCCTTGCGGGTCTGGTCTTCGAAGGCCGTGCTCTCCCAAGTCACTTCTTCGAGACGCCCCTGGCGGTCGGCCGCAGCCTCTTGCGAGAAATCTCGAGTGTAGTAGGCGGGCATGGCGAAGAAGGACACCTCGCCGAACAGGCCATCGCCGGAGCGGGCGTTGAGCGGGTCCGGGCTGGCCTCGGCGTAGTCCACCAGGAAACCATAGTGCAGAGCGGCATCCGGCTCGAAGCGGGTCGAGTAATAGAAGAGATCGGTGCCGGCTACAGGGGTCATCGGATCTTCGCGGCGGAAGCCGATCATGTCGCCGACAATGCCGACGTCTTCGGCCTCCCCGCGATAGAGAAAGTGCACGGCACCCGTGGCCTCGATCACCGGGACCGAGTTCTCGGCGAGGTAGGCATCGATGTGGGCGCTCTTGTCTTCGGCGCTCTCGAGCTCACCGAGTTGGACGAGAAAACCCGCAAAACCGCTCCGGCTCTTGGCCGAGGCCATTTTTGTCTCTACGGGCTCCGCAGGAGCCGCAGGTAGCGGAGCCAGCACACTACCCTCAGCCTCGGCCTCAGCCTCGGCCTCCACCACCGCCACCGCCACCGGCACCGGCACCGGCGGCGCGCTCGCCTCCCGGATCGGGTCCACCCGAGCAATCGAGTTCATGCTGCGCAGGTAAAGGCTGCCATCGGCATAGGCGGGCGCGCTCCAGGAGACCTGGTCGAAGAGCGAGACGCTCGCGAGCTCTTGGTAGCCCTCGGGGGAGGCCTCGGCGACGTGCAGAACGCCCGATTTGCTCATGATCACCAGTTGATCGCCCACCAACGTCGGGAAGCCATCGCCGGGCTCTCGACTTCTCCACTTCATCTCGCCGGTGGCGGCGTCGATACAGGTGAAGATCTTGCTATTCATGCCGTAGAGGTAGCCGTCGTGGTAAACCGGTTGCACGTAGGTTCCCTTGATTGCCGTGCTCTTCCAGACCTCGGCCACCTGCCAGGAATCGCCCTCGAGAGTGATCTCGAGAAGAGTCGACTCGGCCTGCCGACTGAGCAGTAGCAGGCGGTTCTCGCCGGCCGGCGTCGGCACGATGGTTGCGCCACCCATGGCGCGCTCGTCGCCACCGTGTTCGTGGCTCCAGAGAACCGTGCCCGACGACGCCTCGATGCCGCGCAGGTACTTGGTGTCCGCCGCGACCACTTGGCTGCGACCGCCGAGGGTCACGAGAATCGGCGAGTTGTACTCGACCGTATCGTCGCCCGTGCTCCAGAGCAGCTCGCCGCTCGCTACGTCAAAACCGCCGATCGACTTGCCCTCGCCGGCGCCGATCTGCACCACCAAGACATTCCCGGCCACGATCGGCGAGGCGCCAAAGCCGTAAAAGGGCGCCTCGGCCACGAAGTCCTCTGCCAGATTCTTCATCCACAGTGGGCTTCCGTCCCCGGCATCGAGGGCAAACAGATGTCCGCGCCGGCCGAGCCCGAAAACCCGGCCGTCCACCAAGACCGGGGTCGCGATCGGGCCGTCATGCGAACCCGTGTGGCCGGCGTAGCCCTCGCCGAACTCGTAGCGCCAGATCTCGTCTCCCGACTCGAGATCGAAGGCGGCAACGATGTCGTGAGTGCCACTCTGAAAAGCGGCGACGAGGCGCTCACCGTCGACGGCTACCACGGAGTAGCCCGAGCCCAGCTCGCGCTGCCAGGCTATTGCAAGACCGGGCGAACCCGAGTCCGTGCCGTCTTCGAAGAGCTGCGCGCCGCGTACGGCTCCGTCGTAGCTGGGACCACGGAGGCCGGGCCAGCTCGAAGCGCCGGCAATTTCGGTCGTCGCAGCCAGCCCGATCATCCCCACCAGACTCGCCAGGCCCGCGAGGCCCGCGATCGAAGGCAATGTCACTGAGAGCGCCGGCTTCATGGCGAGTGTCGGAACGAATCGAGCAAAGATGTTTCGCATAATCTGGCCTCTGGAAAGCTGTTTTCTGTGGAACGCCGGGAATGGTACCACCGGCGCTGGCTCGACGCTGGGTCTACCGAGCAGATCTCCACCACCTCTCGCGCCCCCGTGGCACCAGCAGCCAGGAGGAGGATACTCTCGCAGAAACCGACTAGCCGCTGGAGAAACACATGACCCGTCGATCGCTTTTCGTCCTTGTCCTTGTCTTCACCTTCTTCGCTCCAAACCTCGCCTTCGCCGAGGGGGTCCTTGCCGGCGGCGTCCTCGGCTACTACCGCTACCCGGCATTGGCAGGCGACGTGGCGTGACAAGTGGGTCAAGAAACCCATGGAGTATTTGAACGCGGAGGTCGCGGCGAAAATCGAGGATGCCGTCGGGGGCGCGGCGCGACTGGTCGATCGCCTGGACGACGACCCGGGCTATCTCGACGGTTTCGCCAGTGGAGTAGACAGGGCACGCTCGAGCCATTTCGACAGAAGCTGCGAACGCCTGCTCTCGATGTCGCTGTCCTCGTTCGTCAAGAGCGGATCCGGCAACCACGAACGCGCGTTTCTCGACGGTTACCGCGAAGGCCAGGAGCTGGTCTTCTATCTCGAGCGGGCCCGCCACCTGCGGCGTTGCTTTCTGCCGCCGCCGCTCTGAGGCGATCGACGCAAACGTCTGCCGCCGGACCGGGCTTCGCGCTACTCGATGTAGCGCTCGACGATCTGCGTCCACGGCCCTCGAGCACCGAGGCGCATGAGGTTCCCGAAATGCCCTGCCAGCGATCGATCGACCAAGATCACGTCCTGCGGAAAGCGCAGGTCGGTGGCTTGGGTCCAGTTGTCCATCCCGGCCTGCATGATCTTCTCGTAGACGTCCGGATCTTCGCCGAACCGATATTCGGAATCGCGGCCAAAGATGTCGGCGAGAAGATTCAGATACGGCTCGAGTAACTCGAACTCGACCGCCGAGCCGTCTCCGCGGGTCGCGCCGAGCGCTCTGAGGATCTCTGGCACTTCTTCCGGACGTCCGTCGATCACCGAGCGCAGGAGCGCCGAATAGCAGCTGGCGAGCTTGTCGGGAATCCTCTTGACGCTGCCGAAATCGTAGACGACCATGCGGCCATCTTCCAGAAACGAGAAGTTGGCGAAGTTGGGATCTGCGTGGAGCATGCGATGCTGGAAGAGGCCGCGGATCTGAAACTCGAAGAGAACCCTCCCCCAGCGGTTACGCAGGTCCTGGTCGTAGCGATCGCTGACCGCATCGCGCGGCGCGATGCCAGCGAGAAACTCCATCGTCAGCACGCGGTCGGTTGACCGACTGTCAATCACTTTCGGAATGACGATCTCGGGGACGTCCTCATGCAGGTCGCGCATGATGCGCATGTTCTCGGCCTCGTGATCATAGTCGAGTTCTTCGAGCAGCCGGTCGCGCATCTCTTCCCAGAGCGGCTCGAAGTCGGCGTCGAAAACCATCGCGAACAGACTCCTGAACAATCGCTCGAGATTCTTCAGATCGGCGATGACGATCTCCCGGATCGCGGGATACTGGATCTTGACCGCCACCCGCCTACCGTCTGCCAGCCGCGCCGCGTGGACTTGGCCGATGGACGCGGCCGCGAAAGCCCGCTCGTCGAACTCGCCGAAGAGTTCATCGATCGGAGCCTGAAGCGAACCCTCGACTTCGTAGCGCATCACCTCGGGCGGCACGCGTGGAGCCTCGCGCTGGAGCCGGCGCAGAATCTCGGCGACCTCAGGTGGCAGCCAGCCCTCCTGCAGACTCAACATCTGGCCGACCTTCATCGCTGCGCCCTTCATCTCACCCAGGGTCTCGGTGATCCGCAGCGCGTTCTTGATCAAATTCTCGAGCCGCTTGGCTTCGGCAACGGGCCCCGAGCGCAGAAGACCGAGCGTGCGCTCGGCGGCTACCGATACGCCCACGCGGCCGACAAGACCGCCCAGCCGGAGCAGCCGACGACCAGGCGATGTAACGGGGCCGCTCTTGCGACGATCCGCAGTCATGGGCGGATCGTAGCCTGAAGGGTGTTCAGCTTTGCTGCCAGGGATTGGTCGCGAAGACCGCGAACTCCGGCCACAGGGCACGGCGGTTGGCGGAGAGCGCCGCCAGGATGGCGTCGGCGATGTCCGATGCGAAGAGCTTGTTGGGATCGCTTCGGCCGGTTCTCCCGCCCCAGTTGGTCTGGACCTCCGACGGGCAGATGCACAGCGCACGGATGCCGTGCGGTCGTAATTCCGCTTGCCAGCACTGGGTGATACCGCGCACGGCCCACTTGCTCGCCGAGTAGGCGGTGCCGTGCGAGTGGCCCTTCATGCCCGAGGTGGAGGCAATGTTGACGATGTCGCCTTCGCCTCGCTCCTTCATTCCCAAGACGACACGATTGGTTATGTCGACGAGGCCGAACACATTGGTGTCGAACTGCGCCTTCATCTTCTCGACGTCGAGTTCTCCTATCGTTGCGAAATAGCCGTAGCCGGCGTTGTTGACCAGCACGTCAACGCCCCCGAGCCGCTCGCTGCAGACCTCAACCGTGCGGGCATTGTCGTCGGGAACCCCGACGTCGGCACGCAGGCCGAAAGCACCCGTCTTGTCGCTGACTTCGGCAATCAGCTCTTCGTTGCGGCCGGTAAAGATCACCTCGTGGCCGTCTGCGCAGGCAGCCTCGACGACCGCTGCACCGATTCCCTGACTGCCACCGGTGATCAGAAAACGTCTCTTGCTCATGGGGTCTCCTCTGGGGTTCGGGAATCGCGCGGACGCATCCTAGCGCGGATTCAAACGGCGCGTGCCTCGGCCGACCGCCAGACCGCGATCATCCGCCCGCGGTCGGCCGACGGCGATCGGCCGGCAGCCAAGCCGGAGAAAGACACCCGCCGGGTATGATCACGCGGTGCCGAAGATTCAACGTGCAAGTCTGCTGCTCTCAGCCGTGATGGAGTTCGACGGCTGGCCTCGGTCGGCGATCGGTCTGAAGAAATCGAAAGTCCCAGGAGATCTACCATGAAGCCAATCGTCAAACACTCAGCCTCGGTCCAGGTACGCACAATTCCGGTCGGCACCGATACCTCGACCCAGGTGCTCCTCGGAGCAGACGACGGCATGCCGAACTTTGCCATGCGCAAGTTCTCGATGCAGGAAGGCGGCGGCATGCCCTTGCACACCAACACCGTCGAGCACGAGCAGTACGTGCTGCGCGGCCGCGCGCGCATCCGTATCGGCGACGAAGACCACGAAGTCGGACCGGAAGACGTGGTCTACATTCCGGCCGGTGTGCCGCACTCGTACCATGTGCTGCAGGGGCCGTTCGAGTTCTTGTGCATGGTGCCGAACCTACCCGACACGCTCGAAATCCTCGACCAGGGCTGCTAGCGTTGCGGTAGAGAGCCGCTCAGCAGGTTCGAGCGAAGAAGATTTCAGAGGCCGACTCGACCGAGCGGTCCAGTCAACCGGATAACCTTCGAACGTTTCCTGCGTTAGAGGAGAATGGGTCGCGGGATGAAATTCCTGGCTCCGACGGCGGCGACGATTTTTCTGAGTTTCGCCTCGCACCCGGCTTTGGCGCTTGCCGACGACCCACCCTTCCAGATCCGCCAGACCTCGCTCAAAATAGAGATCGAAGGCGTGCTGGGCGATGCCGGCTGGGCGGATGCCACGCCGATCGAAACCTGGTACGAGACTCGCCCCGGAGACAATCTTCCAGCGGAAATCGGAAATGTCGCGCGTCTGGTCTACGACGACCAGTTTCTCTACGCCGCCTTCGAGTTCTCGGACCCCGAACCCGAGAAAATCCGGGCTCCGCTGGCCAATCGCGACAACGTTCCCAGTTACACCGACTATGGTGGGATCTTGATCGACGCCAACAACGACGGCAGCACGGCGCAGATGTTCCTGGCCAACCCGCGCGGCATTCAATACGACGCGATCTCGAGTGATGCCTCGGGAGAAGATTCTGCGCCGGACTTCTTCTGGGACAGCGCCGCCAAGATCACGCCGGAAGGCTGGGTGCTCGAAATGCGCATCCCGTTCTCGTCGCTACGCTATGCCGAGAGTAACCCCGAACAGTGGCGCATCCTCCTCTACCGCAACCACCCACGGGAGTTTCGCTATCAGTTCTTCTCTTCCAAGCTGCCGCGCGACTCGGCTTGCTTCATTTGCAACTCAACCCCGCTCGTGGGACTGAGAGATCTGCCGAGTGGCGGCCATTTCGTGTTGGCCCCGTACACGACGGGGGCACAGAGTTCGGCACCGGTGGGAGACGTGGGCACGCCCTTGGTCTCGGACGACGCGATCTCCGAGATCGGCCTCGACGCCAAGTGGCTGCCAAACCCGAACACGGTTCTCGATCTCACCCTCAATCCCGACTTCTCCCAGATCGAGACCGACGCGCCGTTGATCTCGGCCAACGAGCGCTTCGCTCTCTTCTTCCCCGAGAAGCGGCCGTTCTTCCTGGAGGGCACGGACCTGTTCGCTACGCCGCTCACCGCGGTCTACACACGGAGCTTCGCTTCCCCTCGCTGGGGCGCACGGGCCACCGGCGAATTCAAGGGCAACACCTACACCTTCCTTACCGGGGAGGATCGCGGCGGAGGCAGCGTCATCATTCCCGGCCCGCAGGGATCGGATCTGGTCGACCAGGACCAGGAGTCCGTGGTCACCATGGCACGCCTTCGTCACAACTTCGGCGACTCCTTCCTGAGCTTCGTCTACACCGGGCGTGAGGTCGAGGACAATTCCTACAACCGGGTCCTCGGGCCGGACTTCCGCTGGCAGGTTACCGACAAAGATGTCATCTCGGGCCAGCTGCTGTTCTCAGAGAGTCGGACCCCGAATCTGCCGGACCTGTCCGATAAGTGGGATGGCCGCAACCTCTCCGGCCACGCGGCCGAGCTCTGGTGGTACCGGAAGACCAAGACCTGGGACTACTTCACGCTGTACCAGGACTTATCGAACGAATTCAGAGCCGACAACGGCTTCATCCCTCAGGTGGGCATACGGCGGGGCTTCGGCGAGTTGGGCCGAAGCTTCTACCCGAAGGACAAACCGATCACCCGCTTGCGACTGTTTACCATGGCCTCCTATCGGGAGGACCGAGATGGCAACGTCCTGTCGCGGTTCTTGCTCCCCGGATTCGGCTTCGACGGCCTCCTGAATTCGTTTGTGCGGGTCGAGTTCCTCCTGAGCGAGCAGCGTTCCGGCACCGAACTCATCAGGCGCAACCAGATTCGCCCGCGGGTGGTGCTACGACCCGGCGGCATTCTGTCCCAGATCCAGTTGCGTGCCACCTTCGGCGATGAGGTCGATTTCGCCAATGACCGCAAGGCCGACGGCCTGAGTTTGGGTCTCGAGCTGGACCTACAGCCCACCGACCATCTCAAGCTCAGCCTCGACGTCGACCAGCGCAAACTCGACGTCACTACCGACGAAGGTCTATCCGGTGAACTATTCAAAGCGCAGGTCGCGCAACTTCGCGGCACCTACACGTTCAGTTCAAAGAGTTGGCTGCGTCTGATCGGCCAGTGGCTTCGAACCGAGCGGCAACCGGAGCTCTATGACAGCCCCGAGGACGTCACGCCTCTCTCTGAAAGCCTCGGAGGCTCGCTGGTCTTCGCCTACAAGCTCAATTGGCAGTCCGTGCTCTTCGTCGGCTACGGCGATAACCGCGAACTCGACCGGTTCGACCGGCTCCAACCCGCGAGCGAGCAAGTGTTCGTCAAGCTCTCCTATGCCTTTCAGCATTGAGACAGGGCGTCGACCAGAAACGGCAGCAGGGTCCGAGCGATCCGTTCGTGGCCTTCGGCGTTGGGGTGGATACCATCGGCCTGGTTGAGTTTCGGATCGGCAGCCACGCTCTCGAGCAAAAATGGCACCAGTGTCGCGCCGGTTTGCGTCGCCACCCGTGGAAAGACGGCCGCAAACCGGCGGGTGTAGTCCTCACCGTAGTTGGGGGGCATCAGCATGCCGGCGAGGATGACACGGGCTCCGGCGGCTTTCGATCTGGTAACGGCTTCGATCAGGTTGGCCTCGGTCATCTCGACGGGCAGACCTCGTAGCCCGTCGTTCGCGCCCAGCTCGATCAGGATGACATCCGGCGGTACACGCAGCAGCCAATCGAGCCGACTGAGTCCACCGGCGCTGGTGTCGCCGCTGACCCCGGCGTTGATCGCTTCGATCGACAGCCCTCGGGTCTCGAGAAGCTCCACCAGCTTCGCGGGATAGGCCTCCTCCTGCGCAAGACCGAGCCCGGCGGTCAGGCTGGTTCCGAGGAAGACAACGCGCGGCTTGTTCTCCTTGACGGCCGGGGACCTGGCCTTCACGGCGTTGGAAGGCCGACTCGGTACTTTCGACTCGACAGCACTCGGTTGGTCCGGATTGTGGGCGGCATCACCGCAACCCGACACCACCAGCAGAAGGATGAGCATGGCGCGCGTCATGGTTCCGATGAGAGTAACAATTCGCTCCTGGACCCGTATCATCAGGTCGATGCACCAACCCACTGCAATCGAGACCACAGGTCCGATCATCCGGCTCGAGCGCCTCACCAAGCGGTTCCGGTCCGGAGATCAGCTGCTCACGGTTCTAAACGAGGTGGACCTCGAGATCGCGGCCGGTGAATCGGTCGCGATCCTTGGCCCCTCGGGAAGCGGCAAGTCGACGCTGCTCGCCCTGGTCGCAGGCCTCGACAACCCCACATCCGGTCGCGTGCTGATCGCAGGCCGAGAGATTCAGGATCTCTCCGAAGACCAGCTGGCGCTGCTGCGTCGCTACAAGATCGGCTTCGTCTTTCAATCGTTCCAGCTCCTGGGCAACTTGACCGCTGCCGAAAACGTCCGCCTGCCGATCGACCTGGCGCGGCTCGATCGCCCAGAAGAGCGCACCACCAAGCTTCTCGACGAAGTCGGACTCGGTGATCGCGGTCACCATTACCCCGCTCAGCTTTCCGGGGGAGAACAGCAGCGCGTCGCTCTGGCTCGCGCCTTCGCGACGCGACCGCCGATTCTTCTCGCCGACGAGCCCACCGGCAACCTCGACGCCGCGACCGGTGCTCGCGTCCTGGAGCTGCTCGACGACCTCAAGAACCGGCGCGGCACTACCCTCGTCCTGGTGACTCATGACCCGGCGGTTGCGGCGATGACCGATCGCCGCCTCTATCTCGAAGCGGGCCGACTGATCGACGAACACCCAACCCCATGAGGCCGGCCCACTACCTTCGTTACATGATCCTCGAGTCGCGCGGCTCGAGAGGGCGGCTCGGCTTTTTCGTCGGCTGTCTCGCCGTCGGCGTCGCCGCGGTGGTCGCTGTAGCGGGCCTCAGCGAGGGTCTAGGAACCGCGGTGGGCCGCGAGGCGCGCCAGCTCATGGCCGCCGACCTCGCGATCGAAGGACGCCGGCCGCTGCCGGCCGAGGTCGAGGCGCTGCTCGATTCCACGGTCGGCGCCGAGCGCGCCACGCTCAAGGAAATGGCGACCGTGGTTGCCGCGACTTCACGAGACTCAAAAGATCTGGCGATCGGCCCGAGCCAGCTGGTGGAGTTGAAGTCCGTCGAGGGGGCCTATCCCTTCTACGGCAAGCTCGTGCTCGATCCGCCCAAAGATCCGGACACACCACTCTCCCAACTCCTCGGCGACGATCGAGTCCTCGTGGCTCCCGACCTGCTCGCCCGCCTCGATCTCGCGGTCGGCGATCGGCTGCGCATCGGCAGCGCCGAATTCGGAATCGCCGGCGTCGTCCTCTCAGAGCCCGACCGCATCGGAATAGCCCTGACCATGGGGCCCAGAGCCTTCGTGTCCGGACCAGGATTGGCGCGGGCCGACCTCGAGCGTTTCGGCAGTCGAATCTCCTACCGGACCCTGATCAAGCTGGACGGCGAGCTCAGCCGGGAGGAGCTGAGTTCGCTGGCGGAAGAGATCCGGACCTGGCCCGGGGTCGAGAACCGCTACCGCGTCCAGACCTACGCCGAAGCCCAACCGGCCGTGCGCAGAGCGCTGCGCCGCGTCGACCGCTTTCTGGGACTGGTCGCATTGCTGTCGCTCTTGCTGGGCGGAGTCGGTGTCGCCCAAACCACCCGCGCCTGGCTCACCGGCCGCATGGACTCGATGGCAATTCTGCGCTCACTGGGATTTCGGCCCAACGAGGTGTTTCTGATCTATTTCGGGCAGACCGTCGCCCTCGGCCTGGCCGGAAGCCTCCTGGGGGTCGCCGGCGGAGTCGGCGTGCTGGCGTTGACCCCGGCGCTGACCGCCGACCTCTTACCCGAAGGTCTCGGCATCGGACTGTGGCAGCCGCTCTCGTTCCTGCGCGGCATCGGCCTGGGCCTGGGCACGGCGCTGCTCTTCAGCTTCGCACCGTTAGCGGCCATCCGGAGGGTCCCGCCCCTGCGGGTCTTGCGCCAAGACGTCGAGCCGATTCGCCAGTCCCGGTGGGCTCGTTCGCTGACGATCCTGATACTGATCGCCGGCGTCGCCGCCACCGCGACGATCCAGGCCGCCTCGGTCCTTTCCGGACTGGCTTTCACCGCCGGCCTGGCTCTCGCCGCTGGGATCCTGGCCCTGGCGGCTCTCGGGGCTATCGCGCTGCTGGGCGGGCTGCTGGGCCGGCTGCCGGGCGGGCTGCTGGGCCGGTCGTCGGCAGATCGGCTGCAGACTGCCCCGGTGTGGGTACGACATGGCCTGGCGGCTCTGATGCGGCCGGGCGCCGGCACGGTCGGGGCGGTAGTCGCCCTCGGTCTCGGAGTCCTGCTCCTGCTCGGAATCGCCCTGGTGCAGGCCGGGTTGAACGCTCAGCTCTCCACCTCTCTAGGCGCCGGATCGCCATCCGTCTTCCTCATCGACATCCAGAGCTCGCAATGGCCTGGTGTGCAGGAGATCTTGAAAGAAGCGGGCGCCGAGTCGATCAACTCGGCGCCGGTCGTGACCGCCCGCCTTGCGCGCATCGGCGACCAAGACATCGACCAACTCGTCGAGAGTAGCGAGAATCGGGGGCGGCGCTGGGCGCTGACCCGCGAGCAGAGAGTCACCTATCTCGAGGAGTTGGCGCCCGACAACAAGATCCTCGATCGCGCTTCTCGGAGCCCTGGCTCCGATGAGCTCTCCGGCGGGCTTTGGAGCGATCCCGAGCGCTGGGAGCTGAGCGTCGAGGAGGGCTACGCCGAGGAGCTCGGCCTAGAGGTCGGCACCGATCTGACTCTCGACGTCCAGGGCCTTGCGATCGAGTTCACGGTGACCAGCATTCGCTCGGTTGACTGGGGGACCTTCGATCTCAATTTCTTCTTCGTCGCCGAGCCGGAAGCTCTCGAGGGCGCACCCCAGTACCGGGTGGCGACGGTGCGCCTACCTGCCGGCGGCGAGCAAGCGCTACAGGACAAGCTCGCCGCCACCTACCAAAACGTGACCGTGCTCCGCGTCCGCGAGGTGCTCGAGAAGATCAAGACCGTGCTCGACCGGCTCGCCCTCGGAGTCCGGTTCCTGGGCGGCTTCACCGTACTCGCCGGTTTGGTCATTCTCGCGGGTGCCGTCAGTGCCAACTCGATTCGACGCAGCCGAGAGATTGCATTGCTCAAGACTCTCGGCATGATCCGACGCGAGGTAGCGCTGATGTTCACCCTCGAGTTCGGTCTGCTGGGCTTGCTGGCCGGTTCGGTCGGCGCTGCCGGGGGCGTCCTGCTGTCCCGCGCCGTGCTCACTCGCGGCATGGACATCGCCTGGACCTTTCGACCGCTGCCGGTCGTACTGGCCATCGGGGCCACTGTCGTCCTGGCCGTGGCGGCCGCAGTGTTGGCGGGAAGCCGGGCGCTCTCGGCACGCCCCCTGGAGGTCCTCCGCGGGGACTGAGGCTATCGAAGGGGCGGCCGCGAAGCTCGAACCGGGCCCTTAGCTTGCCGGGGCGGTGTCGGCGATTACGCCGTCGTGAAGAAACGCGAGAATGTTGCGCACCGAGATGTAGCCGACGATTTTTCCTTGCGACACCAGGGGCAGGTGCCGGAAGCCGTATGCGACCATGCTGTGAATTGCGAATGCCGGAGGATCCTCCGGCGAGAGCTCAAATGGTTTGGGGCTCATGACCTCGGAAACAGGGGTCGAGGCGACATCGATCCCCTTGCGCAGAACCCTCGTGAGCACGTGCCGCTCGTTGAACAAGCCCACCAGCTTGCCGTCCGTCGCGACCAGAACGCAACCTACCTGGGCCTCACGCATGCGCTCGATCGCCTCCCTGACGGTATCGTCTGGCGAGACTAGGACAGGTTCCGAGACGGGTAGGTCGCCCATCCTGGCGGTCAACAGCTTGCCTCTAAATCCCGATCGAGCCTCGGGAAGGTCCATTCCCGCAAGCTCGGTGCCGCACGCTTCGCAAACGTCGACGCCGGGGATGTTATCGGTATCGCAATTGGGACAGAGCATCGCTAACCACCCTCCGGCGTGGTCATGCGCTGGTCGAGTCGAGGCGGGAGATTGAGCAGGGTCTCCGGATAGTGCTCGGCGATCAAGAGCAAAATGTCCCGGCCGCCGACAAGGCCCGGCTTTTCGCCCTTGGAGCCGGGTAAGGGAACGTGTCGATAACCGCCCTCGTGCATGAGCGCGATCGCGTCCGCGAGGCGATCGTCGGTGCTCAGGCTGCCCTTGATCGGGCTCATCAGATCCCCTATTGGGGTATCGGAATGCCCTTCCAAAGCCGTCCGGTTGAGGATGTCGCGCTCGGTGAAGATTCCGACCAGGTCGTTGTCATCACAGACCAGGACCGCAACGCTGTGCTCTTCGTCCAGGAGTCGGTAGACCTCGCCGAGCGAGGTCGACCGACTCACCGTGCAAACCCGGCGACGAGGCAGATCGCGGATTCTCACTTTCGCAAGCAGCTTCTCGACCGAACCCATGGCTTCTAGTCTAGCAGCCCGTGGTAGAAGTCCAGATGGCCGCGCGACAAAGGCTTACGGTAGGCCTGCAAGGCGCGAGGAGGAGTCGATGCGGTGCCATCGTCGACGACTTGCAACGCCGCAGGTGTGCCGTAACCCCTTGTCGCCCTTCGGGTTGCGGACGGTATTGGGCCATCTGCGGCGTTGGCGCTCCTCGACGATGCTCCG
>JADFQD010000029.1:24177-30282 GCA_022561975.1 Acidobacteriota bacterium
CCAATAGCGTCCGCAACGCGGCCGTCTGGACTTCTACCACGGGCTGCTCGCATCCTGGAAATCGGACCCCAACGCGTATCAGCTCGGGAGGCTGTAGCCGAAGATGTCACCCGGGATTCCGACGACGCGCTGGCTGCAATGCGGACCGAACCGCACGTTATTCGGCGGAGACGGTCTCGAGCAGCTCTTTCGCCCGGTCCCGGATATAGGCGAAGTTCGGCGTTAGCTGGTTGAAGAACGCCGCGCTGTGGGCGAGAAGCTTGGCTTTCTCGACGTCTCCGGTCTCGAAAGCGGCTTTGGCTGTCCAGTAGATGACCACCGGATCCTGCGAATTGGCCTGCTCGAGCTCCGCCAGGGCCATCTCGGCGTCACCCCGAACCAGGGCCAGGACCCCATCGAGCTCGTGCGAGCGCCGCAACTCGCTCGCAATGCCCTTGGCGCGAGCCGCCGCTCGAAACTCGGCCGCCTTGCTAGCTGCTCTCTCGAGTTTCCCCTGGTAGAAGGCCACTCTAGCCTCCTGGTAGGCGAGATTTCGACGAGCATTCTCTTTGATGTCGTCATTGACGTCAGCCTGCTCGGCAAGTTCAACCGCCCGCCGGTAGCTCCGGAGAGCGTCATCCGGCGATCCCTTGTACAGATGAATGCTGCCCATGAAGACGTTGTCGCCAGACAACGCTGCTTTGTCGTCGTCGGCCTCGGCGATCGCCGCCATCGCTTCGGCGGATTCGATCGCTCCGCCCAGATCGCTCTCAAAAACGTACGAGACCGCCGTCCAGAAGTGAGATCCCCGCCGTTCACCACTGTGGCGAGCCAACTCGCGAAGCTCGGCAAAGGTAGCTCGCGCAGCCTCGTAGTCGCCCACGAACATCTGGTTGTTTCCTATGCCGACTAAAGAGGGCGTGAAACGAGGGTTCCTCTCCAGGGCCTTGCGATAGTTTTCGATCGACTCCTCGTGGCGCCCCACCTTCATCAGCAGTTCGGCGTAGGAGTCGTACGGGTTGGGCTCGTCGGGTATCAAATGGATGTACTTCTTGAACGCGTGTTCGGCCTTGCGGTACTCGCCGAGTGCTCGCAATGCGTACCCCAACTGGTTGTACGGCTGTGAGAAATCCGGGTTGATCTCGGTCGCGCGCTCGTACTGCATGATCGCTTGGTCGTAATCCTGACGGCCGAAGTAGAGGCCGCCCAGGAGATTGTAGGCGCGCTCATCTTCCGGATAGAGCTCGGTCAGAGCCGTAAAGTGCGCGACCTGAATTTCGGGTTTACCCCGATTCCCGGCCTCCTGGCCGAGGATCCACAGCCTCTCGCCTTCCGAAACCTCTTCGGCAAGAAATACGGCCTTTTTCAAGGACGAGAAGAACTCTTTGGCCGAGGCCGAGTTGTTGGCCAGGTAGAGGTAGGCCATCGCGAACTGCGGATCCTCGTCGATTGCACGGAGAAAATAATCGCGAGCGTCCGTAAAGCGAATCCTGTCGGCCAGCTCACGCCCCGCGAAAAACAGTTTGCGAGCCTTCTTCGATGAGGTCGTTACCGGGATCTTCTCGGCCTGATCCGCGCCGATGTCGGGGGGAGCCTCCGAGCAACCCCCTAGCCCAATAGCGGCAGACAGAGCCAAGGTTGTTCCAATGCGCAGATACATAATGTACTTCCTGTCCTTGATGGCGGTCCGAGCGCGAGAGGCCAAACCCAGGGCGGACGCTCTACGGCCCGAGCATATCCTGATCGGCGGCTCCCTTGGCTTAGCAGCCCGCCCCCTACCCGGGCGTTGGTCTCGAGGTCCTTGATACGCACGAATCCGGCGATTGTTGCCGACTGCCGAAAGCCCGGACCCCCCGCCTCTCCATGCCCGGCTTTTTGCTAGCCTTTGGCTATGGACCGAACGGCAACAATCGAAACGCTCTTCGGAGTCCAGCGCGCGCTCATCGGTGTAGTTCACCTCCAGGCACTGCCTGGAACCCCCTCTCATGCAACTCCGATTCCGCAAATCGTGGCGGCTGCGGTCGAAGAGGCACTGATGTTCCAGGCCGCAGGCTTCGACGGGCTCATTCTGGAGAACATGCACGATCGGCCCTACACGAAGCGCTCCGCAGGCCCGGAAATCGTGGCTTCGATGACGGCGGCGGCAAGGGCGGTCGGCGACGCAGTCGATCTGCCGTTCGGCGTCCAGATTCTCGCAGGCGCCAACCGCGAGGCACTCGCGGTTGCGCAAGCGAGCGGAGCGGCCTTTGTTCGGGTCGAGGGCTTCGTGTTCGCACATGTCGCCGACGAGGGGCTCATGGAGTCGGACGCCGGCGATCTCCTACGCTACCGAAAAGCTATCGGCGCCTCGGTTATCAGGATCTTCGCGGACATCAAGAAGAAACACTCGTCTCACGCCCTGACCGCGGATGTCGACCTGGTCGAGACCGCTCAGGCCGCCGAGTTCTTCCAGGCCGACGGCGTCGTGGTGACCGGCGCCGCCACCGGTCGCCCCGCGGATCCAGTCGAGGTCGATGCCGTGAGCACCGCCGTCGGCGTTCCGACCCTGGTCGGGTCGGGAATCACCGAGCAGAACATTGCTGGGTTCGGCACCGCCGACGCATTCATCGTCGGCTCTTCGGTCAAGGTAGACGGACTCTGGTCGAACCCTATGGATCCGGCTCGGCTGGAAGCTCTGGCACGAGCTTTTCGAAGCGCGGCAACGCCGGCGTGAACCCCCTCCTGGTCGTCGCCGGCAACCTCATCGTGGACGACGTCGTCTTCGAGAACGGCATCACGAGCCTCGGGCAGGCGGGCGGCGCCGCCCTCTACGCCGCGCTCGGCGCTTCTCTGTGGGGTATTTCGGTGGGGATCGCCAGCGTTGTCGGCAACGACTATCCGGACGACGTCCTCGAGGCGGTCAGCGACAAGGGCATCGACCTCGCGGGTGTGCGAAGAGTCGCCGGCCCCAGCCTCAAGATCTGGCTTCTCTACGAAGGTCGCAGGCGGCAGGTCGTCCACCACCTCGACTCGCCCTCACATGCGCAGATGTCGCCGGTTCTTGCAGATCTGCCGAGTGCCTGGAGACCCAGCGCCTACCATCTGGCGCCGATGCCCCTTGCGGTCCAGATCGACTGGCTCGACTCGCTCGACTCGCTGGCCTCGCCGGTATCGCAAGACGGCTCGTCCCGCGTGCTGCTGTCGCTCGACCTCTTCGACCTGGTGGACGAGGACTCGCTGGCGCCGTTGCAGGCGACCTTCCGCCGAGTCGATTTGGCGCTGCTGAGCGAGGATGAGCTGCTCCTCGAGGCGGCGCTCGAATCTCCGGAGCTCTGCCTGGCGCGGCTCGCCGCCGGCGGGGAAGGCGCCACCAACCGTCTCGAACGGATTCTCCTCAAGCGCGGCGCCCAAGGCGGACTGGTTTTCGACCGCGGGGCGGACAGCGTTCGGCCGTGGCAGCCTCGTGCGTCCACGATCGTCGAACCAACCGGCGCCGGCGACGCCTTCGCAGGCGGCCTGCTCGCGGGCCTGATCGTCGGCCGGCCGCTCGAGGGGGCTCTCGAGCAGGCAATCGTGTCGGCGAGTTTTGCTCTGGAAGGGCAAGGCGCCGAAGGCCTGCTCGCCGCAACACCCGCAGACTGCGCCGCTCGCTCGCGAGAGTGGTTCGGAGGAAGTCCCGGGTGACGGACCTCCTCTCGATCTCGGCGGAAGTCGAGGACGCTCTGGCCGCCTCTCGGCCGGTGGTTGCCCTCGAGACGACGCTGGTCACCCACGGTCTGCCTCACCCCCAGGGTCTCGAGGTCGCAGCCGTGCTGGAGCAAATCGTCCGCCGCGAGGGCGCCGTGCCGGCCACGATCGCGATTCTCGACGGGCGAGCCCGCATCGGCGTTGGGGCCGAGACTCTGCAACAACTGGCCGGCGCCGGAGCGCGCAAGGTGAATCTCGGCAATCTCGCCGCAGTGCTCGCCTCCGGGCGCGCGGGATCGACCACCGTCGCCGCGACCATGGCTCTCGCCCATCGCGCCGGAATTCGCGTGTTCTCGACCGGCGGTATCGGCGGGATTCACCGCGGCGTCTCCGATAGCGGGGACATTTCAGCGGACCTGACCGCCCTCGCCCGCTATCCGTTGGCCGTGGTGTGCGCCGGCGCCAAGGCTCTGTTGGATCTTCCCAAAACGGTCGAAGCCCTGGAAACCGTCGGCGTCCCCGTCCTCGGCTATCGGACCGACGAATTCCCCGCCTTCTACCGGCGCGAGAGCGGCCTCCGAGTCGATCTCCGATGTGACTCCGTGGAGCAACTCGCCAAGGTCGTCGCGACCCACTTCGAACTCGATCGCAATCCCACCGGCGTACTGGTCGCCAACCCGATCCCGCGGAAGTCCGAGATGCACAAAGAGGTCTACGACGATGCCCTCGCCCGGGCGTTCGAGGCCCTCGCGGGCGATCCTGTCCAGGGCCGAGACGTGACGCCGTTCTTGCTGGACAAGCTGGACCGATTCACCGCAGGAAGGAGTGTCTCGGCGAATCGGGCTCTGCTCGAGAACAACGCCCGGCTGGCGGCTCAACTGGCCTCTGCTCCGTCTGAATAGTCGGTCAAGGGGCCCTCCTGCCCCAGGCGGAGGGTGTGAAATCCGCCATTGTCTTGAACCGGCGCCCGGAACCAAGCTGTCCCCATCGTGTATCAGCACCACACCGAAGAGAAGAAGCTTCTGATCGTTGCGTCCGAGGAAGACTGCCACTCCCTGTACCGCAGGCTTCTCGACCGCAACGGAGTTGTGCCCAGCCGGGTCGATACCGGGAAGCAGTGTCTGGAGGCGGCCGCACAGGAGTCCTTCAGCCTCATCCTGATTCGCATTCCCCTGGGCGACCTGAGCGTCTCGGCGATGACCACCGGGCTGACACAGCGCTTCTCGCTGAACGCCAACACACCGTTGCTTCTGCTTGCCGAAGGAAGACAATACGAAGCGGCCCTCGGATACAGCAGCCAGCGCATTCAGGTCATCGACGTCAAAGCCCGCACCACCAACCTCGAGCGCCTGATTACTGCGGCGCTGGGCATCGCGCTGCGCACAGCCACTCGTCTGGACGTGGAAATGGAGGTCGAAACCGGCGAATCGCACGACCGGCGCCGCTGCCGGACTCGCGATATCTCGAGCTCGGGCATGTTGCTCGAGAGCAGCCCCGTTCTGCCGGTCGGGACCGAGTTTGCGTTCAACTTCACACTACCGGAGCGTTTCACGCCGATTCACGGCCGCGGCCAAGTCGTGCGCCACGCAACCGAGCGCGAGATCTTCTCCTCGGGAATGGGGATCAAGTTCATCGACTTCCCAGAAGGAGCGGAAGAAGCGATCCAGGCGTTCGTCCAACAAAATACCGCCTACCCCCACTGACTTAGCCTGGATTACTCACCAGGCTTCTACTGCGGAGACGATCGGAATAGAATCGCTTCCATGAAGCGCACGTCGATTGTCTCTTCGATCGCATGCCTCTGCGTCCTGGCTCTTGCCGGTGCCTGCTCGCGAGAGCCTTTCTCTCCCGAGGCCCAAGTCGATTCGCCTGCGCCGATTTCGAGCGCTCGCGTTGACGGGCCGGCCGCTAGTGGCCTTGCCGAACTCGTGCCCTACGGTCGAGAGCCCTGGCCCGGGATCATCACCGGCGGCCAGCCTTCGAAGGAGGACTTCGAATCACTGCGCGAGGGCGGCATTCGCACGGTGATCAACCTGCGCGTTGCCACCGAACGCGGAACCCGGGACGAGCCCGACTGGACGGCAGAGTGGCGGTGGTGACGGGTGCGGACAGTGGCATCGGACGGGCCACCGCCCGGCTTTTCGCGCGCGAGGGCGCGAAGGTCGTGTGCGTGGACCGCGAGGAGACCGGAGCGCCGCGCGTCGACCGGCTCATCGAAGCGGACGGCGGGCAGGCCACGTTCCTCCAAGGCGACGTGTCCCAGAAGTCGACGTGCGAAGCGATGGTCGCCACGGCGCTGGAGCGATACGGCGACCTGCACGTCCTGTTCCTCAACGCGGGAACGGGGGTGCGGGCCCTGATCCACGAGATGTCCGACGAGGAGTGGAACCACGTCGTCGACACGAACCTGCACGGCATGTACCACGGCGTGCGCGCCGCCCTGCCCCACTTCCTGGAGGC
>JADFQD010000030.1 GCA_022561975.1 Acidobacteriota bacterium
TAGACGCCTTAGATAGGGAAGGCCCCTGTGGCGGTCGAGCTGGGCTGACGGTCGACACAGAGGTCGACCGCTACTGGCTGGAGGAGGTCCTTTGTAGCGGTCGAGCTCCGTCTCGACCGTCTTCTATTACTCGCCGGCTTCCCAGCCCAGAATCTCGTCGATCGTGTTGCTCGACACCGAGTGGTAGCCGCCTCGAGCTTCCCCGTAGACCTCGCGTGCCCAGCTGAGGCCCTGAGGTGTTGCGGCCAGGGCTGTGTACAGAGGCTTGAGGAACTTGCGCCGACCGACCCGCAGCAGGAATTCGCCCAGAGCAGGGTAGACGTCTGTGTGGCCGGCCTCGATCGCTCGCTCGAACCAGGCACTCTGAATCTCGGAGTTGCCTGAGGTGTTGAAGTGCCACTGGATGTCGAATGCGGCGAACTCGGCCGAGGTGGTCCGATCGGGGAGTTTGCGCAGGAAGTGCAACCAGTGGTGGGTGGTCCAGTCGCCGGTGTCGAGGTCGGCCGGCTCGGTACCTTGCTCGAGGGCCGTGATCTGGGCCTCGACTCGATCGAACTCGGCGGACTCGGGGGTCCAGGCGCCGGCTGGCAACCCAGGGCCGTAGATCCAAGCCTCGAGGTTTAACGCGTCGGACATATCGGGCGATTGCGACAGGTTCGCTTCGCCGGCCAAGAGGTTCTCGCGCAGGTAGCTCACGAAGGTTTCGGTATCCAAGGATTTGAACGAGAAGTGGCTGAAGTAGCCGCGCAGAAACTCGTCGAAGCGCTTCCTGCCAACCTTGGCTTCGAGCGTGCTCAGGAAGGCCGAGCCCTTCTCGTAGGCGATGTCGTTCATGCCGTCGTCCGGATCGCGTCCGGCGAGGGCCAATTTCAAATGTGAGTCCGGCGAGCTCGGATCGAACTCCTCGAAGGTGGCCAAGAGGTCTTGCCGGCCGAGCACAGCGAGCATCTGGGCATATTCGACGCCATATAGTTCTTCCATGAGCCGGCCGGTGATGTATGTGGTCATGCCCTCGTTGAGCCAGAAGTCGTCCCAGGTGGCGTTGGTGACCAGGTTCCCGGACCAGGAATGCGCCAACTCATGGGCGACGAGTGCAACCAGTGAGCGGTCGCCCGAGATGATGGTCGGGGTTGCGAAGGTCAGCCGTGGGTTCTCCATACCGCCGAACGGGAAGCTCGGAGGCAGCACCAGGAGATCGTACCGGCCCCAGGCATAGGGACCGTAGAGCTTCTCCGCGGCGGTCATCATGGCCGGGACGTCCGCGAACTCCCAGGCTGCAGCCTCGACCACAGAGGGCTCGGCGTAGACTCCCGCGCGCTCGTCGATCGAGCGAAACTCCAAATCGCCAACGGCAACGGCCAGGAGATAGGACGGGATCGCCTGCGGCATCTCGAAGTGGTAGACGCCGTCGACCGCGCGCTCGGTTGGATTCTCGGCGCTCATCACGGCCATTAGATCCTTCGGAACCCGCAAGGTGGCGGAGTAGGTCATGCGCACGCCCGGCGTGTCCTGGCAAGGGACCCATGTCCTAGCCAGAATGGCCTGCGACTGGCTCAAGAGAAATGGCTTGCCGCTCGCGGTCTGCTCGGGGCCGAGCCACTGGAGGGCGGCGGCTTGCGGACTGGTCGCGTAGGCAATCCGGACCGTGTTGGCAGCGGGTGGCAGCTCGACTCGCAAGGCCCGGCCCAGGAAGGGTTGCTCCTCGCTCAAGCTGAACGCGGCCTGCCGTGCTTCGCCGGCAGCCGTGACGATGACCGAAGAGATCTCGAGGTCACGGGTATCGAAAACGATCTCGTCGGCCTCGGGAGCAGCCTCGATCTCATAGGTTGCGGTTCCGGTGAGTGTCTGAGACTCGAAATCCACGACGAGGTCCAGGTCCAGGTGCCGAACCACGGCCTCTCGTGGCCTGCTGAAGGAGTGAGGATCCGCGGCCGTGGCCCTTTTCTCTGCTATGCCGTCGGCGGAGTGATCCGCGTGCTCCGAGGGGGCCGTGTGCTCGGAACGGTTGCAGGAACTCATCGCGCCGAGGGCGAGAGTCGCGGCGATCAGGGGTAACCCGACGGATTTAGCCTTTTTCACGGATACCCTCCAGGCTCGGTGAGCTGTCGGCGCCCGGTTGCGGACGATTTAGGTATTTCCGGTAGAGTCGCCTCTGCCGGTCGAGAGAGAAGTCGATCTCGTCGCCGCCGATCCAGGCCCGCAGGATTCGCGTCTTGACCTCGAGCGGGTCACCGTTGGTGGCGATGAAGGTGGCGTCTTTTCCTACTTCGAGTGAGCCAACGCGGTCTTCGATTCCGAGGAACTCGGCCGCACTGAGGGTGATGCTGCGCAGTGCCACGTCCTTGGGCAGCCCGAACGCGGCAGCCGTGGCGGCGTGAAAGGGCAGGTTGCGGACGTTAGGTGCCTTGGAACCGCCACCCCCATCGCCGATGCAAAACTCGACCCCGGCGTCGTGGAGCCTCTTGGCCGCGGTGAAAGGAGTGTCGTAGGGCTCCCAGCTTCGTTCCGGCAGCCGGTGAACGCCGTTGAGCAGCACCCGGATGTTGTCTTCAGCGAGTCGGTCGGCCAGATAGGCGGCGTCGGGACCGGTCACGAGAATGACATCCGAGAACTCCTCGTCTCGGGCCCAGTCGAGAGCGCTCTCGATCTGCTCGCGTTCGTCGGCGTATAGAAAAAGGGACATGTCACCCGCGAGCACAGGAGCGAGAGCGGCGAGCTTGGCATCGAAACTCGGCCTGGGGCCGGAACCGCTGTCGGCGGCGGCGATTGCTTTGAGGTAGGCCCGAGCATCGTCCAGCGTGCTGGTGATGATTTTGAGCGCCTCGTCTTTGCGCTCCTTGATCTCTTTCTCGGAGGGCGGGTCGGAGCCTCTGGAAGGCGGCCGAAGACGGGGATATTCGAGGTGTGCGCCGACCGAAGACGACAAAGTCATGTCTTCCCAGTTCCAGCCCTCGAGCCGGATTGCCGCGGAGGTGCCCCGGAACACCCCACCGGTCGGCACGACGTGAGCGGTGAGAATGCCGCCGGACATCGCCACGGGGAGCAGCTCGGAGTCGGCGTTGAAAGCTACCTCGGCACGGACGTCGGAGTTGACGTCGCCGATCTCTGAATAGTCGCGGGTTCCGCGAACACTGCTGATCTCGGTGAGCCCGAGGACGCTCAGCGGATGAACGAAGCCGGGGTAGAGATGACGGCCGGCCAAATCGACGGTTTCAGCTCCCGCCGGAATCTCGAGATCGCTCCCGACGCCGGTGATCTGTCCATCTTCGACGAGCAGCGTCGCGTTCTCGATCGGCGGGCTGGACACCGGGTGCACGGTCGCACCCACGTAGGCGGTGGTCCGTGCGAAGGCCACGCCGGAGAGAAGCAGGCAACCCGTAGCGGCTATCACAGCTAGTGGAGCCAGTGGAGCCAGGGCGCGAGCCCTCTTCATCGGACCACCTCTTGGCGCGCCATGGCGACGGGCTCAGCGGCCCCTCCTTCGTCGGCCTCGGCCTCGTCGTCTTCATCGTCCGATTTCTCTTGGAAGGATCGGGCCCTCGCGAGCAGGGCGGCCCGTTCTGCTGAGACCGCCTGGCGGCGTGCCAGGTCGTCGGTTCGGTCGAAGTACTTGCGGCCGTCCACCCAGGTCTGTTCGACGATCGAATAGCTCGACAGGGGGTCGCCACTCCAGATCACGAAGTCGGCGTCCTTGCCGGTCTCGAGTGATCCGACTCGATCTTGGATCCCCAGTTGAATCGCGGGATTGATCGTGACGAACTCGAGCGCCTTGTCTTCGGGAACTCCGCCGTAGCGAACCGCCTTGGCGGCCTCGAGATTCATTCTCCGGGCCAATTCCGACGAATCGGAGTTGAACGAGACCACGACATCGCGGCTCCACATGA
Organism: Acidobacteriota bacterium; assembly: GCA_022561975.1. GTDB lineage: Bacteria > Acidobacteriota > Thermoanaerobaculia > Multivoradales > JAHEKO01 > CALZIK01. The sequence goes on from JADFQD010000030.1 coordinate 3,885, forward strand.
TGGCGCCGTTGTACGGAATCGCGTCAATCACCTCGAACTTGTAGGCCCACCAGTCACTGAAGGCGGAGGCGCCCGCGCCGTGGGCGGCGAGTTCATCGGCAACCTTGTAGCCCTCGAGCACATGTTGGAAGCACTGCACCCGAAATCCAAAGTCCTCGGCGATTCGCATCAGCATGATGATCTCGTCGGCACGGTAGGAATGAGACTGGATGCCACGCTGGCCATCCAGAATCTCGAGTATCGCTTCGAGCTGGAGGTCTCGCCGGGGAGGCACGAGATTCCGGACTCGGGAGGTCCGGTGCTCTTCCAATGCCCGCCGATAGTCGAGCGCGGCAGCAAAACGCTCTCGAATGGCCTGTTCGACGCCGCCTCGTGTCTGCGGATAGCGGCGCTCGTCGACGTCCCAGTTGCTTTGCTTGGGATTCTCTCCCAGAGCGAATTTTATGCCCGGATACGCGCCTTTGAGAAGGAGCTCCTCCGGCGGACTTCCCCAACGTAGCTTGATGATGGCGGTCTGGCCGCCGATTGAATTCGCCGAGCCGTGCATGAGGTTGGCGGTCGTCAGGCCTCCTGCCAGCTGCCGGTATAGATTCACCGACTCCGCGTCGAGTACGTCTGCGATGCGAACTTCTGCGGTGGTGATGTGCGTGCCCTCGTTGACCCCGCCCGTGATGGCGGCGTGCGAATGCGCGTCGACCAAGCCCGGTGTGACGTGTTTGCCGGTGGCGTCGATCTCCACCGCGCCAGGGGGAGCACGCAGCCCGATCCCCACGGCGCTGACCTTGCCGTTTCGGACCAGCAGGTCCGCGCCTTCGAGCCGGCCGGCAGGTCCACTGGTCCAGATCGTGGCATTGCGCACGATGACCGCAGCTGGCTGTTGGGGTATGTCGTTACGCCAAGCCGCCGGGTCTCCGAGGGTCTCTGCCGAGGCTGATGCCGTGATCACCGTCCAGAGTGACATAGCGGCAAGCGTGACCATGAGCGCGCACTTTGCAAGCTTCATCGCGTCACCACCTCCGATGGTTCGATCGAGCGCGTTGCCTTGATCGTGAACGCTCCGTCGGGCGAGGTGCCATCGCCGGAGCCACTGTCGCCCTCGATATCCAGGAAGAACTCGACATCGCCCGGCATTCCGTAGGCCGTTCCGTCGAAGGTGATCTCGAGGCGGACGCCCGAAACTACCGCGCGGGCCAAGGGGATTGGATTGCCTGCGGGATCACTGATCGTTCCCGACAGGGATGTAGCCTCGCCTTCGAGAATCAGTGTCGCCAGTATTGTTTCGCCGTCTTGTGTCGTTACCTCGAGTTCCCAGGTGCCGGCCGGCTCGATCGCCGCCGGTTTGGAGTCTTTGATCTCGAAACGGCGGCCATCGATCCAGACCTCTCTGACCCGCGGCTCTTCGGCGAAGAGTTCGCCTTCTACCAGGACCAGGTTGGCCATTTTCCCGATTTCCACTGTCCCCGCGCGATCCTCGATGCCGAGGAGGCGGGCGGGTGTAGTGGTGAGCGCCGCCAAGGCTTCGCCGGCGCTCAGGCCACCTTGATCGATGGCGATGTAGAGGTTCTTCAAGATGTCGCGGGGGTCCTCGAGGCGGTGGCTGGTGAGCGCTACGGTATTGCCGGCATCGATCAGGGCCTTGGGGTTCTTCGGAGCGCTATCCCAGTGGCGCAACTCGTCGAGAGTCACGGCGAGGTCGTCGTCTTCGTCTTCTTCCGGCACCTCGGGGACGTCGGGAAAGTCAACCGGCACGATCAACGGAATGCCGAGGGCACTGATCTCGTCCAGCCACCGGTACTCGTCGCCGCTTCCGACAAGATGGGCCCGGAGTCCAAACTCCCGCGCCAGGGAGGCGTTTCGCAAGGTGTCGAGGGCTTTGGATCCCTCGATCACGACCAGTCCGGTACCGCTGACGACGCTCTCCAATTCGGCGTACGCAGTGTTCATCTCAGGCCGGGTCTGGGCCGGATTGGCGTCATACGCAGCCCAGGCTCTGGCGTGCCAGCGCGCATCGAGGAGAGTCTGACGGAACAGCGCGATGCTGCCCATCAGGGAGCCCGGGTAGCCGCCACCGCGGGCGTTGCGCGCGAAGGTGACGTTTTGAGCATGTTCGGCACGCAACAGGTTTTCATTGACGCCACCGTCGCCGAGATTGACGACCGCGCTGTGACCACGAAAGAGTCCTTCCCGAGGAGCCACCGCGACGGTCGTGAAGCCGGCTGCACGCAGTTTTTCGGCCGCCGCAGCGGCGATGCCGTGGAGCGCCATTTGGCGCGCAGGGCGCACCAGCCGGTTTTCATGCGCCCCGTCGCGCACGTCATCTTCGTTCTTTACCGGCCACGTGGCTTCGACATAGGCGTCGATCAGACCTGGGTACACGGTGAGTTCCGGGCGTTCAAGAATCCGGGCGTCGGCGGGAGGCGTGATTCCGGCGCCGACCGCCTCGATGATGCCGTCGCGCAGGACGACGGTGCCCTTCTCGATTTGCCGGCCGGGCGCCACTACGATTCTGACCTCGGTAAGGGCGAAGACCTGGGGTCCGCGAGCCCGGGCGGGTTGACTGGTAGCAAGCAGGAGCAGGCCCAGAGCCGGCGCGAGAGCCAAGTGTCTCGATTTCGTGGAAGGTGGGTCTGCGATCACAGGGTTTCGGCGGCTCGTTCTCGGCTTGTCGAAGGATCGTCAGGCTAGCAGGACGGCTCGCGGCCCAGCAAGAGCTGCGTGAGGCACCATTCCTGGCCTTTGCGATAACCGTACATCACCTCCTGTGCCAGAAGCGCGTTGCGCCATGCTCGCAGAGTGCGCCGGGGATGGGCTTGATCGCTTGCGGCAAGAATCGCCAGTAGCTCGCGAGACTGATTTTCGAGCCGAGTCCTCCAAGCACGAGCGGTGCGCTCATAGTGCTCGCCACTCAACTCCCATTTGGCGATCACCGGCAGCCTTTTCTCCAGCTCACCGAGATATCGCGCACCCGGGAACAGGGCTCCGTCAGCTGCTTCCGGCAGCATCCAGGCGTGCTCATCGTCGGGACCAAAGTGGTACGAGTCGCGCCAATGCACCGCGATCTGGAGGAAGAGGCGGCCTGCCGGAGTCAGCCAGGAGAGCATTGTTTCGATAATCGGAAGCGGGTTGGAAACCTGCGTCAGCGCTTCGACCGCAATGATTCGGTCGAAGCCTCGCGAGGATGAGAAGTCTCCGAGCGTCCGTGTGGCGACGCTGGCCCGGGTCGGACCGAGCTTGGCTACCGCGTTCTCGAGCAGCCTTCTTCCACTCGGCTCGAGCGCCAGGAGGGTTACCTCCAGTCCCGGGATTTCGGCTCGAGCCCAACGCGCCAGAGAACCTGGATGGGCGCCGACCTCGAGCACTCGCTGGGCGCTTTCGAGTTCGCTGCGGCCTGCCACGACTTTGCACCACTCGCCTTCGGCCTGATGGATATCTTTGGCCCGACGCGGCCAGAGGGCTGCCCCGGCATGGAGGCGAGCGCCGAGCACCCGCTGCCAGAACGCGAGAGGAAGCTGACCCCGGCTGAGAGGAGCGGTGTTCGGGACCCCTTGCGGAAGATTCGGTCGGTCAGCAATCAATTGTGATTCGATACGGCACCGCTGGATCGAATTTTGGTTCGGGTCCGGGCACAGTTCTCCGAGGCGTCGCCGGAGCGATCTTTTGGCTCCCCAGCGAACGACGGCGGTGGGGAAGGGGAGGGTTGCGTAGAGCCCGCCGGTTGCTTGCATTCCCTCGAGTCTAGCCTGCGATGACCAGGGGCGCCGCCGCACGGTAGTCAGGTCGAACACCCTGGTAGACTCTGTGATTGGTATGCCCGCCTCTGAAAAGATCAAAAGCGTTGGCCTGATCAGCCTGGGCTGCCCGAAGAATCGAGTCGACAGCGAAATCATGCTCGGCGAACTCGAGCGTCAGGGCTACACCCTGGTCGATGACGTGAATCAAGCGGACACCGTGATTGTGAACACCTGCGGGTTCATCGACGAGGCCAAAGAGGAGTCGATCGAGGCCATCCTCGAAGTTGCCGGTCGGAAGAGTTCGACCAGCAAGCTCCTGGTGGCGGGTTGCATGGTGAACCGCTACGGCAAGGAACTCGCAGCCGAAATTCCCGAGATCGACGGTTTTATCGGATTGGATGATTTGAGGTCGGTGGCCTCTTTGGTCGAACTCGGCGGCGTTGGCCCCGAGCCCCCGTCGCCCTCGCATGTGGTCTTCGATCACACCGCGCCGCGGCTGTTGACCACGCGCGGCTACGGTTACCTCAAGGTGGCCGAAGGCTGCAACAACCCCTGCACCTTCTGTGCGATTCCACTCTGGAGAGGCCGCTTCCGAAGCCGTACCATCGACAGCCTGATAGCGGAGGCGCGCCGCCTCGAAGAAGATGGGGTGCAGGAGGTTTGTCTCGTGGCGCAGGACACCACTCGCTACGGCGAGGACCTCGGACTGCATCGGCATGGCATGGTCCGACTCGTCGAGGCGCTCCTCGAGCACACCGGCATTCCCTGGATTCGCTTTCTCTATGCCTACCCGACGACGCTGGATGACGATCTGCTGCGCTTGATGGGCACAGAAGAACGTTTCGTGTCCTACATCGACATGCCGCTGCAGCACTCTCATCCCGATATCCTGCGCGCGATGAAGCGAGGGGGAACGGCAGAGCGCTATCTTCGCCAGCTCGAGAAGGCGCGCAAGCTGGCGCCGGATGTTTTTCTGCGATCGACCTTCATCGTCGGCTTTCCCGGTGAAAGTCGGGCTCATTTCGACCACCTTCTGGGCTTCGTCGAAGAGGCCCGCTTCGATCACCTCGGAGGGTTCGTGTTCAGCCCTGAAGAGGGAACACCCTCGGCCGAGATGGGCTCGCGGGTGCCCAAGGCGACCGGTCGACAACGCCATGAAGAACTGCTGGAGACCCAGCGTCCGATCGCTCTCGAGCGGCGACAGAGGCTGATTGGCAAGACCCTGCGCGCGTTGATCGAAGGCCCCTGCGCCGAAACCGAGCATCTGCTCGAAGGCCGTCACCATGGGATGGCCCCGGACATCGACGGTAGATTGCTGATCAACGACGGCTTCATCGAGCCCCCGGGCTTCGCAAACGTGGAGATCACGGAGGCTTTTGCAGATGACCTGGTCGGCAGAATTGTCCCCGGTACGGCGGCCGGTCCGCCGGCGGAGCTGACCGAGGCCGCCGGGTATTCACCGGGCTCGGCGGAAGGGCCGGCGCCGGCGCGAGCATGAGGGTCTTCGACGACGCCTGGAATCGGGAAGAACTGCCGGCGGGGGCGGTGGCCACGATTGGGAACTATGACGGTGTTCATCGCGGGCAGCGAGCGATTCTCGAGAAAGTCGTCGAGCGTAGCCGGAAGCTGGAGGTTCCGGCCGCGGTGGTCACCTTCGAGCCGCACCCGGCAAAGGTTCTGAGCCCGGAACGGGCGCCTCGCTGTCTGACGACTCCGGCTCAGAAAGAGCGCCTGTTATCCGATTGCGCAATCGATCTGGCATTTGTTGTGCACTTCGATGCCGAATTCGCCCGAGTGGAGGCTGGTAATTTCGTCGAGCAGTTTCTACACCAGCGACTCGATCTGCGTGAGATCTATGTCGGCTCGCGCTTTGTCTTCGGCCACGGTCGCGAGGGGGACCTCGCGCTCTTGCAGCGCTTGGGAACCGATAGCGGTCATGGGGCGCATCCTGCGTGGGGCGTGAAAGAGGTCATGTCAGGGGGCGCTCCGATCTCGAGCACCCGAATCCGAGAGGCTGTCGCCAGCGGCCATGTCGAAGTCGCGGAGTCGCTGCTCGGCCGCCCATATGAGCTTGTTGGTACTGTCGTGCGCGGCACCGGCACCGGACGAGAGCTCGGGTTTCCGACGATCAACCTGGATACCGACAACGAGCTGATCCCGGCTCACGGGGTCTATGTGACGATGGTTGCTCTCGAAGAGGGGGATCGCAGGGTCCGGTCTCTACCCTCGGTTGCCAACGTCGGCGTTCGACCGACTGTTCACAGAGACTCGACGACGACCGTGGAGTGCCATTTACTGGACTTCAGCGGTGACCTCTACGGCAAGACCGTGGCCGTTGAGTTTCTGGAGCGGCTACGCGGTGAACGCGCGTTTCCCTCCCTCGAGGCGCTTCGCTCTCAGATCGAGAAAGATGTCGCTAGGGCGCGCGCGCGTTTGGCGGGAAGCCGACCCCGGGCCTTCTCGGTCGGGTAGCCGTCGGTTGCAACCAATACTAATTCGGCTCGGTATCCCGGACTGTTAGGACCGCTCGGCTGGAGTAGACTCGAGGGGTGGGAATTGTCGCTCGCCGGAATGCGTTGAAGCTAACAGCAGACGCCCCGAACCCAAGGCGCGGAAAGTGAGAACCAGATGGCATCAGATCAGATCCTAGAAATCAACAAGGACAACTTCGAGGACGAAGTGCTGGGATCCGACAAGCCGGTCCTCGTCGATTTTTGGGCTGAGTGGTGCGGGCCCTGCCGGATGGTGGCGCCCGTGCTCGCCGAAATCGCTTCACAGAATGACAGCGTGCGGATCGCCAAGCTCAACGTGGACGAGAACCAGGACATCGCCATGAGGTTCGATGTTTCGAGCATTCCGACCTTCATTCTTTTCAAGGACGGCGTGCCTGCCGATCGCATGCTGGGCGCGATGCCCAAGTCGGCCTTCGAGGACTTCATCAACCGCAACGCCTAGTCTCAGCGATCGCGAAGCTTGCGGCAAGGTCTCTTAGACACCGCTTTGGACGGGGCCGGTGCCGCGGCTCTCTTGGTGGTCGCTGAATCGAGTCGAGATCCGGATCTGGCGGTCTTCGTCGGTTCGGCTCATCTCGGTCAATCGTTCCTCCTGGCTGCGCCAGGGCGCACTCCGCTGCTGGGGTTCTTGGTGGACATGGAGCGAGACGAGGCTGCAGCCACCGGGTTCGAGCTGGCCGGCGCTGCCCAAACGGTACTCGAGTGTCGCCGTCGAGGCGCCACGGAGTCCGAGATTTGGATCGCGGTGCTGGCTGTAGCTCTGGAAAGAGTAGGCCTCGCAAAGGGCACAGTGGCTCTCGCCGGACGCGCTCCGGCGGGTCGGACCCATGTCGTCATCGCGGCCCTCGAGGAGCGCGGCTTCGTGTTCACCGACGGCCATTCGCTGATGCTAAATCTGCGCAAGGCAAAGTCTCGGGACGAGATTGACGCCGTACGCCGAGCGGCCGAGGGGACGTGTCGTGCCTTTCGCCGTGTTGCCGAGGTTCTAGCGAGCGCGAAGCGGAGGGGTAAGTCGCTCCGCCACGCCGGCCGAGCCCTTACCGCGGGAGTCTTGCGACGCGAGATTGCGCTGGTTCTGGCCTCCCATGGCCTCGAACAGCCCGAGGGCAACATCGTTGCCACCGGCGCGGATACCGGCGTTCCCCATACGCAAGGGGCCGATTCGAAGCAATTGAGGGCGGGCGAGTCCATCGTTGTCGACTTGTACCCCAAGGGTCTGCTGTTTGCCGATTGCACCCGGACGTTCTGCGTCGGAGAGCCTGGGAACGCCTTGCATGCCGCCCACGCACTGTGTGCGGATGCCCTGCAGACGTCTCAGGCAGCTGCCGGACCAGGCGTGTTGGGCGCGGATCTACAGAAGGAGGTCTGCCGGTTGTTCGAAGCTCGAGGCTTCGTGACCGCCGGATCGAACCCCGGAACCCGAAGCGGCTACGTACACGGCCTCGGCCACGGAGTCGGCTACGAGTTGCACGAGTACCCATCATTTCGCTCCGCGCCAGATAACATCGGCACTCTCGAGGTCAACGACGTCTTCACCCTCGAGCCCGGGTTGTACGCGCCGGAGGAGGGGTATGGTGTGCGCCTCGAGAATCTCCTCCTCCTGACCGAGGAGGGTGCCGAGAATCTCACGCCACTGCCCTATGATCTCGATCCGCGAGCGTGGTGAGTTGGTGGCGGCGGGGAAGACTTCGCAAGCGGCGTAGGGTTTGTTTTTTGAGTCGCCAGCGATTACCTTCTGCCTGTCTGCCGACCGACCGACCGACCGACCGACCGACCGGCCGGAGGAATCTCGAGAACCGGGCTAGGGTAGCGAGGAATCATATGGAGCACTATGAAAAGCTGGGGAGCTTCTACCTCGGCAAGCACTACGATCTCGAGGAGCGCAAGGAGCAGGAGGAGCTCCTGCTCTATGACTCGAAGGATCTCGTGACCCACGCCATGTGCGTGGGAATGACGGGCAGCGGCAAGACCGGGTTGTGCATCGGCTTGCTCGAAGAGGCTGCCCTGGACGGAATCCCCGCCATCGTCATCGATCCGAAGGGAGATCTGGGCAATCTCCTGCTCACGTTTCCGGGTCTGGCGGCCGAGGATTTCCGCCCCTGGATCAATGAGGACGACGCCCTGCGCAAGGACCTTTCGCCGGATGAATTCGCCGCCCAGCAGGCCGCACTCTGGAAGAAGGGCCTCGGATGGTACGGCCAGACGGGTGAACGCATCCAGCGGTTGAAGGACTCGGCGGAGTTCACGATCTACACTCCGGGCAGTGACGCGGGGTGGCCGATTTCTATTCTGTCGTCTTTTTCCGCGCCCTCGGAGGCGATCCGAAACGAGGGCGATCTCCTTCGCGATCGGGTCTCGACAACGGCCACCAGCCTGCTCGGTCTCTTGGGCATCGATGCCGACCCGATCCAGAGCCGCGAGCACATCCTGCTTTCGACCATTCTCGGCAATTTCTGGGCCGCGGGACGTAGCCTCGATCTGAGCAGCCTGATCGGGTCGATTCAGAGCCCGCCGGTGAAGAAGGTCGGCGTTATGGAGCTCGATTCCTTCTTTCCCTCGAAGGATCGTTTCAAGTTCGCCATGCGAGTCAACAACCTACTGGCAGCTCCGAGCTTTCAGGGGTGGATGGAGGGGCAAGCCCTCGATCTGCAGGAGATTCTCTATACCCCCACGGGGAAGCCCCGGATCGCGGTGTTCTCGATCGCCCACCTGTCCGATCCCGAGCGGATGTTCTTCGTGTCGTTGCTACTCAATGAGACGCTTTCGTGGATGCGATCGCGGCCTGGTACGACCAGCCTTCGGGCGCTGCTCTACATGGACGAGATCTTCGGCTACATGCCGCCGGTGGCGGAACCGCCTTCCAAGAAGCCCCTGCTGACGCTTCTCAAACAGGCCCGCGCGTACGGTGTCGGCATCGTGCTGGCGACCCAAAACCCGGTGGATCTCGACTACAAGGGGCTCTCGAACATCGGCACCTGGTTCATCGGACGGCTCCAGACCGAGCGCGACAAGGAGCGGGTGCTCGCCGGACTCGAGGGCATTCACAGCGGCGGTTCCAGCTTCGATCGCAAGACCATGGACACCGTGATCTCCGGCCTCGACAAGCGGGTTTTCCTGCTTCACAACGTGCACGAGGAGGGCCCGGTGCTCTTTCACACCCGCTGGGTCATGTCCTATCTCCGAGGCCCGCTGGCTCGCGGCCAGATCAAGCGACTCATCGACGAGCAGAAGGCCGCACTGTCCGCCGAAGCGGCGGTCACGGGCCAGCCGACGCCGGGCACAGCGGTGCCCTCCGGAGCGGTCGACCCGGCTTCCGAAACCACTTCCGGGGCCGCGGCGTCGGCTTGGTCACGATCCTTGGCATCGCAGGCTCCCATCCTGCCGCCGGAGCTGCCACAATATTTTGTCGCGGGGCGCGGTCGGGACCTGCGCTACGAAGCCAGGCTGCTCGGGCTGTGCGAGGTTCACTACGTCCACCCGAAGACAAAAAGAGAGGCCCATGCCGAAAAGCTCGCGCTTTCGATCGCCCTGGACGAGAGACAGATAGACCTCGACTGGGACGAGGCCGTGGAAATCGACCTCGATGAGAAGGATCTCGAGAAAGGCGCTCCACGAGAGGGGAGCTTCGGTACGGTGCCGGACGTAGCCAAGAGGGTAAAGAGCTACGCAAGATGGAAAAAAGAATTGTCCAACCACCTCTATCGCTCCAGGGGGCTCGATCGGTTCGAGAGTGCGACCTACAAGATGACCTCCGAGCCGCTCGAGAGCGAACGAGACTTTCGAATTCGGCTCAAGGAGGCGGCGCGCGAGCGCCGAGACCTGGAGAAAGGAAAGCTCCAGAAGAGGTACTCGACCAAGATCGGCCGACTCGAGGAGAAGCTTCGCAGGGCTCGCCAGACGCTCGAGAAAGAGAGCGAGCAGGCCAAAGGCCAAAAGCTCCAGAACGCGATTTCGATCGGTGCGGCGTTGCTCTCCGCGGTCGCCGGGCGCAAGAAATTCAGCATGTCTTCGCTGAGTCGCGTCACGACGGCAGCTCGTGGCTTCGGACGTCTGTCCAAAGAGAGTGACGACGTCGGCCGGGCGCAGGAGAACATCGAGGCGATTACGGAAGATCTCGAAGAGATGAATCGGGAACTCGAGAGTGCTCTCGAGGGGATCGAAGACCAGTTCGACCCGCTGACCGAGACACTGCAAATCAAGTCAATCAAGCCCAGGCGCGCGGACGTCGAGGTGGACCTGGTGGCTTTGGTGTGGATGGCGGAGTAGGGGGATGCCTGGTGTTCCCAAAGGGGTAGCCGGTTTCGACCTTACCGGCGCAAAGCCTCGCGGCTTGTGCGATCCGGCGGGCTCGTTGCGGGATCGTCTCGGGCGATTTGCACGTCTCCTCGCTACCGACTGCGATTTTGACCCGCTCTCTTGAGTACCCCGCTGCGGTGCGGGCAAATCGCTTCTCCTCGACTTCACCCGCACTCGCCACGCCGGATCCTCGCACCGCCGCGAACGGCTTCGCACCGGCAAGGTCGAAACCGACCCCAGTAGGCAAGACCACGGGAGAGAACCCCGATCTCCGCAACGTCGTAGTATCTGGCAATGGCCTACCGCCCGGCACTCCTGCTCGGTCTCGGGCTACTGGCAAGTACGGGCCTCGCAGCCGCTCCGAATAGAGAATTTCACCGCGGAATGGTCGTCTCGTGCCCGGGCTGGGGCCCGATCTGGGGTTCGCCGGCGATGGCGGAGAGTCTCGCCGAACTTGCGGAGATCGGCGTCGACTCGGTTGCGATTCATCCCTACGGCTGGGTCAAGCGGGATGGCACCGTCAAGTTTCAACCGGCCTCGGAACTCGAGTTTCTGAGCCGAGCGGTCGAGCTGGCTCATCAGGCCGATATGCGCCTGTTCTGGAAGCCGCACCTCGGCTACTGGGGTGAGTTCGAGTGGCGCGGAGGAATCGAGTTCGGTGACGACGAAGCCGCCTGGAGGAAGTTCTTCGCCGAGTACGAGGCGTTCATCGTGGATCAGGCTCGCTTTGCCTCTTCCGCCGGTCTCGATCTCTTTGCAGTGGGAGTAGAACTCGAGGCTACGGTTCATCGGGAAATCGAGTGGCGCCGCGTGATCGCGGAGGTGCGCAAGGTCTTTGGCGGTACCGTCGTCTATGCGGCCAATTGGGACAGGCTCGGGCAGGTCCCTTTCTGGGACGCGGTCGATTGGATCGGAGTCCACGCCTATTTTCCGTTGAGTCAAGAGGACGATCCCAGCAGCGCCCAACTGGCCGCGGGCTGGGCGCCACATCTCGAAGATCTGCGCGCGCTGTCGGCGCGGCTGGACAAGCCGGTCCTGATCGCGGAGGTGGGGTATAACCTCAATCCGAACGCGGCGCGAGAGCCCTGGACGTACGAGACCGATGACTCGCCACTGAGCCGAGGCCTTCGCACGCGTCTCATCGAGGCCGCCCTGGACGAGCTGGCGTCCGAGAGTTTTATCCGCGGCATGTATTGGTGGAAGTGGATGCCCGGGCGGACCTATCACCGGCGAAATTTCTCGATGCACGATCCCGAGGTCAAGCGCGCTCTAGCTCGAGCCTGGGCGAATCCGGATGATGCCGGGAAGAGTGCCGTTCGAGATCCCGGCGTCGGAATAGCTGTTCCGGCCAGGGCATCTGCCAGGGCATCTGATAATGTCCCGCCCCAAGGCGGCCGGAAATAGGATGACCGAGTCAAAGCGCGGACACCGAAATCCGCCGCCCCTTGCCTTGACCTTCGACGACGTTCTGATCGTTCCGGGCTTCTCAGCCGTTCACCCGAACAGCGTCGATTTGAAGACCCGGCTTTGCCGCGGCATCGAGCTCAACATTCCGGTGGTTTCGGCAGCGATGGACACGGTGACCGAGTCGCGGCTGGCGATCTCGGTCGCACGAGAAGGCGGAGTGGGAGTGATTCACAAAAATCTCTCCATCGAAGCGCAGGCCTCAGAGGTCGACAAGGTCAAACGTAGCGAAGCCGGCATGATTGTCGATCCGGTGACCATGCGACCCGAGCAGAGCATTCGCGATGCCTTGGAGCGGATGGCTCACTACAAGATCTCCGGCGTTCCGGTGACCGATGACGCCGGCAAGCTGGTTGGGATTCTGACCAACCGGGATTTGCGTTTCGAGACCGACCTCGACCAGCACATCGACAACGTCATGACCCGGGATAACTTGATCACGGTACCCGAAGGAACTACGTTGGAGGAAGCCAAGGCGCTCCTCCATCGGCATCGCATCGAAAAGCTCCTGGTGGTCAACGACGCCGGCGAACTCAAGGGCTTGATTACGGTCAAGGACATCGAGAAAACCGAGAAGTTTCCGAGCGCCTGCAAAGACGAACTTGGCCGGCTACGGGTAGGCGCTGCCGTGGGAGGGGCTGGTGACTATCGCGAGCGGGCGGCTGCCTTGATCGGAGCCAAGGTCGATTTTCTCTTGCTCGACTCTTCGCACGCGCACAGCAAGGGAGTGCTCGAGGCCCTGGCCACGCTGCGTGCGGCGCACCCGAAGACCAAGATCATAGCCGGCAACGTGGCGACGGCGGAAGGTACGCGGGCGCTGATCGAGAGCGGCGCGGACGCCGTCAAGGTGGGTATCGGCCCCGGTTCCATTTGCACGACGCGCGTGGTGACCGGAGGAGGCGTGCCTCAGGTTTCTGCGATCATGGAATGTTCCCAAGCCGCGGACGAGCAAGAGATTCCGGTGATCGCCGACGGTGGCATCAAGTTCTCCGGCGACGTGGTCAAGGCGTTGGCGTGTGGAGCCCATTCGGTGATGATCGGCTCGCTCTTCGCGGGTACCGAGGAGAGCCCGGGCGAAACGATTCTCTACCAGGGCCGCTCGTACAAGTCCCATCGCGGGATGGGCTCGATTCCGGCGATGCACGAGGGCAGCGCGGATCGCTACTTCCAGAATTCAGCGGACGAGCGCGGCAAAATGGTGCCCGAGGGCATCGAGGGAATGGTGCCCTACAAGGGGAGTGTTCATCAGATGCTGACCCAGGTAGTAGGCGGCGTGCGCTCGGGGATGGGGCTGGCCGGCAGTTCCGGCGTGGAGGGCTTGCGCACGCAAAGCAAGTTGGTGCGGATCACGGCCGCCGGCTTGAAAGAGAGCCATGCCCACGACGTCGTGATCACCAAAGAAGCCCCAAACTACTGGGTCGACCGCGGCTAGCTCGCGATGGCTCTCGACGGCGAGCCGCAGCACTTCTTGAATTTCTTGCCCGAGCCGCAGGGGCAGGGCGCGTTGCGTCCGACCTTCTTGCCGGTGCGCACCACCGTTTTGGGCTTCGGGGGTGACGCGGTCTTGGGCGGCGCGGAGAACCGATAGCCGTCCCCCGCGGGCCGCTGCCGGCGCGTTCGCTGCTGGGCCATCTGCTCCTCGGAGACCGGCTCCAGTCGAAAGATGGTCTTGATGGCGGTGTCCTCGATCCTCTCCTTCATGTCCTGGAACAGCTCGTAGCTTTCGCGCTTGTACTCCTGCTTGGGATCTCGCTGGGCGTAGCCGCGCAGCCCGATGCCCTCCTTGAGGTGATCGAGAGCCAGCAGATGGTCCTTCCAGGCGTGGTCGACAATCCTGAGCAGGACATCGCGTTCGAACATCCGCATCAGGTCGGTACCCAGCCGCTCCTCCTTGTCGATGTACTTCTTTTCGATCGCGGCCCAGAGCTCGTCTCTCATCGCGTCGATTCCGAAGTTCTCGATGTCGAGATTCAACTCGGCGATGTTGATGTTGAAGTAGGCGAGCATGTCGGTGGTGATCTCGGTGTGGTTCCAGTCCCGCGGGTCCGCCTTCTCCGGGCAGTGGTTGTCGATAACGAAATCGAGAAGATCAGAGGCGATTTTGAGCACGTAGTCACGGCCTTCACGGCCCTCTTGAACGTCCTTGCGCAGCTGGTAGATCGCTTCGCGCTGCTTGTTCATGACATCGTCGTACTCGAGTAGGTGCTTGCGGATGTCGAAGTTGCGGCCTTCGACCTGTTTCTGGGCACGCTCGATGGCCTTGGAGACCATTTTGTGCTCGATGGCCTCACCCTCTTCCATGCCGAGCTTGCCCATCAGGCCCTGGACCCGGTCCGATCCGAAGATGCGCATCAGATCGTCCTCGAGCGAGAGGTAGAAGCGCGAGGACCCGGGATCGCCCTGGCGACCTGAACGTCCCCGGAGCTGGTTGTCGATGCGGCGCGACTCGTGGCGCTCGGTGCCGAGGATGTGAAGCCCACCGGCTTCGAGAACTCTGGTCCGCTCTTCGACACAGGTGGTTTCATAACGGGCCAGCGCCTGTTCATAGTCGCCGGGCTCGGTCTCCGGATCGGCTTCCGCCGCGGCGAGGCCCTTGGCGTTGCCCCCGAGCACGATGTCGGTGCCTCGACCCGCCATGTTGGTGGCGATGGTTACCGCTCCGACGCGGCCGGCCTGGGCCACGATACTGGCCTCCTTGCCGTGGAACTTGGCGTTGAGAACTACGTGGGGCACGCCCTTGCGCTTCAACATTCGGGAGAGCATTTCGCTGTTCTCGATCGAGATCGTGCCCACCAGAACAGGCTGGCCGCGCTCGTGATCGTCGGCGATTTCCTCGATAACCGCGTTCCATTTCTCCTTGGCGGTGACATAGATCAGGTCGCCGCGGTCATCGCGGATCATCTCTTGATTGGTGGGAATTACGATCACGTCGAGCTTGTAGATCGCTCCAAACTCGGTCGCCTCGGTTTCGGCGGTACCGGTCATTCCGGACAACCGGTCGTACATTCGGAAGTAGTTCTGAAAAGTGATCGTCGCCAGGGTTTGATTCTCGCGCTCGATTCGAACCCCTTCTTTGGCTTCGACGGCTTGGTGCAAGCCATCGGACCAGCGCCGGCCAGGCATCATGCGACCGGTGAACTCATCGACGATCACGACCTGTCCGTCCTTGATCAGATATTCGACGTCGCGTTTGAACAGGTTGTGGGCGCGTAGTCCCTGGTTGATGCCATGGATGATCTCCATGTTCTCGATGTCGTAGAGGTTGTCGACGCTCAGGAGGCTCTCGACCTTGGTCACGCCCTGGTCGGTCAATGCGACTGTGTGAGCTTTTTCGTCGACCAGAAAATCTCCGGTCGTGGACTTGCTGCCGTCGTCGTGCTCGATCTCCTCACCACGCTCGAGCTTGGGGATGATCTTATCGATGCTGTAATACTTGTCGACCGATTCCTCGGACGGTCCCGAGATGATCAGTGGTGTTCGCGCCTCGTCTACCAGAATCGAATCGACCTCGTCGATGATCGCGAAGTGGTGTCCCCGCTGTACCATCGACGAGAGATCGAACTTCATGTTGTCGCGCAAGTAGTCGAAGCCGAACTCGTTGTTGGTGCCGTAGGTGACGTCGGCCTGATAGGCCTTCCGGCGCTCGGCGTCGGGCATGTTGGTCTGGATGATTCCGATCGAAAGGCCTAAGAATCTGTAGACTGCGCTCATCCATTCGGCGTCGCGACGGGCCAGGTAATCGTTCACCGTCACAACATGGACGCTCTTGCCTTGGAGGGCGTTCAGATACACGGGCAGGGTCGCGACCAGGGTTTTGCCCTCGCCGGTTTTCATCTCGGCGATCTTGCCCTGATGGAGGACAATGCCGCCGATGAGCTGGACATCGAACGGGCGCATCTCGAGCGCCCGCCACGCCGCCTCGCGAGCTACCGCAAAGGTCTCCACCAGCAGGTCGTCAAGGCTTGCGCCGCCGGCGAGGCGCTCACGAAATTCGATCGTCTTTGCTGCCAACTCTCGGTCGGAGAGGCTCTGAACCGAAGGCTCGAGGGCGTTGATGGCCTCGACCGTGGGCATCATCGCCTTGATGTCGCGCTCGTGCTGGCTACCGAATACCTTTGTGAGAACCTTATTGATCATGGCAAGAAACCCGGTGCAGTCTAGCAAACGGAAACGCCGGGAACTTTGTTCCCAGCGCGGGTCGGCTAGCCGCCGGATCGCCGCCGGCTCGCTGATTATGGGGTGCTACGAGGCGCGGTCGAGCATGTAGGCGATGGGATTCACCGCTCGACCGTCGACGCGGACTTCGTAGTGAAGATGGTAGCCGGTGGACCTACCGCTGTTACCGACGCGGCCGATCGGGTCGCCGCGAGCGACTCTCTGTCCGGGCTTTACGTCGATCTTGGACAGATGCCCGTAGCGAGTGGTTACCCCGTAGCCGTGCGAGATGTAGACCGTGTTGCCCAAGCCGCCGACCCTGCCCGCCTCTACGACGATCCCGCCGGCCGGGGCCCGGACCGTTCGGCCTGGAGCGGTCGCGATATCGATGCCGTGATGTGCCGCCTGGCGTCCAGTGATTGGATCGCGCCGGCGGCCGAAACCGCTGGTCAGGATGCCCTTGACCGGCTCGATCGCCGGGGTCGAAGAGATCCACCGGTCGCGCTCTTCGAGAGTGCTCTCGATCTGCCTCAGACCCGAGAGGACGACATTCGCGCGTCGTTCGAGCCACCCGATCTCGCTCTCGGTTTCGATCAGCGTCGCCGCTTGACCGGGGAAGTCGGCTCCACCGATCCCGGCCTCGGCGCCAACGTTGAGGCCCTCGAGACCGGCAACGATCGCCAATTTGTGGGTACGATCTTCGAACTCTGCCAGCTGCCGCTCGAGGTTCCGAATGCTGCCTTCAAAGGACTCGTTGACCTTGCGCAGCTCTCCGTTTTCGTTGTGAATCCGCGCCAGCTCGTTGCGGTCGATGGTGTTGGTGAAAAAGGACCAGGTTGTGAACACCGAGGCGAGAGCGAGAAACCCCAAGGTGGCCGCGCCGACGGCAAGGCGTCGACTCGAAACACGCCATTTGATAAAGCGCGCCCGAGCGTGGGGTACAAAGATGATGGTGTGTTGCGTCGAAGCCATCTCTAACGGACCAAACTGAGTCGCCGGCTTGATGGAGACTCAAAGCGAAGGCGGAACGGCGGTTATTCTACTTGGCGAAGTCTTTCTGTCAAGGGAGAGGCGGGGATTTCTTCCCGCCGATGCGCCGGGCCGCTAGCGATAATTTTCGAATTGCATGTCGATGCCGAGGTCCTGTTCCTTGAGCAGGGCGATGACCTCTTGCAGCGTGTCGCGGTCTTTGCCGGAAACTCGGACGGAATCCGCCTGAATGGCCACCTGCACCTTGAGCTTGGTCTTCTTGATGATCTTGACGATCTCGCGGGCCTTCTCGACCGGGATGCCCTGCTGGATGGAAATCGTCTGGCGCACGCTCGCTTTCGCCGCCGGCACGACAGCACCGTACTCGAGAGCCTTGAGAGATACTCCCCGCTTCACCAGCTTGGATTGCAATATGTCGATGACCGCCTTGAGTTTGTACTCGTCCGCCGAGCCGAGAACCAGCTTCGCCTGCTTATCGTCCAGTTCGATCGAGGAGTTGGTTCCTTTGAGATCGAACCTCTGAAAGACTTCCTTGAGCGCTTGGTTGACCGCGTTTTTGACCTCGTCGATCTTGATCTTCGAAACGACGTCGAACGAATTCTGCTTTGCCATGGGCGGTAGGTTACCAGCGAACGGCTCTTCGCGGGCGGACACGCCCACCTGACGAAAACGCGCCAGGGCCCACTCGACCGAACGGCGGTTGGCCTCCGAGCCCGTGGCGCGACCGCCGATCTCGCGGGTCAGCTGCCGGAGATCCCTCTCCAGAGGAGTGTCCCCGAGGAGGGCGGCAATCAGCCGACCGACCCCGGCATCGTCGTCGGTGCGGGTATCGGTGCGAGCGGCGCCGGCTTCGGCATCGGACGCTGGGCCCTGCGCCCGAAGTGTGCCGGGAGACGAGATGAGCGCCAGAAGCAGACACCCTGCATACGCGATCCGGCTGAGCAAGACCATAGGTAACCTCTCGAGGGGGCGTTCCCTGAGCAGAACGGTTGTTGGGTAGGCGAGTCTAGCAGCGGGTGGCTGCCGCGTGGCGGAGGCCGCATACCCCGTTACGGCCGGTTCCGCTGGTTGCGCCCGTTCCGATCATGCCGATCATGCCGATCATGCCGGGTGCTGGCTGTGTGAGAATCCGGACGAGCGGTTTCGAGGAATCCATGATTAGACACGAAAGAGAGGCTCGTATGAAACGTATTGTGGTCGGTTTTGTGCTGCTGGCGTCGATCAACACGAACACGATATGGTCCGCGGTCGTGCCCGACGCTCCGTCGCCGCGCCGGCCCGTTCACACCTATTCGATCGTGGCTCGGGATGCCGAGACCGGAGATTTGGGCGTTGCGGTGCAGTCGCACTGGTTCTCGGTGGGCTCCGGCGTCTCATGGGCGGAGGCCGGCGTCGGAGCGGTCGCGACGCAATCCTTTACCGAGGTCTCCTATGGTCCTCTCGGTCTGGAACTGATGCGCGCGGGCAAGACCGCGGCGCAAGCGCTGGCCGCGCTCCTGAGCGTGGACGAGAACGCGGACGTCCGCCAGGTCGCCATGGTCGATCGGCACGGCAACGTCGCGGTCCATACCGGCGAGAAGTGCATTGCCGCGGCCGGCCATTTCGAGGGAGATGGGTTTACGGTGCAGGCCAACCTCATGGCAAGCGATTCGGTCTGGGGAGCGATGGCCGAGGCTTTCGAAGCCGCCGAGGGGGATCTCGCCGAGCGCATGATGGCTGCTCTGGAGGCCGCTCAGGCCGAAGGCGGTGATATTCGTGGCAGCCAGTCGGCCGCGATCCTGGTGGTGCCCGGAGTCAGTGAGGGATCACCCTGGAGGGAGCGAACCGTCGACTTACGTGTAGAGGATGGTCCCCGCCCGCTCGAAGAGCTTCGCAGGCTGCTCGGCATTCATCGGGCTTACGAGCACATGAACAGTGGCGACGAGTACTTCGCCGACGGCGACGTCGACGGGGCGCTGCACGAATACGCCATCGCGGCCGATATGGTGCCGGAGAACGTCGAAGT
Organism: Acidobacteriota bacterium; assembly: GCA_022561975.1. Lineage (GTDB taxonomy): Bacteria > Acidobacteriota > Thermoanaerobaculia > Multivoradales > JAHEKO01 > CALZIK01. The sequence goes on from JADFQD010000030.1 coordinate 23,039, forward strand.
TCGGTATTGGCAGGCGGTCACCATGATCGGGGCCGGAAGGGTTGCCGAGGCCCTGCCGATTCTGCGCCGAGTCTTCGAACAGGAGCCGCGATGGCGCGAGTTGACGCCGCGTTTGCCGGCATCGGGCCTGCTTCCCGAGGACGCCGACCTGATGCGCCGGATTCTCGAGGAGACTCGGTAGACTCAGGGTCTCCCGGATCGACATTGGCTCGAGAGGACGAGCACCAAAGACGTTGTGGACGGCCTGATCTACGCGCTGCCCGCCAGTTCGTACAGCAACGCTCCCAGCGTCCAGCCGGCGAACCGATCACTCGCCCCAATGCCATCGCGCCGTACCGGTGGGAACGCGGCGGCCAGGCCTTACCCCTGGGAGAGGCGCGTGCCGACGATGAAGATCGCCATGACCAGAACGAAGATCAGGATGTGAATCGGCGGTAGCGCGATCGACCACCAGGCCGCTCGATCGCGGCGTCTCCGATAAAAGATCCAACCGCCGATCAGCGAGGCCACCGCGACCGCCGGGTACGTCAGCAGGACATACAGGGGGAGGGCCGCACCCCCCATGAACACGATCATGTACACCACAAACCACACAGCGAGCGACGCTGGGTACAGGATAGAAGCCGCGATGAGGCCGATGCGCAGCTTGCGCCGCGAGGCGTCGTCTTGTCGCTCGGTTTTTTCTGTCATTGTCTGGTCTCCTCTGCGTTTGCTGATTCAAAGTTCAGAGGTCATTGTCAAGAATCCGTTGGATTGCAGCCAGATCATTCTGGCGTTCGGTGGCCGCTTCGCCCGATTCGGAAAGAATCCGGAGAACCTCTTCGGCATCCTGCCGGTACTGGCTCTGGAGTCGAGCTCTGGCGGCTTGCTCGCCGAAGTCGATGCGCGAGAACTCCTCGAGGGCCGCCCGTGTGATACCGAGAAGTTCCCCGTCGGTCACCAGATCGCCGAGGGTGCTCGCGTGGTGATGGGCCAGGAGCGCCGCGGCGATGTAGTTTCTGAACACAATAACGCCGCGCCCGTCCGCGGAAGCCGAGGAAACCAGCGCGCTGAGGGGTAGCTCACGAAAAGAGGCACTGGCGCTTCGAGCGTCGCCTTCCGAGGCTCTGAGGTCGTGAATGAACGTCGTCAGGACCCTCCCAGCCGCCCCCTCAGAGCCGGACAGCATGCGTCGGGCAGTCAAGGCGTCGGCTTGGCCGGAGTCGCCCACGAAGACAAACCGGTAGTCCGGGTAGACCTGGGAATAGCGGAGGAAGTTCGCGTACTTGACCTCGCCGATCTCGCGCTCTTTGCCGTCGGGAACAACGTCCGACAAAAAATCGAGGTTGGCTCGGCCCAGAGTTTCGAGGGTGCCGATTGCGGAGCTCAGGAGTGAACCGGAGAGCCCGCTCGGACACAATCGGCCCTCGGTGAAATCGGCCAGCTTCTGTAGGCTGCCCTCCTCGAGTTTGCCTCCGATAGGGTTCGGCCGTGCCGAGAGGGTGGTGATCGGAGTTCGGGACGATTCGAACGGCTCGACGGCCAGCGCTGCGTAGAACTCGACTACTCCGGGATAGCGGGTCTTTTCCGGATACCGCTTGTCGACCAGGTTGGCATACAAGGTGTCGTCAACGTCGGTCAGTACCTTGATCCCCGCAGGCGGTGCCGTCCGAAAGTGCTCGAGCAGGCGATCACGGCGCTCCTCGTCATCGATGTCGTGGAAGACATACTCTTCCATGTCTTTGTAGTCACCGTCGTAGTCCAGCGCGAGTTTGAACAGCGCCAGATCGGCCGGCGCGACCGAGAGCATGAGCCGCTCCATTCGGCGCTCCACCCGCCGGCCGGTAGCTGCGCCCAGAAGACTGTCTTCGGCTCTCGGGGAGAGGCTCTCCAGCGCCGCGACTTTGTCTCCCAGCCTCAGGGAGGCTGCGGCGATTCGCTGGTCCAATTTGAGGTCCCGCTTGGCCGAAGCGAACTGAAGCGTGCTCTTCCTGTAGGTCTCGACAAACTGTGCGACCCGGGCGGGCTCGAAGTCGAGTGCTCCGGCGCCGAGGCAGTGCTCTCGCGGCGGCTTGGCGAGACTCGATGTCTCGAACAGCGTCAAGAAGCCGAACAGCGCCAGCGCAGCGAGCCCAACGGCGGTGGCACGATGTCGAAGAGCCTTCGGCACACGGCTACTCGATGAGCGCCGCCGCGCGCTCTGCGAGCGCGCCAATGGTCCGCGACGGGTTGCGTCCGATCGCCTCGGGGATGATCGCGCCGTCGACGACGAAGAGGTTGTCGTAGCCGAAAACCTGGCCACGGTGATTTACCACGCCGTTCTCGGGGGTGACGCCCATATTGCAGCCACCGAGGGGGTGAGGAGTCACCAGATTGCGCAGAACGGTCCAAGTCGGCGGTACCCAGGGGTCACCACCGGTGGCCTCGCTGAGGCGCTTGTGCATGGCCACAATACCGTCGATCAGCTGCTTGGAGCGGCCGATATCCCAGTCGAGCTTGAGTGTTCGCTTCCACGGCGCGTACCACTTTCGGCCCAAGAAAAACCTGCCATCGGCGGCGTCGATCCCCTGCGCGAACCAGGGCATCACGTTCGAAAACGGTGGCTTCCGCGCCCGATGCTTGGCCAGCCTGCGCAGCAAAAATCGCTTCGAGCGCGAACCCTTGGCTGATTTCGAGACTTCCTCCAGGTAACCCTCGAGAAGATCCGGGAAGCCGCCGTCTTCGATGAAGAATCGGGCGCCGTTCTCGCTGCCGTCGAGAAAATCGATCGCCGAACTGATGGTGGGGCCTTGCGACGGATTGATCTCACGGTCGTCGTAAAAGGCCGGGGTCAGGAAATCGCCGTTCGAAGACCAGTTCCGGCCCAGAAATGGGCTGAGTCTCGGCAGGACCTTGTATTGGTCGCGGCAGCGCAGCAGGAGTTCGGTCGAGCCGAGCGAGCCCGCCGCGACAACGACTTTCGCGGCGGTCTCGCTTCCCGGTATCAGCCGGCCGTCTTTGATGCGATCGAAACTTACCTTGTAGCCGCCGGCGTCCGGCTCGATGGTCTTGACGATGTGAAGCGGCCGGATCTTGGCGCCATGCTGCTCGGCCAGTGGGAGGTAATTCAGATCGAGGGTGTTCTTGGCCTTGACCGGACATCCGAGGTCGCACATCCCGAGATGAACGCAGGTGCCCTGCTCCTGTCCCTGGGCATTGGTAAAGGTCTTCGAGTGCCGCTCGTTGAATGGGTCCTCGAGATCGTAGGACCAGTTCTTGTCGAAGGTGACGGCCAACGGCAGGGGTCCGAAGCGGTCGCCGTGCCCGATCTTCTCGGCCGCCTCCTTCATCAGGTCGAAGCGCCGAGGGACTTGGTTCGACGGAATCTCCTGGACATTCATGGTTCGAGCCACCAGGTCGTAGTAGGGCTTGAGCTCCCTGTAGGTGATCTCGGGAGGCCATCCAACCTTGAAGATCTCCGGGGGTGCTTCCACCGAGATGTTGGCGTAGATCAGCGAGCCGCCGCCGACTCCGGCGCCCTGGATGACACTCATGTCGCCGAAGATGCGCAGGTCGATCCAGCCGTTGCACGAGACCGGGAGGTTGGGATCGTAGAACCATGCGTCACCGGCCTTGCGGGGATAGTCCTCGACGGGCCAGCGGCGGCCCCGTTCGAGGATCAAAACCCGATGATTCTTCTCGGCCAGCCGGCAGCCCATGATGGCTCCGCCGAACCCGCTTCCGATTACGATCACGTCAAATCGATTGACCATCGCTTACCTCTCTTCGGTAGATATTCGAAGCTCGATCTCAGTCGTCGGTTGGCACATGCCGCACATAGGTGTCCCAAAGCTCCCGCAGGAAGAACTTGCCGAATTTGGATAGCGCCTCGGCTCTTTGGCCGACCGACTCCGCGTTGGTTACCCGCATGGTCGTGCTCAACTTGATCAGATCCGTGACCCCGAGGCTGAGAACACCCGCTCCGATGACCTCGCCGTCCACGCTGTCACCCCTGTGAAGCCTCGAGTACAGCGTCGTCGTGTCCTTCCATAGATCGAACCCCGGATCGTCGCGGACTTTCTTTTTGCCCGCGAGGTAGTACTTTTGCCCCTCGTGCTCGAAGCCCAGTTCGTAGATCATGAGCTTCAGCTTGGGGTCATCTGCGGGGGAGAACAGGTTGAAGACGCCCTTGGACGCGGGAATGTTTTCCCCGAAAGGCGTGAAGTCCAGGTTCCCGGTGAGTTCGCCGAGATGCCCTGGATCCTCGACGAAGCGATCGAGGTCCTGAATATTGATGGTTGCGTGGATCGCCAGCCGACTGCCCTCGGAGCGTCCCTTTTCGTGCCCCTCTTTGGGGTCGGTTTCGTCCAGTGAGAACCCGCCGGACATGGTCTCTCGAAACGTGATGCCGAGTGTAGGCTCATTCATCTTCGTGGCCTCCGGTGTGAAAGCGATTCCCTGCGCCTCGCGCGTCGCCAGGTAGCGCTTGGCGTCCGCGTAGCCCATTTCGATCAGAGTCGCGTGATTGATTCTGCGCTTGTAGAGATCGGTGTCGAGCGGTAGGGGATAGAGCGGCTTGATGACGTGCAACCGTATGGGCTGTTGTTGCCCGTAGGGGCTGTCGCCTTTTTCGATCCTGGCGTTGAGTTCGCGGATTTGCCGAAACTCCTCGAACAGAGCGCCGTTGGCGCTCATCTCGATCATATGAACGTACTGGTTGAAGAAACCGGGCTTGTACTTGGAGTGATTGCCGATGCACCAGACCAGCCAGATCTCTTCCGCGCCGCGGCGCACCGCTTCCATGAGGTGCGCGTCCTTGATCCACACCGCGTCGATGTAGAGCGAGCCGCCTTCGGCGACCGGTGGCATGAAGATCGGCAACGAGATGCCGGCCACCATCAGATTCAGTGTCACGTCGCGGTGGGAAATCACCTCGCAGGTCTTCGAGCTGTAGTTGCAGACGTTGAACGTGCCTTCCATGCCTTGGGCGGCGTTGATCTTGGCGACGTCGATCCCAAGCGACGGAAAAACTTTCTCTACGATTCCATCCGCGTCGCCCATCCCCATGCGGTCCGTGGTCTTGATATAGCTCGAAAGCGGCATCAGAGAGATGAACCCCGAGATCTCGAGTTCGCGCCAGCGGTCGCACATCTCTTGCGGGGACAGCCCCGAAAGCAGCATGCCCAGGTTCATGATGCCGCCCGATGTGCCATCCCCGTGGTCGAAGCCGAGCCCTTCCTCTTCGAGTGCCCGCAGAACGCCCGCCTGGTAGGAGACCCGAATTCCCCCACCCGCCAGAATCAGTGAGCGTTTGACGGCTAGGCCTCTTTCTGATCCTTCGGCTGATCCTTCGGCCGAGCTGAGATGGATGCGATTCGGTGCGTTCATGCATTCCTCAGTTTTCCGCGGGTCCAGAGAAAGACCAGGCAGCCGGTGACGAGTTCGAGAAAGGCAAAAGCGATAAAGGCCCAGTGCGGCCAGCCGTCGGCAACTCCCGAAGCGATTCGGGCGCCGGCGGCGAGGAAGAGGATTCCCAAGAAGAGTCGGTTGAACCGGCGTAGCGTGAAGATCTCCTCACGGAAAACCACGCAGTAAAGACCGAACCCGATCTCCATGCTTTTCAGAAAGCGATACTGATTGAGCAGGGTGCTCTCCGCCAAGCTCGAGAGTGTCCCCAGGTCGAGGTGGAAGACTCGCGTGAGCTCCAGGCGCGTCAAGAGAACCCCTGCGCCTCCTGCGAGAAACAGCATGGCGACGTAGCCCCAAAAGAATGCCTTGGTCAGAAAGCTCATCGGCAAGACCTCGGTCATCATTTCGGTCCCGTGATTCGCTTCCAGTAGATGAATATCAGAACTCCCGATAGCAGGTCGAAGCCCGCCACGAGCCAGGAGATTGCCCCGAAAATGCCACCCCAAACACCCAAGGCGACCGCGCCCGCGGCACCCAGTTTCTGCAGACCGGCCCAGAAGACCGCTACGGGATGGTGGCTCGGACTCAGCAGAACCTGCAGCATCAGGCCGCCGAAGAGGAACATGAACATACCGACGATGGCGAAGAAATGGCTGCTCGTGGCGTCCGTAGCGGCGCCTACGATGGACAGCACGAAACCCGGTACCACCATCTGGACGAGTCCGCTGACCACGGTGGCGGCGGAAATCAGGACCAGCACCCAGTGGAGCCAATCTTTGGTTTTGAAAGAAGGTGTCGCACTCATCGTGATTTCTCCCCGCGGTAGGTTTTGATCCCGAAGTAGCTCATCATGGACAGCCACTGAACGGTCCACAGGCTCACGCGGACCTTGTTGAGCGACATCCACTTGCCGAGCGTCTCACGGAGCTGGGCGGGGTCAGTGATTCCCTCCCGCATCGCTTCGTTGTAAGGGAAGATGAAGCGCGTCGTAAGAAGAGTCGCCACGATAACCCCGACGAGCACAATGATCGGAAACCAGCGGTAGAGACGCTCCTTCCTTTCCGCGACGATCATGATGAGGGCGCAAACGATCATGACGCCGGTCATGTAGGTAAAGAAGCGGGTCGCAGCCTCGACCTGGGGAACGAAATGGGAGTAATAGTTGTCGGGTGTCAACTGGCTCGCGGCCGGGAACGAAAAAAGGACAAGCGACCATCCGGTGCCCACATACATGGACACGCAGAGGAGCAGTAGGGAATGATTCAAGATCAGCAGTTTTCGCTTCATACGAGCCTCCTCGAGCGCTCACCATCCGAGAGTCGTGAGCACGGTCTTGTCGTTGGACTTTCGTGAACTTCGATCGTCGAGTTCGTTTGTTCTTGTTTCATTCGCCCTCACGATCGATCCTTAGTTCCTGATGGCGGGCCAGAAACTCTGACAACGAGGCATACCCCACGTGCTTGTCCCGGCCGCGTTGTTTGATCTCGGTGAGGAGTTGGTCCACCGACGCCCGACGGCCAGCTCCGTGGATAGCGGAGGCGAGCAGATCGACTGCTCCCTCGCGCGACGCTGCTAAACGAGTTTTGAGCCGCCACTGGTAGCAAGCGAATCCCAAAGCCAGGGCCAGCACCACCGCCGCACTGCCGAACACTCCCAGCCAGACCCGGCCGGTCTCTTTGCTCCGTTTCAGGCGGTCCTCGAATCGTTGCCAGGAGGACTCCTCGAATCTCTTCAAGGTGGCCCCGAGCTCGCCCTCC
>JADFQD010000148.1 GCA_022561975.1 Acidobacteriota bacterium
CACCGGGAGGCGGGTCTTCCCCATCCGGTTCTTCATCATCGGGCTCAAGACTGAATTGGAGCACGTCCTTGATGAGCTGTACATCGGGGGGCAGAAGCGTACCCGGCGTCAGGGCAAGAGAACGGGCCCCCGCAAGATTCTTTTCCTCTCGCGTCTCCAACCACTGCCGCCACGCTTCGGCATCGTCCCCTGGATTGACACCGCAAGCGTCCGCGAGTTCTTTCAGCCGGGCCTTCTGTTCGTTGGGGTCGAGTTCCTGGAGAGAGGCGAGGATTTCGCGTACAACGGATTCCAGGCCTTCGCTTGCGATCCGGGCACGAATATGACTTGCGCCGGCCATGAAGACCCCGTTTGCGCCAAACCGGACCGCGCCACGTCCCTCTGCGGACACTCCCCCCAATTACTTAATGACAAACCTCCTGTTTCCCGTAAAACTTTTTTCTGGAATGGAACGCCGTTTTGCACCGCACAGGCGGCGCACAAGTGCGCGTCAGGTTGCGGACAGACAGGCGGAGAGGGCTCGCAGCTCCTCCTCCACGTCGCCGAGCGAGCCCGTGGTGGAAGCCGCCACCTCGTCCATGAGGATTCCCTGTAACCGGGGTTTCACCCAACGGAGGTAGTTGTCGACGTCCGTTTCGGAAAGGCCGAACTCCGCCGCGATGGCGCGGTAGGCGGTGCCGGTGGATGATCTGCGCAGGTACCGCGCCTCGAAGACCTTGAACTGCACGTTCTTGCCCAACGCATCACACTCCTCGCGCAACCGCTCCACGCAGTTCTCGATCAGGCACTTGGCCCAATTGCGGTCGAACGCGGCCTCCGGGCTCTGGCCGGAGAGGACGGTTCCGGTCCTTTCCATCCGGGCCGATTGGAGCTGCGCAACGCGGGTGGGAGAGCCTGCTATGCCGACTGTCTGCGGGTCAATCTCAATGTCTGAGGCGGTCCAGGTCTCTAGTGGCTTGGCGCTTCCGATCTCGATCTCTTCCGGGGTAGGGCGTCGGGCGGCGATGACAAACTCCGTGACCGAGATGACCGCGGGAAGCGTGACGAAGTAGATTCGACCGGCAGAGCCCAGCTGAGGGCTATTTGAAACGGGAGCGCAAGTACTCCCGGTTCATCTGCGCGATGAAGTCGATCGAGATGCCTTTCGGGCACACGGCTTCGCACTCGGCGAAGTTGGAGCAACTGCCGAAGTAGCTCTCCATAACCTCGACCATCGCCGAGGCCCGGCTGGCGCGCTCGGGCTGTCCCTGCGGCAACTCGGCCAGATGCGAGATCTTGGCGGCGGTAAAGAGCTGACCGGCGCCGTTGGGGCACTGCGCCACGCACGCGCCACAGCCGATGCATTCGGCCGCGTCCATGGCGCGCTCGGCGTCCCGTCTCGGAACCGGCATGAGGTTCGCCTCCGGCGCGCTACCGGTGTTGACGGAGATGAAGCCACCGGCCTGAATGATCTCGTCCAACGGACTGCGATCCACAACCAGGTCCTTGAGAATCGGAAAGGCCCGTGAGCGAAACGGCTCGACCCGGATCTCATCTCCGTCCTTGAACTTGCGCATGTGCAGCTGGCAGGTCGCGGTGCCGGGCTCGGGTCCGTGCGCTACGCCGTTGATCATCACCCCACAGGCGCCGCAGATGCCCTCCCGGCAGTCATGGTCGAAGGCCACCGGCTCGTCGCCCGCCTCGGTCAGCTCTTCGTTCAGAACGTCGAGCATTTCCAGAAACGACATGTCCGGCGAGACGTCTTGGCGCGGGTAGCTCACAAACCCACCCGCGTCACCGCCATTCTTCTGGCGCCAGATGTGAAGAGTCAGACGCATGGCCTACTTGTAGCTCCGCTGAGTGGGTGGCACGTTTTCGAACTCGAGCGCTTCTTTGTGCCGTCGCGGCTCGCTGTCGGCACCGGTCCATTCCCAGGCCGATACATGGGTGTAGTCTTCGTCGTTGCGCTTGGCCTCGCCCTCGTCGGTTCGATACTCCTCGCGGAAGTGGGTGCCGCAGGACTCCTCCCGATCGAGAGCATCCCGGCACATCAGCTCCGCAAGCTCGAAATAGTCGGCAACCCGTCCGGCCTTCTCGAGCGACTGGTTGAGATCCTGAGCCGCACCGGGCACCCGCACGTTCTGCCAGTATTCTTCGCGCAGCGCTTGGATCTGGCCGATCGCGCCCTCGAGTCCCTGACGTTCCCGGGACATGCCGCAGTAGTCTTCGCAGACTCTACCCAGCGCGCGGTGCAGCGAGTCGACCGTGCGCTTGCCGTCGATCGAGAGCAGCTTCGAGAGGCGCTCTCGAACTTGGCTTTCGACCTCCCGAAACGCCGCGTGATCGGTGGACAAGGGCTCTTCGCCCATGTGGGGCGCCAAATAGTTGCCGATCGTGTAGGGCAGAACGAAGTACCCGTCGGCCAGGCCCTGCATCAGAGCCGAGGCACCGAGCCGGTTGGCGCCGTGGTCGGAGAAATTCGCCTCGCCGATGACGAAGAGACCGGGGACCGACGACATGAGGTCGTAATCGACCCACAGCCCACCCATGGTGTAGTGGGGCGCCGGATAGATGCGCATCGGCACCTGATACGGGTTCTCACCCGTGATCCGCTCGTACATTTCGAAGAGATTGCCGTACTTGGCTTCGACACTCGCCTTGCCCAGACGGGCGAGGACCTCGGCGAAGTCGAGATACACGCCGCGGCCGCCGTGGCCGACCCCCAACCCCTGGTCACAGACCGCCTTGGCGGCTCGGGACGCGATGTCTCGCGGCACCAGATTGCCGAACGCGGGATAGCGGCGCTCGAGATAGTAGTCGCGCTCGCCTTCCGGAATCCGACCCGGCGACCGCGAATCGCCCGCCGTCTTGGGAACCCAGATCCGGCCGTCGTTGCGCAACGACTCCGACATCAGGGTCAGCTTCGATTGGTAGTCGCCATGCTGGGGAATGCAAGTCGGATGAATCTGAGTGTAGCAAGGATTCGCAAACAGCGCCCCTCGCCGGTGGGCGCGCCAGATCGCCGTGGCATTGCAGCCCTTGGCGTTGGTCGAAAGGAAGAAGACGTTCGAGTAGCCGCCGGTCGCCAGCACCACGGCGTCGGCGGACCAGGAAGTCATCGCGCCGCTGGTGAGATCGCGGGTCACGATGCCCCGCGCGCGGCCGTCCTCGACCACCAAATCGAGCATCTCGGTCTTGGTGTGCATCCCGACCGTGCCCGCTCCGATCTGGCGAGCCAGGGCCTGATAGGCCCCGAGCTGAAGCTGCTGGCCGGTCTGGCCGCGGGCATAGAAGGTCCGCGAAACCTGGGCGCCTCCGAAGGAACGATTGGCCAGACCGCCACCGTACTCGCGCGCGAACGGAATGCCCTGGGCGACGCACTGGTCGATGATGTCGACGCTGACCTCGGCCAGCCGATGGACGTTGGCTTCGCGGGAACGGAAGTCACCGCCCTTGACGGTGTCGTAGAAGAGCCGCCAGACGCTGTCGCCGTCGTTGGGGTAGTTCTTGGCCGCGTTAATGCCGCCCTGCGCAGCGATCGAGTGCGCACGCCTGGCGCTGTCCTGGAAGCAAAAACAATCGACGTGGTAGCCGAGTTCACCGAGTGAGGCCGCGGCCGAGGCTCCGGCCAGGCCCGAGCCGACGACGATCACCGAGAACTTTCTCTTGTTGGCCGGGTTGACCAGGTCGAGGTCGAATTTGTGCTTGGTCCACTTCTCGATCAGCGGCCCGGACGGGACCTTGGCGTCGAAGTTCATGTCAACCCACCCATCCCGTCAAAACTGATATCGCAAGAGCCGTATTGCCGAGAGTCAGAGCGACGGCTATCGTCGCGGCGGCGGGACGCCGCCACGAGTCGATCGCCCTGTGGTCCCACCCGAGACTCTGGAGAGCACTCCAGAACCCATGATAGAGGTGAAGACCCAAGGCCAGCTGAGCGACGATATAAAAGGCGACGACCCATGGCACCCGGAAGCCCTCGACCACGTTTCGGTAGGCGTTCCCAGGGTCGAAATCAGGATGCGCCCAGCTCCATCCCCAGGTGAAATGCGCCAAGTGGAAGAACACGAAGAGCACAATGATGACGCCTCCCCAGCGCATGGTTCTGGAGGCGTAGGTGGCCTGCCGGGCCGAAAGCTTTCGTCGGTAGCGCTCGGGACGAGCTTTCCGGCTCGCCCGAGTCAGGCTCCACGCCGAATGAATGTGGAGCAACACCGCGCCCAGAAGAACGATCCGGGCTATCCAAAGGGCTCCTCCGTGCGGCAGAGCCGGGCTGCCGATCTCCCGTAGCCATTCCGCGTAGTGGTTGAACTTCTCCTCGCCCAGGAAGATCTTGAAGTTCCCGGCCATATGGCCAAGCACAAAGCCGACGAGCAGGAAGCCGCTCACAGCCATGACCGCTTTCTTTCCGATCGCGGACCTGTAGAGACTGAGAATAGATGACATGAGGCGTTAAATAATCCTCAGCCCGCTCGGCGGCGGCGCTTCCCGGTTCGCCGGCGACGCCTTCTGGGGCGCCGGTCACCCAGCTGGGCTGGCAGCCTTCCGGCGCCCCTGGCGCCGGAAGTTCCGGAAGCCGCGGTAGCGGATACCGCCGCCCTGGCAACCCGACGCCACTCCCGCAATTCGGAAGGATTCGAATCGGTCGCTGCGATCCAGGCCTCGTACACCAGCAACGCGTCGGCGAAGTAGGGTCGATGGGCGAAACCAATGCGCTCGCGGGTGGTCCAGCCGCCGCGGTCGAGTTTTCCCAGGGCGGCAATAGTATCTGCGACCTGCTCGACTTTGTGTTTGGCTATCGAGAGCCGGAGAAACAAGGGATCCGTAATCCGAGCGACACTTTCCCGCAACTCGCGAGTGTTGGCACCCTTTCGCATTGCGTCCGGGTGCGCAACCACAAACGCGGGCAAGAGCAGGCAGGAGTACAAACCGATCTCGGTGACCGTGTCCCCGTTGGCCGCTTTCCGGTCGAGCAACCGGATCATCTTGGCGAAGTCTCCCAAGCCCGCCTTCTTGGCCGCGAAAATCGCCTGCAACTCGGGAAACAACGTCTCCGCCAAGCCCAGCTCGAGCATCCATTGCATGGCCTGGGACGCGGCACCGCAACGGAAGATCTGCCCGATCTCCTCGGCCAGCCGCGCCGGTGCGGCTTTATGGATCTCGCCGGCGTGGCGAATGATCCCTTCTTGCGTCGCGGCATCGATCGTGAAATCGAGCCGCGCCGCCATCTCGCAGGCGCGGGTCATGCGCACCGGATCCTCCCGGAAGCGAAGATCCGGGTCGCCGATGATCCGCATCACGCCGGCCTCGAGATCGTCGATACCGCCGACGAAGTCGACCACGGAGAAGTCGGCGATGTTGTAGAACAGCGCGTTGACGGTGAAATCACGCCGGAAGGCGTCTTCGGCCGGCGTGCCGAAAACGTTGTCGTCGGTGATCAAAAGTTCTCCCGGAGCGACTCTTTGATCTTCGGGATCGGGATCGCGTCGAAAGGTCGCGACCTCGATGATTTCCTCTCGGAAGTAGATATGAGCCAGGCGAAACCGTCGCCCGATAATCCGCGAGTTGCGGAACAACTTGCGAATCTGGTTGGGTCGGGCGTCGGTCGCGATGTCGTAGTCCTTGGGCGTTCGGCCCAAGAGGTGGTCCCGGACGCTCCCGCCGACCAGATAGCCGCGGAATCCCGACCGATTCAGGCGGTTCAGAACCTTGAGTGCGTTGTCGTGTATCCGGGAGCGTGACAGCTGGTGTTCAGATCTCGGGACGATCCGCGGTTCCGGATATTCACGCACCGTCACCGGCTCAGATTACAAGAGCCGGCCGCCAAAAGCGACCGGCTCCGGGCTCTACGCTTGCAAGCGCCGCGAGCTCTATCTCCGGTGGCGATCGGTCCGGTACCCCCGATATTTGCCGGCGTGGCCATCGTGGTGGCGACGATCGCGCCCGTCGCGATAATCATGGCGCGACCGGTGGTCTCGGTAGTGATCTCGCCGGTTATCGTGATGATGGCGATGATGGCGATAATCGCGATAATGGCGGGTGCCATAGTGGCTGCGCTCTCGGGTGCGATCGTACCGGTGGTGATCATAACGGCCGCTGTACCGGCCGCCGTAGGTACCCCGGCTGTCGTGACTGTAGTAACCATCATGGCCTGAATAATGACCGCCATAGCGGCCGGTATGGTGGCTGACATAGTGGCCGGCATAGTGGCCGTCGGCGCGGGATGCAAAGTAGCTGGGATAGGAGGCGTAGGGGCTGAACCCATGCCTGCGAAAATGGTAGGCGACCGCCGGGCAGTCGGCGTGGTGATAGCCGTAGCCACCGCTGCGGTAGCAGCCCGAGTGGCATCGATAGCCGCGAGTGTGAAAGGGCTCGCTCACCCGATAGACGTGATGGCCGGCGTGAGCCGAATACCGGGGCCCCCCGAAGCCGAGGTCGAAGAACAGACCGCCGACGTCGAAGGCGACGCCGACCGAGAAGTTCCCGGCCTCGGCAGCCGGAGCGACGAGGACCGGCGCCAGAGCGACAATTGCGAGTGTGACCAGGATTTTCTTCATCTTCGATACCTCCTGGTTACGGCTTTTTCATGATGGGTGCCAGAAGGGAAAGTCCAATGGTTACCTGTCGGATCAGGCTCGGTCCTTGCCCGATCGTCCTCCGGGGCGGACACTGAGACGGTACGGCCACCGCCTCACGCACGCAAAACCAGTCGGGAGGGGACACCAAGGAATGGTGTCCCCGAGCCCCTCACGTTCCCGGCAAATATCTCGCCGCCCACACCGCCAGCATTTTGCCGACGTAGATCGCGTCCGATTCGCGCGCCAAAAACAGATGATCGGCGCCGTCCAACGAGATAAAACTCTTGGGGTGGCTCGCGGCCCTGTAGATCCTGCTCGCATGGTCGATCCCGACGATCTCGTCTTGCGGGGAATGAAAGATCATGAGCGGCAGTCCAAGTTGGCGGATCGCGGTTTCGAGGTCAGTCGTCGCCAGGTCTTCGAGCAGTGGTCGTCCGATTCGAACGGATCGGCCGACGACGTCGACCTCGTCGTGCTGACCGACAAGCCGGAGACGTTCGATCCGATTCCGACCGTCAAGCTGAAGGGCCCGCGGCCCTACGCGGACCACGTCAAGGTGCCACGCATCCTGAAGCGCCTGAGGCCGGACATCTATCACAATACGAAGAACTGCCTGCCGCGTACGACTCCGTGTCCTTCGGTCGTAACAC
>JADFQD010000149.1 GCA_022561975.1 Acidobacteriota bacterium
GGGCGAATCAATGAGTACTGCTCGACCAGGGCGGCAATTATTCTGGCCAACGGGGTCGCCCGCACCGCGAGTGAGGCTTCCCTTTTGTCCGGGCAACTCCAGGAGGATGTTTACCTGATGCCGAAACGACCCAAATCAACAGCACTCAAGATCGTCAAAGGCGAGAAGCGCCAGAGCCGATTGAAAGACGAGCCGCAGCCAGAAGGGGAGCTTGGGCCTCCACCGAAGTACCTCCCGAAGTACCAGCAGGCGGTTTGGCGCGAAGAGGCGAAGCGGTTCTATTGGGCGGCTGAGGCTCACCGCGGAGCCTTTGAGATCCTCGTGCGCAACGTCGCACGGGCAAGGAAGCTCGCCAAAGAACTCGAGAAAGACCCAGCGATGATCAAGGGCTCGCGAGGAATGGTCCGCAACCCCAAGTCCTACGAGCAGCGCGAGTGCGAAGACAGAGCCGCGAAGATGTATGCGGAGTTCGGGCTGACGCCAGCGGCCCAGACTCGAGTTAAGGTGCCTCCGGAGAAGACCTACAATCCAGCGGCGGAGTTCTTCCGAGACCGTGGGAGGGATCGAACGTCCAGGACGACAGCGCCGGGTAGCTAGGCGAGCGATGACGTCACCTCCAAGCGGGCTGGAACCGGCCATCTTCGCCAGACAAGGCAAGCGCGAGGGGAAGGAGATCCGCCTCCTTTGCCCGGCCCACGACGACCACAAGCCTTCGGCTCGTTGGAATCCTCAGAAGCGGGTTTGGTATTGCTTTGCCTGTGGTGCGGGCGGCGGGTGGAAAGATCTCGCTGGACGGTTGGGACTCCTATGAAGGACCGCCGCACGGAGTACGAGATTCGTGACCCTGCTGGACGGCTCGTCGCCACTCATGTGCGGATCGACAAGGTCGGCGAAGAGAAAAAGCTCTGGTGGGAGCGAGACGGGCAGAAAGGGTTACAAGGTCTGCGCTCTGCGCAACTCCCCTTGTATGGAGCGCACAAGCTCGGTGACGTTGATCCAAGCGCGATTGTGTATCTCGTCGAAGGCGAGAAGCCTCAAGAGGCTCTGGACTCCTTGGGTGTGGTCGCCCTCGGAACCGTCACGGGAGCGAACGGCACGCCGGCGCTTGAGAGCCTTGAGGTTCTGCGCGACACGAAGGTAGTCCTCTGGCCCGATGCCGACTCCGTGGGTCGGAAGCACATGGATCGCATCGGGGAGCAGTTGGTGGGTGTGGCAAGAAGTATTCGATGGCTCGAACCGGAGGGGATGGCTCAAAAAGACGACGCTTTCGACTGGATTGGAGAGAGAAGAGCGAACGGGCACTCATCAGCAGAGACTCGCGCCGAGCTAGATCAGCTCGTTCCACAAGCACCACCTTGGAAGTCGAAGTCTCCTGCCACGTCCCCAACTTTCAATCTCACGGACCTGGGCAACGCAGAGCGACTAGTCTCGTTGAAGGGCGAGGATCTGCACTACTGCCATCCCTGGCGCAAGTGGCTGATCTGGGATGGGAAACGGTGGCGGATCGATGACGAGGGCCGAGCGAATGTCGCCGCAAAGGAGACAGTGCGGTCGATATATGAGGAAACAGCCCGCGAAGAAGACGAGCTCTTGCGGAAGGCGACGGCGAAGCACGCGAACCGTTCGGAATCTGCCCCCAAGATCCGAGCGATGCTGGACTTGGCGCGCTCCGAGCTAAGGGTACCGGTATTGCCAAGCACTCTGGATCACGATACCTGGCTGCTCAACGTCGAGAACGGCACGATCGACCTTCGGGACGGACAGCTCCGCGAGCACCGTCGAGAGGACTTGATCACAAAGCTCGCCCCGGTTCGATTCGATCTCGAGGAGACAGCTCCCACGTGGCTCGCGTTCCTCGATCGGATCATGGCGGGAGACACCAAGTTGATCGAGTTTCTCCAACGCGCGGCCGGATACGCCCTAACGGGCTCAGTTAGGGAACGCTGTCTCTTCATCGCTCACGGAAGTGGAGCGAACGGAAAAACCACCTATGCCGAGACCCTGCTCGGCCTGCTGGGCGACTATGGAAAGCGCACAACGACTGAGACACTTCTTGCAAAACGGCCGGGCGGCATCCCTAACGATCTGGCGGCGTTGAAGGGAGCGAGGTTTGTCGTGGCAGCCGAGTCCGATCAGGGGCGGCGCCTGGCCGAGGCGACCGTCAAGGATCTCACTGGCGGCGACACCATCTCGGCTCGGTTCATGCGGGCCGAGTGGTTCGAGTATCGGCCGGAGTTCAAAATCTGGCTATCCACCAACCACAAGCCGGAGATTCACGGCACCGACAACGCGATCTGGGACCGCATCCGGCTCATTCCGTTCGAGGTCACGATCTCACCAGAAGATCAGGACCGTGATCTCCTCGAAAAACTCCGGGCCGAACGTCCGGGAATCCTGGCGTGGGCGGTCAAAGGGTGTCTGAAATGGCTGGAACAGGGTCTTCACGCGCCCGAAGCGGTGGCTAATGCGACGGGACACTATCGAGCCGAAATGGACGTGCTAGGCGGCTTCATCGCGGATCGGTGCCTGATTAAGGGGCACCTACGAGTGGCGGCAGGTGCCCTTTACGAGGAGTACAAATCGTGGTGTGAAGAGAGCGGTGAACGTCCGGTAACCCAACGAAAACTCGGTCTAAGTCTTGGCGAGAGAGGACTTTACAGACAGCGGAGCCACGGCAAGCACTGCTGGTATGGGATTGGCCTCGCAGACCGGGTGCCCGATGGTGACCCTAGTATCGGTATGAACGAGCTTACACCACCTCATGAGGAGTTATCTGAAAACCAAGGGCACCAAGGGGCACTAGGGGCACCCGAGCCGCTTGACGAAGGGACCTTGGAGTTTTGACCCCGTCCGCGCTGATTCAGACGCTAGTCGACCGGGGGGTAGCGATCTGGCTCGTTGGGGATCGTCTACGAGTTCGTCCGGCGGCCCGGGTGCAAGACTTGGCGGACGAGATCCGCCGGCACAAGAGTGAGCTGCTCTCGATGCTCTGGTCGCAAGGTTGGCCGCCGGAATGTCTCGATGCAGTGCAGCGCTTCGGCCAGCCACACTCCCGGCTGTATCCGCTCTTGGGCAAACGGGTTTGCACACCGGATGGTCCCGGCCTCCTGGTCCAGGCACTCAGTCCACACGCTGGCGTGGTTCTCGATACGGACCCGCGGAAGACCAGTTTCTTTCTTTGGGAAGAGATCCGACCCATAGCCAGTCACAGTCCTCCGAATGGCCGAGGCAGGAAGGACAAGTCCTAGTGAGCAATGAAGTCTTGATCGAGGGCTGGCTTGGAGCCGACCCGGATGACTATCCAGAGACAGAGGACAAGCGCCGCTTCGTGAAATTCGACCTGGCTCAGAAGCCTCGTTACAGCAAAAAACCACCAAACTGGATTGTTTGTAATGCCTACACCCACGTCGCAGAGAAGATCGTGGACGACCTGATGCTGGAGAAAGGCGACAAGGTTCGTGTCTCGGGCTTTCTTGGCACCCGGTACGCCAATCCAGGCTGCGGGAGGACCCACCGCTTCACTGTCGTGATCGTGAACGACATCTTGCGGATCGACAGCCGGCTACCGCGGGACGTTATCCGCCTGAGCATTTAGTAACTAGGAACACGAAGTTCCAAGCCTTCGGTTCACGCGCGAAGAACAAACGCAACCTACCTGGAGTCCCCAGCCCTCATGCCCCGTCGCTGCTTCGCTTGCCGTCATCCCGCCCGTGCCGAGATAGACCGGGAGCTCGTCGCCGGTACCTCGCACCGGAGCGTAGCGAAGCAGTTCGGCCTGTCGGCTTCTTCGATGTTCCGGCACCGATCGAAGCATCTCCAGCCACCGGAAGCTGAGGCTGAGCCTGAGGCGCCCGCGGTGCACGAGTCGCAGTATCTGCACCTGGTCGATCGCGTGGAGGCGCTCGAGGGTTGCATCGAGCTCCATCGAAAGGCCATTCTGGAAATCCTCCAAAGGTTCTCGCGGCGTGCTTAGAGAGTGGCAGATCGGCCGACTCCAGGGCGCTGCTGAGCCGAAGCCTCTCTCACGCAGGCGGACGCCGAGCCAGTCGCGAGAGCGGACTTCGAGGCCGGATACTGCAGCCGGGGAATGATGGCGGGCCGCTTGGCGGTCCCCATCCACTCCCCCACCGGCGAGCTCCTAGCCTACGCCGGTTGTGGCCTCGACGGTGACGAGAGCTACAAGTACCCGGACACGTTTCGCCGGCATCTCGAGCTCTACCAACACGCACCGCGCTCTCGTCGGCGACCTGGCCGAGACCTTCGGCCTCATCGTGGTGCCGGAGATCCTCGACGTCTGGCGACTCGCCGGCGCCGGTGTCGAGAACGTCGCCGCTCTCATGGGCGAGACGATGAGTGATCGCCAGGAGGCGCTCATCGCCTCGTTTGCCGGCAGCGCCCAGCGGGTAGCGCTGGCGTTCCCGGCTGGCCGCCGGCGTGACGAGTTCGTCGCGCGTCTGGCCAATCAGGTCTTTGTCCGGGCGATGGAGCTCTCCGAGTTCCTCGCCTGATCTTGCGCCCCCATTTCGGGGGCGCTTTTCTCTCTTACCGAGTCGTCTCGTCCGGGCCTCACCCTGTGCCCTTGACACCCGAGGGAATAATCGTTTAGCATTTCAGTGTTTGCTTACTTACTGGGAGACGCCTATGCCGAAACAGATGATCGACAGCACTGGCTTGTGCCAGGCCTCCATCTGCACCGAGGACGAAGTCGCGGTGATCCAGTCGGAGCTCGACAAGGCTTCGCCGTGGATGCGGCCCACGATTCGGTGGGTCGAGGCGATCAAGGACCCCACACGGTTCAAGCTGGTCTACCTCCTCTACCAGCACGACCAGCTGTGTGTCTGCGACCTGGCCAACATTCTCGGGGTGACGAGCTCGGCGGTCTCACAGCACCTCCGGAAGCTCAAGGACATGGACTTGGTGACGGCGTTTCGGCAGAAGCAGACCATGTTCTACGCCCTCCGCGGCTCAGAGTTCACCGAGTTCCTTGACCGCATTGTCGGTGCTGAGGTCGCCCCAGACCAACGCGAGGCTGTCCCGGCACGCGCTTAGCGAGAGGAGCAAGGAAATCTATGGACTGTTGTGCAGCAAACTCAACCGAGACCACGGATCTCGCCATCATCGGCGGGGGCTCAGCCGCCTTTGCCGCCGCCCTCAAAGCGAGCGAGCTTGGTGCGGGCGTGACGCTCATCAACGACGGCCTCCCGATTGGCGGTACCTGTGTCAACGTCGGGTGTGTTCCCTCCAAGACCCTCATCCGAGCCGCGGAGGCCCACCACCGGGCAGCGCACCCCCGCTTCGAGGGAATCGAGTCGCACAGCCAGCTGACCGACTTCAAGGCGGTGATCGACCAGAAGCGTCACCTGGTTGAAGAGCTCCGGCAGGCCAAGTACCTCGACGTCGTGGCAGACCTTCCCAACGTCCGGCGCATCGCCGGCAGAGCTCGGCTTCTGGCTCCCTCCTCCACCCACCAGGTCGCGGTCAATGGGCAGACCATCTTCGCCGACCGGATCCTCGTTGCCACGGGGGTGCGGCCGTTCATTCCCCCCATCCCTGGCCTCGAAGAGGCTGAGTACCTCACGAACGAGACAGCGTTTGAGCTGGAGGAACTCCCGGACTCGCTCCTAGTGCTGGGGGCGGGGTACGTGGCACTCGAGACGGCGCAGCTGTTCTCCCGGTTCGGGAGCAGGGTCACGATCCTCCAGCGGTCGTCGCGGATGCTCTCCAGGGAAACGGCCGACATCGCCGACGCGCTGACCGGGTTCTTCTCCGACGAGGGCATCGAAGTAGTGACCGGCGTCAGCGTCAAGCAGGTCTCGCGGGCAGACGGTGAGCTGGTCGTGGACGCCGAGGTCGGCGGTGAACCCAGAACCTTCCGGGCTGCCCGGCTCTTGGTGGCCACCGGACGCACACCCAACACCCAGGACATGGGGCTCGAGGAGGCGGGCGTTGCACTCGATGAACGAGGGTTCCTGGGCGTCGATGATACGCTCCGAACCAGTGCAGAGGGCGTCTATGGCGCCGGGGATGTACTCGGCGAGAACATGTACGTCTACACCGCCGCCTATGAGGGCGCACTCGCAGCCGGGAATGCCCTCTCTGAGGCCTCTACACCACGAGACTACACGGCGCTCCCCTGGGTGATCTTCACTGACCCCCAGGTTGCTGGCGTCGGCCTCGACGAGGAGCAGGCTTCAGACGACGGCATAGAAGTCGATGTCTCGGTACTGCCCCTCTCCCACGTCCCGCGGGCTCTGGCTGCCCGCGATACCCGTGGTTTCGTCAAGCTGATCCGCGATCGGGCTACCGACCTGCTCGTCGGTGCCCGGATCGTGGCTCCGGAAGGATCGGAGCTCCTCATGGAGCTGAGCCTAGCGATCAAGCACGGAATCACGACCAAAGAGCTGGCCACATCCTTCCATCCGTATCTAACGCTCGGGGAGGCGGTGAAGCTCGCCGCCATCTCCTTCGGCAAGCCCGTCGAGAAACTAAGCTGCTGTGCAGCTTGAGGACACTATGACAACGCAAACCAACAGCATTTGGTTGAACACAGGAACCGTCGTGGCCGCGTTTGGGGCCTCGCTCTGCTGCATCCTGCCGGTGGCCGTGGTCTTCCTCGGCGTGGGCTCTGCGGCGCTTGGGGCGACGCTCGAACCCTACCGGGCCCACTTTGCGGTTTTGACGATCGCCCTCCTCGGCTTCGCCTTCTACCAGGCCTACAAACCCCAGAAGGTCGAGTGCGCACCCGGAGAGAGCTGTGCGGTGCCCGAGAATCGGCAGCGACAGCGCCTCCTTCTCTGGATCGTGGCCGCCATCGCCTTGGCCCTCGTGACCTTCCCGTATTACGTCGGTTGGATTCTATAGTCGCCACATGAAGAGAAAGGATGCTCAAATGAAGAAGGTCTTACTCACAACTGGACTGGTCGGGGCCGTAGTTGTTCTGGGTCTCCTCGCCGCATTTTCAGCAGAAGCACCCGAGGAGAGCTCGACCACCACCACAGCTTTCCGAGTAGAAGGCATGACCTGCGGCGGCTGCGAGGTGGCTGTCAAGCGGGCGGTGAAGAAGCTTGAGGGGGTGGACACGGTCGCGGCGTCCCACAAGGCGGGGAGCGCCGAGGTCACCTACGACCCTGAGAA
>JADFQD010000150.1 GCA_022561975.1 Acidobacteriota bacterium
GAGGGGCCGTGCCGTGCTCCGGTCTCCCTTGGCAAGTGCGGATCGGCGTTTCCAAGCCCCTCAGCGGGACCCAGAAAACCTCCCGGCTACAACTCGCGGCTGCGACTCGCGGAGAGCTTGGTGATTCGCTCGGCGACATCAGAGACCGAAAGCGCTCCCGGATCGTCGCCGGAGCGTGGTCGCACGGCGACGGTCTCAGACTCCACTTCGCGAGCGCCCACCACCAGCATGTACGGGATCTTCTGGAGCTGCGCCTCTCGGATCTTGTAGCCGAGCTTTTCGTTGCGGTCGTCGAGCTGCACCCGCACTCCGGCCTCGCTGAGATCGTCACGCACCGCTGCGGCGTACTCGTGAACCTTGTCCGACACCGGCAGCACCACCGCCTGAATCGGCGCCAGCCAGATCGGGAAGGCGCCAGCGGTGTGCTCGATCAGAATCCCCAGAAAACGCTCGATCGAACCCAGCATGGCGCGGTGAATCATCACCGGCCGGTGCTCGGCGCCATCCTCGCCGATGTATGCCAGTCCGAAGCGTTCCGGTAGATGGTAATCAAGCTGCACGGTTCCGAGCTGCCAGGAACGGCCGATCGCGTCTTTGACCTGGAAGTCGATTTTGGGACCGTAGAACGCACCGTTGCCCTCGTTGACCTCATGCTCGATGCCGGCGCCCTCGAGCGCCGCCGCCAAATTCTTTTCGGCCCGATCCCAGAGTTCGTCGGAGCCCATACGCTTCTCGGGCCGAGTCGATAGTTCGATCAGAAGCTCGTCGAAGCCAAAGGTCGAGTAAATATCGCGGATGATCGACACCGCGCACAGAACTTCGGCCTCGACCTGCTCCGGAGTGCAGAAGACGTGAGCGTCGTCTTGGGTGAAAGAGCGCACACGGGTGAGTCCGGAGGTCTGGCCGCTACGCTCATAACGATGCAATCGCCCGAAGTCGGCGTACCGGATCGGCAGATCCCGATACGAGCGCAGGGAATTCGCATAGATCAAGCAGTGCGTCGGGCAATTCATCGGCTTGACCGCGTACTGGCGCTCATCCGCCTCGACAAAGTACATCACGTCGCGGTAGTTGTCGTAGTGACCGGAGGTGCGCCAGAGATCGACATCGAGGATCTGTGGAGTCACCACCTCCAGGTAGCCGTTGTCGCGATTGAGTTCGCGCACATAGTCGATAAGGGCATTGTAAATAAACGCCCCCTTGGGGTGGAAAAACGGGCTCGCCGGTGCGTGCTCGTTGAAACTGAAGAGATCCAACTCGGGTCCCAACCGGCGATGATCCCGCAACTTGGCCTGCTCGATTCTCTCGAGATACTCGTCGAGTTCTTCTTGACTGCCAAAGGCGGTACCGTAGATCCGCTGGAGCATCTCCCCCGACTCGTCGCCTCGGAAGTAGGCGCCCGACGTCTCGAGCAGCTTGATCGCCTTGATCTGCCCGGCGCGCTGCGCGTGGGGCCCACGACAGAGATCGGCGAAATCACCGTGCCGATACACGGTGATCGTCTCGCCCTCGGGGATATCCTGGAGCCTCTCGATCTTCAAGCTCTGGCCCATGTCGGCAAACAGCTGGGCGGCCTCCTCCCGGCTCACCTCGACGCGCTCGAAGACGCTGTTCTCGGCCAGGATCTGACGCATCTTGTTCTCGATCTTCTCGAGATCTTCGGGCGAGAACGCGCGCGGAAAGCGAAAGTCGTACTGGAACTTCTCGGAGTGATCCTGACGACCGGCGTCGATCTCGACCTCCGGCCATAACCGCCTGACGGCATCAGCCAGGACGTGCTCCGCGCTGTGGCGAAGAAAGTCGCCGGATTCGGGGCTCTTGGAAGTGAACAGCCGAAACGCGCCGCTACGATCGAGTGGAGTCCGCAGGTCGACAACGCCGCCATCGAGTTCGGCGCCGATCGCGTCCTGGGCCAACCGCGGCCCGATCGAGGCGGCAACCTCCAGTGGTGTGGTGCCCTTCGAAACCTCGCGTATCGAACCGTCGGGCAGGGTGAGCTGGATCGAATCGGATGGCGGCATGGTTTTCTTTCGAGCGCGAGGGAGGTGGTAGGCGCTAGCGGACTCGAACCGCTGACCTCTACCGTGTGAAGGTAGCGCTCTAACCAGCTGAGCTAAGCGCCTAGACGTGCTGGGAACAACAGATTCACCCGAATCTCCGAATTCCCGCTGGCAACTCTGTACGTTCGAATCGAGTAGCTGTTCCCCCCGGAATTCCCCGAAAATGGTAGGCCCGAGCGGACTCGAACCGCTGACCTCTACGATGTCAACGTAGCGCTCTAACCAGCTGAGCTACGGGCCTAGAACCTCATCGATGCCGGAAACCAGTGTCTCGAGCGGGCATCGACCGCCGCCCGATCCCAGCGAACTTACAACCGCTCTCGCCCACTGTCAATTGGTCGCGGGCTCTACGGCAGGAGATTCGTAGAACACGAACCGCCGCCCGGCCGGCAGGTCCCGCACCTGGTGCCTCCTGCCGGAGGGCCAGAGGATTTCGAGCCTCGCAATCCGGTCCAAGTCGCCCACCCCGAAGTGCAGCACCAGCGGATTCTGGGACAGATAGGACGAGCCCGTCCTCATTTCCAGCATCTGATCCCGATCGCCGGCAGACAAGCGGACCCGACTCCCGAGGCCGAATCGATCGGAGGCTTGACCGCGAAGGGCGACCTCGACCCAGTGCCCCGTCGCGGTCAGATTCTCGTAGACCTCGGACTCCTCGTTCGAGTTGCTGATCACCAGGTCCAGATCGCCGTCGCCGTCCAGGTCGCCGGTAGCAAGTCCGCGGCTCGATCGCACCACGCTCAGCTCCGCGTGCGCCGTCTCGGCAAGACGCCCGGTCCCGTCGTTGATGAAAATCTGGTTCCGTTGCCGATAGGTCGATCCAGTTTCCCACTCCTCGATGTTGTGAATGATGTGCCCGTTGGCGACTACGACGTCGAAGTCGGCGTCGTTGTCGAGGTCGGCGAAGACGACCCCGAAGCCGACCTTGTCGTACGAGGGTTCGACGATGCCCGCCGCGCGCCGCCTGTCGACGTAGAAGCCCTCCTCCCGACGGCCATAGAGCGCGTTCGACTGCCGGTCCAGATGGGTGACGAAGATCTCGACCTGACCGTCACCGTCGAGATCACCGGCCGCGACGCCCATTCCAGCCTCGGGCTCGCCACGTTCACTGTAGGCGACTCCACTCGCCAGTCCCTCTTCCTCGAATCGCCCTTGCCCTCGATTGCGAAACAGCAGATTCGCGGTCATGTCGTTGGCGACGTAGAGATCCGGCATTCCATCGCCGTCCTGGTCGAGAAAAATCACCCCCAGCCCCTTGCCGGGTTCGCCATCGGGCTCGGCCCCGGTGGCGCGTGAGAACACACCGTACCCGTCGTTGATCCAAAAGGAGTCCGCAACGCCATCGTAGGCGTCCGGATGACAGTAGGAGCGCAGTCCCCGGCTCAAGTCTCCGCACGGTCTGTTGGTGGCAAGAGTGAAATCGACGTAGTTGGCGACATAGAGATCGAGGTCGCCGTCGAGATCGACATCCGCGAACGCCGCGGACGTGGACCATGACGGATCGCCGGCGTAATCTTCGCCAGCGGCGTCAGCGACTTCATCGGCGGCATCCGCTTCGGGCACCACTCGAAACGTGCCGTCGCCCTGGTTCAGGAAGAGCTCGTTGCGGCCGAACTCGGTGACATAGAGATCGAGATCGCCATCGCGATCGACATCGCCGGCGATTGCGCCCATGCCGTAGCCGGTGGGATCGATACCGGCTTCGATCACCGGAACGAACCTATGACCCCCGTCATTGCGGAACAGCCACGAGCGGGCCGGCTCACCCTGGTAACCCGGGAGGGCGCCGCCGTCGACAAAAAACACATCGGTGTCGCCGTCGTTATCGAAGTCGAAGAGTACGACGCCGGAACCCATGGTCTCGACCATGTAATACTTGCCGCTGCCCCCGTGGTGGTGACGGAACTCGAGCCCCCAATCGCTCGAGACCTCGCGAAAACGAGGAGCTTGGGCGCCAGCCCCCGATGCCCGAAACGGTGACCACGCGCACAGACAAAACGCGAGCACAGTTGGCAGTCGTGTTCGCTGGAGACTCTGAATCATGATGGTTTGAACAGCCAACACGAATTCTGCCATGGGCAAGCCCGCAATGGCTGGCAAGACCACCGGTTTTCGCTGTGCTAGGCTCCGCCTGCCTGCATGGAACCCGACTCCGACCCTCCTGATCCCAGCTTGACGCCCGACCCGATGGCGAGCCGATCGCCGGATCGCCGGTGAGTTCGGTTTTCGTCGTCGCCAGCGGCCTCCCCGGCTCGCTCGGAATGGATCCCTGGCTGGGACTGGCCCTCGGCCTTTTCCTGGTGCTCCTCAATGGCTTCTTTGTCGCAGCCGAGTTCGCGCTGGTCAAGCTCCGGCCGACTCAACTGGCACCAGAGCTGCGTAACGACGACCGCCGGGCAAAGCTTGCCAAGCACATGCTCGACCGCCTCGACACGTATCTCTCGGCCACCCAGCTTGGCATCACTCTGGCCAGCCTGGGGTTGGGTTGGGTCGGCGAGCCGGCGTTCGTCTGGCTCCTGGAACCACTGGTCACCAAGATCCCGGGCGCCACACCAGCCCTGGTTCACTCGGTCAGCCTGGGAGCCGCGTTTCTTGTCATCACCGTCCTTCACATCGTGATCGGCGAGGTGGCACCCAAGTCACTTGCCATCAGAAGACCGAAGCCCACCGGCCTATGGATTGCGATTCCTCTCTTCCTGTTCTACAGAGCGACCTACCCGGCGATCTGGGTGCTGAACTGGGCGGCCAACCGAATCCTCAAACTCTTCGGCGTCGAACCGCTCGATGGCAAAGAGGTCAGCCATGACGAAGAAGAACTGCGCTTGCTTCTGGCGTCGACGGCCGACGCCCGTCTCAGTCGCCAGAAGCGGCGTATCCTCGACAACGTCTTCACATTCTCACGAATGCCGGCTCGCAAGATCATGGTGCCGCGCCGGGATGTGATCTATCTGTCCACCCAGCGCTCGGTGACGGAAAACATCGATCTCGCTAGAAAGTCGGGACACACGCGCTTCCCGCTCTGCGACGGCGACCTCGATCACATCCTGGGTCTGGTCCACATCAAGGATATTTTTCGTGCGGTTCCGACGCCGACCTCGCTCACCGAGGTCCGGCGAGAGATCCTCTTCGTGCCCGAGACTCTTGCGCTGGACCGGCTGCTGCGACGCATGCGCACCGAAAGGGTCCATCTCGCAGCGGTCCTGGACGAGTATGGCGGCGTAAGCGGAATCGTCAGCCTCGAGAACGTGATCGAGGAGCTCGTCGGTGAGATCCAGGACGAGTTCGATCTCGAAATGCCCGAGATCGTGCAGCTTTCGGGCGGACTCTACTCGGTAGCGGGATCGACACTCGTGG
Source organism: Acidobacteriota bacterium (assembly GCA_022561975.1). Lineage (GTDB taxonomy): Bacteria > Acidobacteriota > Thermoanaerobaculia > Multivoradales > JAHEKO01 > CALZIK01. The sequence goes on from JADFQD010000150.1 coordinate 5,415, forward strand.
AAGACCTGGAACAGGCACTCGGCGTGGAATTCAGCGAACGCGACGAAGACACGGTGGCCGGCATCGTGCTCTCCGAACTGGGTCGGCGTCCCGTGTCCGGAGATCTCGTACGCTTGGGTCCTCTCGAGCTGCGGGTCACCGAGGTCAGAGGCAACCACGTCCATGCCCTCGAAGTGAGTCGCACCGACGGCACCGCGGCCTCGACCGACAGCGAGTAGGACAGGCAGGGGGGCTAGAGCTAGAGCGCCTTGCGCAAATACTGCCCGGTGTAGCTGGCTTTGACCTTGGCGACATCTTCGGGAGTTCCCGCGGCCACCAGGTAGCCACCCTCGTGGCCGCCCTCGGGCCCCAGGTCGAGAACCCAATCGGCCGTCTTGATGACCTCGAGGTTGTGCTCGATCACAACCACGGTGTTGCCGGCCTCGACCAAACGATGCAGCAAGCGCAGCAGCTTGCCGACGTCGTCGAAGTGCAGGCCCGTGGTCGGCTCGTCGAGAAGATAGAGCGTGCGACCGGTGGCGCGCTTGCACAGCTCGCGTGCCAGTTTGACTCGCTGGGCCTCGCCGCCTGAAAGCGTCGTTGCCGGTTGACCGAGTCGAATGTAGCCCAGACCGACCTCGTTCAGGGTGCCCAGGATGCGCGCCACCGAAGGCAAATTACGGAAGAACTCGCTGGCCTCCTCCACCGGCATGTCCAGAATCTCGGCGATGTTCTTGCCCTTGTATCTCACCTCGAGCGTCTCGCGCCCGTAGCGCTTGGCGCCGCAGATCTCGCAAGTCACGTAGATATCGGGCAAGAAATGCATTTCGATCTTGATCCGACCATCGCCCTTACAGGCTTCGCAGCGCCCGCCCTTGACGTTGAAACTGAAGCGACCCGGTTTATATCCCCGCGCCCGCGCCTCGGCCGTGCGCACAAAAATGTCCCGCACCGGCGAAAACAGTCCCGTATAGGTCGCCGGATTCGACCGGGGCGTACGGCCAATCGGCGACTGATCGATATCGATGATCTTGTCGATATGTTCGAGCCCGTCGATGCGCTCGTGCTTACCGGGTTTCAGCCGCATCGACCCGTGGAGCGCACGCATCGCCGCCGGATAGAGCGTTTCGTTGATGAGCGTCGATTTACCCGAACCCGACACGCCCGTAATGCACACGAACAGCCCGAGCGGAATCTCGACATCGATCTTCTTGAGGTTGTTCTGCTGCGCCTTCCGGATAACGATTGATTTTCCGTTGGACTTGCGGGACTTTTCCGGCACGTGAATCTGAAACGTTCCTGACAAAAACTGTCCCGTAAGCGACTTCTTCGTTGCCATAATTTGCTTCGGCGTGCCTTGCGCAACGATTTCGCCCCCGTGAACGCCCGCGCCGGGTCCGAGATCGAGGACATAGTCGGCGGTGCGGATCGTCTCCTCGTCGTGCTCGACCACGATGACAGTGTTGCCCAGCGCCTTAAGCCGTTTGAGCGTCGCGATAAGCTTGTTGTTGTCGCGCTGGTGCAGCCCGATGCTCGGTTCGTCCAGAATATAAAGCACGCCGACCAGTCCCGAGCCGATCTGCGTCGCCAGGCGGATGCGCTGCGACTCGCCGCCCGAGAGCGACCCGGCCTGGCGGTCCAGGGTCAGATAGTCGAGCCCCACGCTGACCAGAAAACCAAGGCGCTCCCG
>JADFQD010000151.1 GCA_022561975.1 Acidobacteriota bacterium
CTGGGCGCGCTGGGGATCCTCATTGGTTGCAACTATCCGATCACCGCCGTCCTTCTGGCCCTCGTGGTGGTGATCCTCCTGCTGATCTCGAGCAAGATCGAGGGCTGGTTCAGTTGAGCCGCTAGCAGCCCGTGGCCACCGGCAGTGGCCGCGACGGAAAGTAGAAACGCCATCCGGGCAGCGGTCGACCCGCTGCCGTGCCCGTTTTGTCAGCCCCAGAGACCTACGTGTCAACGGCGGTTGAAAAGAGCGGGATTCTGGCGTTGTAGCCGCGTTCTCCGGCCTTGGGGAGTCAGCATCATCGCCGCGCGCATGCGCGCGGCCGGCGACTGAGCCTCGGCGTGTCGCCGTAGCGATAGGATTCCGAGCGTGCGCAAAGTCGAAAGCCATCGGCTCTACCACTGCAATCGATGCGGACGATCCGTGGCCATCTGCACTCGCTGTGATCGCGGGAATTGGTACTGTAGCCCTGCTTGTTCACAAGCAGCCAGGAGAGAAGCCCATCAAGCCGCGAATCGGCGCTATCAGGCCAGTGAACGCGGCCGACGGCTACATCGAGAACGCCAGGCCCGCTACCGGGCTCGTCAACGTGTCGAGGGGGGCGTGACGGATCACAGTGTCGCTCGAGCCTCTTCGGAGCGTGCCCACCCCGCTCCTTTGCGCGACACCTCTCGGCTGTATTACTGCTGCGTTTGCGAGGCTGGACCCACCTATTTCCATCGCCATCATGCACTTGCGCTTTGGCGGCCGCCCCGACGGAGGAGACCACGACGTCGCGCGCCGCCCGAGAAAACCGCGGCTACAACGCCATCTTCCCGCGCTTTGTGACCGCCGTTAACACCTACGGTTCGAGGAAACTTCGACGACTCGAGGAAACGTCGACAACCGCTACCATCTCCAGGCCGCCGCGCAGGAATTTGACGCTGATCTGGTCGCTACCGGCCAGGCTTCGACGAGCTCGGACGAGACACTCCAAGTGGCAGCTCTCCTGACCGCTGAAGGCCCCTCCTGACCGCTGAAGGCAAGGATGAGATCACCGCCGAGCAGGATTTCCTGGCCCGCGATAGAAGCCTTGATGGTTCCACCGCGAAGGCCGGCCTCGGTCGGCGGGACTCCCTTGCACTACTTGTTGGACCAGCATCCCTCCCGCGACGTCAAGGTTGAACAGATTCCGAAGAGCGTCGCCTTCCAGAAAGGCTGCATCGATGCCCCACGGCCAGTTGGTCAGAGTCTCCGAGCTTGGCGTGAGGGAGGTCCGGATTCGGATGCAACAGTCTGAGAAGGGCAATGTCGGCCCCAGCCTCGCTAAAGATATGGACAGCTGGCCGTGTAATGCCGTCCTGGGTCTTGACCAGAATCTCCTGAGCGCCGTCTACTATGTGGGCCGCGGTGAGAACGTGACAGTCAGGCGAGATCAGAACCCCGGTTCCCGCTGCCGAAGATCATGCTGTTCTACGCCTGGTGGTACCCGACTGACGAGCGTCGGGGTTCCCTCTGCGCCGGTCACGCCGGATCGACCCGGTGCGCAGGGCGACCGACAAGGTGGCCGTGGCGATCGCCGCCGCCATGAACGGCGAGGGCGGCCAGGTAGTGCAATTCAAGCAGTAGCGAGGGTCCCCGGAGGAGTTCCCTGAATTGGGTTCAGGGGGTCGCGAATTCAAATCTCGCCGTCCCGACCATCTAACCATCCTTCCTTCAGCAACTTACAAGTTGGCCAGCTTCTATGCTCGCCTTCCTCGCATCCCACCGACGACTCAGCCAACGCCCAGAACTCACTTCTACCACGGGCTGCTAGGGTGCAATTCAGGTCTGGAATGAAAAAACCATTGGCATTATCGACCGCCCCGCGCAGGCTGCAGTCGGGCCAGTCGGGGCCTCCGACAACGATGTCCGCCGCCACAGCCGGAAATTGAAAAACCAGCCACACCGCAAGGAGTGGGGCCAGCCTGTGTCGAAGGTGTCGAGCGGCGATACTCTTCACTAGATTGCTCCCTGGCTGTTAGGGGTGGCTTGCATCAGGAACCTCCCGATCGGTCCGGCCTCATCATCGCCGTTGCGGTGTGGAGCACCGCCTCTCCCACGCCGGAGTCGCGCAAGCGCTGGTTCTGGTTGAGCAAGAGAAGTCCCTGGCTCATCACGAGCAGGCTGCGGGCCAGATCGGCTGGAGACGCCTCTTCGGCCAGTTCGCCCAGTCTCTGAGCCTCCTCGAGGAGGTCCTGCATGAGGCCCCGGAAACGGTCGAGGTAGAGTCCGACGGTCTCTTCGATTCCCGGATCCCGCGCGCCGAACTCGGCCAACGTGTTGCCGAGAAGGCAGCCCGGGTGGCCACAGGCCGTGTCGGCTTCGACGATCGCCACGAGGAGTTCTCCGAGTCTTTCCAGCCGTGGCCCCGGCCGGTCGAAGATCTCGCGCGCCAGTCGGACCCTGCCGTCGAAGTAGAAACGCAGAGCCTCGAGATACAGCGATCGCTTGTCGCCGTAGGTGTTGTAGAGGCTCTGGCGACCGATCCCCAGATGCTCCACCAACTCGGTGATTCCGGTCGCTGCATAGCCCTGCTCCCAGAAGATCTCGGCCGCTCGCTCGACGACCTCTTGCCGGTCGAATTGCCTCTTTCGCCCGCGGGGCATAGGGCTAGCTTACTAAATATGGACTGAACATTCAACAGAAAGGTGCCGCCTATGATGGTGCCTGACACATCTTGAAGCTTGCACGACGTCAAAGACACCGCCGGAACGGCGGTTCCGTCTTCGGCTCTGTCGAGCCCGACGGACGTTCTCGCGGCGTCTCGGCAGTTGGCCGCGTTCCGTGTGCAGGCCCGGGACCGAATGAGCCGTCCCATCCTGGTGACCGCCTCGCTCGGAGCCGAGCATGAACAAGGCCTCGGCGCTGCCGGAGAGCCGCTTCCCTACAGTCGCGAGACCGCTATGGCCATCGGCAAGGGCGGTCCACTACGCGCTCGAGTCGTGGGACCTAACCGCCGACCTCGAGTCGGGCTTCGCCGAACAGCTGGAACGGGCGCGCCGGTATCTCGAGAACCTGCTCGGCGAGACGGACGTCGAGGCCGGGAAACAAGAGATCGCCGAGATCTTCAGCCGACTCCAGAACGGCACACTCTTGAAGCGCCTGCTGGCCAGCCCTGAGTTCGTGGCAGCCCGTGAACTGCCGATTCTCATGCCGCCCGCGAGCGACGAGGGCTCGGAACCGATCGCCGGTGTCAGCGGTACCGTCGACCTGTTGCTCAGAGACTCAGACGGTGACTACACGGTCATCTACTTCAAAACCGATCGCGTCGAGAGCGAGGACGCGATGCGATCCCGGGCCGAAATCTACGCTCCCCAGCTCGCAACCTATGCTCGCGCGATCGGCGAGAGCCTCGGCCTCGACAAGCTCCCGAATACCGAGATCTGGTTCCTGTGGCCGCACCGGTCGTGGTCTGTTGCATGCCGCTCTTAGCAGCACTAAGCAGCGGAAGTTCGCCCGATGCTGAGTGCGCGAATTCTCGATGCCAGAGTCGAAGGGTTCATCTGTAGAGCCTCGGCGGCACCTCCCCGTCCTGACACCTTCCAGTCTGACGCTTCGAGGGCTCGCGCGATATTGCGGCGTTCGAGATCCCTCAGATCGTCCCGAGTCAGGATGGTGGTGGTGCCGATTCCAGGCAATTCCGGCGGACCGGCTCCGAGCGGGAAGGCCGACCCAGTCGTGCCGAAGAGGGCGCGGCGCAGATCCAGGCGCTGCGATCGGGAGACGATGGCAGCGCGCTCGATCACGTTCTGGAGTTCACGCACGTTCCCGGGCCAGTCGTAGCTGCTCAGCAGGTCGATGTCCTCCTCGCTGAGGGGGACGAACTCTCGGCCGAGGCGACGGGCGCAGCGTCGTGCGAAGTGGGCGGCCAGGAGGGCGACGTCTCCGCCGCGCTCCCGGAGCGGAGGGAGGTGGACCGGGAAGACGTTGAGTCGGTAGAAGAGATCGCAGCGAAAGCGGCCCTTCTCGATCTCTGTCTGCAGGTTCCGATTGCTGGCGGCGAGGACCCGGACATCGATCTCGAGGGTCCTCGAGCTGCCGACCGGCAGGAGCTCGCCCTCCTGGAGAACTCGCAGCAGTCTGGCCTGAAGCTCCAGTGGGAGTTCACCGACTTCGTCGAGGAAGATCGTGCCTTGATGAGCTACAGCGAACAGTCCGCGGCGCTCCGCTGTGGCGCCCGTGAACGCCCCCTTCAGGTGACCGAAAAGCTCACTCTCGATGAGGTTCTCGGGGACCGCGGCACAGTCGACGGTCACGAAGGCTCGATCACATCGGGCACTCGCCGCATGAAGCGTACGAGCAGCGAGTTCCTTTCCCGTGCCCGTCTCGCCGGAAATCAGGACGGTGGCCCCCGTGGGAGCGACCTGGGCGAGGTTGCGGAGAAGGCGCCGCACCGGCGGGCTCTCGCCGATGAACTCAGTGGATTCAGCGAGACGCTGCATGGCGCTTCCGAGCCTCTCTCGTTCAGCCCTCACATCAGAACCTCAGAACCTCCGGATCAGCGCGGCCTCATCATCGCCGTTGCAGTGCGCAGCACCGCCTCTCCGACGCCGGAGTCGCGCAAGCGCTGATTCTGGTTGAGCAAATGAAGTCCCTGGCTCATCACGAGCAGGCTGCGGGCCAGATCGGCTGGAGACGCCTCTTCGGCCAGTTCGCCCAGTCTCTGAGCCTCCTCGAGGAGGTCCTGCATGAGGAGTTCTCCGAGTCTTTCCAGCCGTGGCCCCGGCCGGTCGAAGATCTCGCGCGCCAGTCGGACCCTGCCGTCGAAGTAGAAACGCAGAGCCTCCAGATACCACGATCGCTTGTCGCCGAAGGTGTTGTAGAGGCTCTGCCGACCGATGCCCAGATACTCCACCAACTCGGTCATTCCCGTCGCTTCATAGCCCTGCTCCCAGAAGAGTCCGGACGCTCGCTCGACGACCTCTTGACGGTCGAATTGCCTCTTTCGCCCGCGGCGCATGGGGCTAGGTTACTAAATATGGACTGAACATTCAATAAAAAGATGCCGCCGCCTGCATCGTGCTCTTCATCGGTTCGTGAGATCCGGCAATCGACGGCGTGGATTCTCACAAAAACGGGAGATGTCGCAGACAGGATTCGGGCCGCGGAATTGGGTACGACCCTTTGTTTACAGGCCCTTAGAGCGGATAGCGCGAGTCGGAGGCGGCTGGCATGCAGCCTGCGATTTGGGCTCGGTATTCCAGGCGGAGAAGCCCCAGAGGACGTAGCCAGTGCGCGGAGAGGTCACCCTTGAAGATTGAGGCCAGAGGATGCGAAGAGCGGCCGGAGACAGTCGGCCCGTCACCTCGTCGAGAGGAACTCGCCGAGACCGGCCGGGGACGGCGGAGGGCAAGAGCGTGGTGGAGCCGAAGACGAGCCTCGGCCCGCTGCCTTGTGATCCTGACGCTCACATCGGTGCTCAACGGCCCGCACTCGGTCGCCCTGGCCGACTCGATGTTCCCCGGCGAACGCCAGGTGCGCTTCTCGCAACGCCTCGCCCTCAAGCGACTGAGTCAGCGACCCGCTTGCCGGGCACTCTTCGACAAACTCGGCCGCAGCGGCGCCCAACTCGTGGCCGACGCGACCTTCAGGATCGCGAGTCCGGCCGAATCACGTCGGTTCTGCCGCAGAGGAGGGGCCGCGCTGTTCACGACCGTGGGCGGCGAGGAGGTCACGCTCTGTATCGGCGTTTTTCTCCGGCTGCCAACTAAAACTCAGGCCGCCCTGCTTCTGCACGAGGCCCTTCATCATGCGGGGGTGAGCGAACAACCCTGGGATCCCGACGGCCTGACCTCTCCGGCTCTCACCCAACTCGTTGAGCGCAAGTGCAGGCTATAGGCCTTAAGATCCCTCTGTGGCCGCACTCCTCGATCTGCTGACTCCCTCATTGCTTCTCGACCTCGACCGGCTCGAGGCGAATCTGGATCGCATGGCGGCCCGGTGCAAGCGCTTGGGGGTCGCGCTTCGACCTCACATCAAGACCCACAAGAGCCCGTACATTGGACGTCTGCAGGCCGAACGAGGGGCCGGCCCGAGGAATTGCGTATTCCGGAGCATTGTGAACACCGATTCCGCTGGAACGTGAACACCGATTCCGGCCGAACGTGAACACTGATTCCGGTGATGTTGAACGCCGATTCCGGCGATCTTGAACACTGTGCCTCGTCAAAACCTCATCCGCCCTAATTCTGTTGACGTTTTGGACACCCGTCGCCATCTTGTCCAGGAGAATCCTAGCCCGCCAACAAGCGGTCGGCCACTCTGAGGCGAGGAGCAGCTAGAGGATCCTACGCGTGCCGACTTTGTAGGATTCACCCTCCGCTGCCGAGTCGGCTCGCCTGCTGGCACGCCACCCCGCACCTCACCAGCGAGTGTTGCGGCTGTGGGAACCGACGGCCAGGACGGAGGATCCGACTCGCGCAAGCGCCTCGATGTCCCGAGGCCGCCTGCCGCTCGGCATGGCCAGTGAGACGTCCGTGACGAGCACTCCGTCCTCGAACTCGAAGCCGTAGAGCTGCTTGTCGACCTCGTTGAGCCAGTCGCAGCATTAGGCGATGAAGCGTCTGTCCGGACTAGCGTCGACTGCCGTATCATATGGTCATGAAAGCCAAGACCCTCTTGCTGGTGCTCGGCATTCTGATCGGCCTCGCAGCGGCCACCCTGATGCCCCGCTTCTGGCAGCGCCTGGTGCCGCAAAGGTGGAAGACTGCCCCGACGGAGGGGGTCGTCGAGGAGAAGCGGTGGGAGGAGGACCGTCTGCTGCTCACCCTAGTGACTTCCGACGGCGCGGTGCTGGCCACCTTCACGCAACGCGTCTCCGAGATCGATCTGCTGGTCGTCCCAGGCGACACGGTGAGCCTCTCGCTGGACGGCTATCGCCCCTTCGTCGAAGACCCCGAAATCGTGCGCGTGATCAAGGCACGCGCCGGACAGGAAATCTCCGAGCCGCCGCCGGCGCTTTCCCCAGAGGGCGGGCCGACTCTCCCCGAAGCCGATGAATCCGGAAGGGGGGCGAGCCTTCCGGAGGAAGGCGCTTCACCCACGAGC
>JADFQD010000152.1 GCA_022561975.1 Acidobacteriota bacterium
TAACTGAACCTACATGTTTCCTATCACATGTACTTCTAGAAGCAACCTGCTTTGCAATGTTCATGAAATATTCTTCCCAGTTTGATCTTGGCATTTTCCCACTAAATTTTTTGAATTTTTATTCAATTATTATAATTTTCTATTTTAATCTGGCTCTGGTGTTTTACGGGCTTATCAGAAGCTCGATCAATTGAACAAACCGGAAAGCTTCGGAGCGTGGATTGCCAGTATTGCCAGATCTGTTTGTGCGGAGAAACACCGCAGCTTCAAGCGAGACCGTCATCGTTTTGTCGGAGATCAACACCCGGATAGTGAAAGCAAATCGAGTTTGTCTTCACAGATCGAGATTTGCGAAGAGATTCAACTCATGCTTCAGGAAGTTTCTCAGTTACCGGAACAGGAACGTTTAGCGATCCATGCGTTTTATCTGGAAGAACAAAATGTTGAACAGGCGGGGAAGATTTTGAACTTGTCCCGTTCAGGAGTGTATGCGTTGCTGCAGCGTGCCTTTCGACGATTGGTCTCCCAACTGAATTCGCTGGAGACAACTTCGGAGGAAAATTGAATGACTTGTCCCATAGAAGAAACCCTGTTGCAGGTGGCGACCGGGACCGCCGTTGAATCCGAACGGAGACGTGAGCGAGCCGGTCACACCCAGGAATTGCAAAACGGGATCTTGCTCGTCGTCCGGCAATGTATCGAAGACGTTCTCGCCGCCGATGGCTACCGCGAAGCGGTCGAAGCTCATTCTGGCCTCGATGTCGACGAGGGTCTCCGCGCCGTAGGACGACCTGTCGCTGGCGTCGCCGGCACTGAACAGCCCACCGGTGGATTTCCAGCTGCCATATCGGTTGGCACGGACGTAGCCGCTGAACATTTCCCCGGAATCGTAGCTCACGGTCAGGTTCGATCTCTGTTCGGGTACCTGATTCTCCAGGTCGAAGACGCGCGAGGCGTTGATCGTGCCCGCTGCGACGTTGGAGACTTCCTGCTCGTTCTGATTGTGACGAAGATCAACGGTCAAGAGACCTGAGGCCACAGTGAAATGCTTGACGATCGCCAGATCGATACCGGTAACGTCGGAGTCGTAGGCGTTGCTGAAGAAGTTGGCGAGACTTCCCAGGAGCAGACCGGGGTTTGCGACTCCCGCAGCCGTCAGCAGAGGGAGATCGGCGGCACTGATGACGTTGTTCTGCAGCGCCAGCCGGTCGTCGATGGAGATGTCGTAGTAGTCCAGTGTGATGCTGGTGGTGGGAGACGGCGTTAACACCAGGCCGACCGTGAAACTGGTCGATTCCTCGGGCACAAGCGGGATGGAGCCCAACGCGATCGCGACCGGATTATCGACCGGATAGACCCCGCTGGGAATCAGGTTGCCGCTGGCATCCGCACTGGTGGTGACGTTCAAGGTGTTGACCTGCCCCGGCGTCGGCGCCCGGAAACCGGTGTTGGCGGTGCCCCTCACGGCGAACTTATCCGTGGCATCGAAGCGTCCGGAGAGTTTCCAGTCGAAGGTCGAACCAAAGACATCGTAGTCTTCGAAACGCAGGGCGAGACCGCCCGAGAAGCGATCGGTCAGGTCAGCTTCCAGGTCGAGATAGCCGGCGAAGCTCTCGCTGCTGAAGCTACCGGCCGATTCGGTCGGGAAGCCCTGGAAGCCATCCGAGCCGACGCCGAAGATCGCCGCTGTGGGACCGGCCTCGATCGATGCGCGATCCCCCGCGCCGATCTTGTAGGTTTCGTCTCGGTACTCGAATCCAAAGGCCAGGTTGAGCTCGGAGGCCAGAGAACCGACGTCGAAGGGTTTGACGAAATCCGCGTTGAAGCCGGTCTCCTCCTGGATGAGGGTGCCGGGGTTGAAGGAGGTCGGCGATAGCCCACCCAGGCTCGGATTGATGGTTTCCGAGATCACGTACTTGACCTCGCTTTCCGCGAGTCGGACCCGAGTATCCCAACTCAAACCGCCGACCGTCGCGCCCTTGGCTCCGAACACCAACGCAGAATCGGTGAGGTCGGCACCGAAATTCGGGTTGTAGCCACCGGGGAACAGGGCGAAGATGGGGTTGCGCAACACGAAGCCGCTCGGGCTCGACGCATCCGCGACGAGATAGTCGGACGGGTTCAGTCCCGCCGCCAGGATTTCATCGATCAGCGACTGAGGCGCAGGATCAGGCAGGAAATCGCCGTCAAGATCCTGCTGCAAGGTCGTTCTCGCGCCGAACATATGCTCGGGGTCCAGTACCGGCCCGCGATAGAAGAAGTCGGAGATGGTCTCGTTTTCTGAGTAACTGACGTGGGAGTAGATTTCGACGTTGTCGTTGACGTCAATCCCGGCGTTTATGAACAGCTTCGAAACCTCCACCTCGGGGTCACCCCAGCGTTGCCCGAGACCGTTGAGGGGCGTTTGATCCGCGCCGACGATGCTGGCCACGAAAGCCGCGTCGGGGCGCGCGACGCCGCGCGAAGTCGTGTCCGAGGTCGAGTTCTCGAAGGTCGCATTTAGGAATCCGTTGGCGCCCAGGCCGAAACCTGCGTTCAAACTCACAGTGGTGCGCCCACCGTCCCCTTCAAAGTACTCGCCGGTCTGCAGGGAGAAGGAAACTCCCTCGTCGGCGTCCTTCAGGATCACATTGATCACGCCGGCGATCGCGTCCGATCCATATTGGGCCGAAGCCCCATCTCGCAAGACCTCGATTCGCTGAATGGCGGCCGCCGGCAAGGTCGAGAAATCCACCGCCTGGGAACCCTGGTTTACAGTACCGAGCGGTGCCAGTTGCAGGTTGACCAGCGCCGAACGATGGCGCCGCGTGCCGTTGACCAGCACCAGGGTGTGGTCGGGCGAGAGGTTGCGCAGAGTGACCGGGCGAATGAACGCCGTGCCGTCGGCAATCGGAAACCGCTGGGTGTTGAAAGAAGGCGCAATCCTGGCTAGACCGTCGGTCAGATCGAAGCTGGCCTGCTCGACTATGGCTTCACTGGACAGCACGTCGACCGGTGACAGTGTCTCTATGGGTATTAGGCCCGCCTTGCGGGTACCTGTGACGACGATCGTTTCGCCGAACGGCTCGGGGGCGGCCGTCTCCTCGGCATCCTCTTCGGCGGCTGCCTCCTCGCCCGGAGTCGGCTCCTGATCCTCGGCCTCGGCCATGTCGGTGTCCTGCGCCAGAACCGGTATACCGATCAGGGTCAGGGAAAGAAAGGCACTAACCAGTAGGGCTTTCGCTGTCACACTTCTCATAGGGTCCTCCTTGCGTCTGAGATTCTCCCCATTGTCCACCCAACCACCAAGTTCGTCAATCCAAAAAACCGTAGACCCTGGATCAGCCTGCCAGCCATCGGCGAGAAAAATGCATGGCGGGCGCCCTCCGTTCCCTCGATCACCCGCGCTCGAGCAGGTCGAGTCTTTCCGCAAATGGCACAGAATTTGCGATTTCGGTTAGCCTGATGTTCGAAGGAGGGAAGACTTCAATGCATTGCAAGGCTGTTTTTGCGTGGTTTGTGCTTTGGGCCGTGGCTCTGGTGACCTCATCCGCGGTCGCCCAGGAGGTGCCGGTCGGTGTTTTCGGCGAGCGGGTCGAGGTGCGTGTCGTAAACGTCGAGGTCGTCGTCGAGGACAAGCAGGGTAATCGAGTCTCGGATCTCACCGCCGATGACTTCAGGTTGCGAGTCGACGGTAGGGAGGTTGCGATCGGTTTTTTCTCCGAGATCTCCGAGGGCCGGCTGCTCGAACAGAAGATCGAGGCGTCGGAAATCGCGGTGCCTGCCGCCCCGAGCATCGGAGTCCAGTCCGGGCAGCGGGTGGGAACCAGCTATCTAGTGTTCATCGACGACTATTTCACGAGAGTCGCTCGCGACCGCAATCAGGTGATCGAAGGCATTATCGAGAGCCTCTATCACCTGGGGCCGGAGGATCGAATGGCGATCGTCGCCTTCGACGGCCGCAAGATCGAGATGCTGAGTTCGTGGACCCAATCCGAGCTCAGGTTGCGGTCGACTCTCGAGCAGGCGATGAGGCGCCGGGCCCGCGGCATGCGCTCGGGGTCTCTGTTGGCGGGCGCCGACGCGACGGCCGGCTTCGACGCAACCGGTTCGACCTCGGTACAAGACACGGCGGAGGACGTAGCGACAAGCGATTTCGACGGCTTCGGTGCGGCGAGTCGCGAGGCCGACGCGTGCGCGACGATCGATTTCCTCGAGCGCCAGCTTCAGAGGGTTACGGCCGGTGTGACCGCGACCCTGCGCAGCTTTGCGGCGCCACCGGGGCGCAAGGTCATGTTGATCCTCTCGGGCGGGTGGCCCAGCTCCGCCTACGACTATGTCCTGGGCGCTGTTCCCGCCATACAACGCACGGGCGAGTGCGGGCACATAGGTCCGAAGCTTCTGCGGCCGATGTACGACGTCGCCAACCTGCTCGGCTACACGCTCTATCCCATTGACATTCCGGGTACCCGGCGGCTGAGTGTGCATGCCGATGAATCCGACATTGTTGCCCTGGGGAGAACCGGCCCCGGGATCGACGGTGTCGGCGCCGCAATTCCCAGCGCTTCGTTTCGGAAGTCCGAGGAACATGCCACGCTCGCCAGGCTTGCCGTCGAGACCGGCGGCCGGGCGATGCTGGGTGAGTCCCGACGGACCGCCTTCGAGAGTGTGTTCGAAGACACCCGTTCCTACTATTGGCTCGGTTTCACACCCCAGTGGCGGGGCGACGACAAGAACCACAAGATCAAACTCGAGGTGACGCGCCCCGGAGTCAAACTCCGCTATCGCGAGGGGTTCCAGGACCTCTCGCGGTCGAAGGAGCTCGGCTTCATGATCGAGAGCGCGCTCTATTTCGGCGATTTGCCGGGAACGAATCCCCTCGAAGTCCGGCTCGGCCCGGTGCCGAAGAAGGGCCGTAGGGTCGAAATATCGCTGGAGATCCGGATTCCGATGGATGAGATCACCATGCTTCCGTACAAGGGTCGCTACGTTGCCGAACTCGAGCTTCGCATCGGTGCGATCAACGAAGCCGGGGAGCGCAACGAAATCTCGGTGGTGCCGGTTGTCCTGAGCGGCGATGAGCTGCCGCCGGCCGGAGCGTACGCCACCTACGAGGTCTCGATCAGGGTCAAGCGCGAACCGCAGGACCTGGCGTTCGTCCTGCACGATCCTCTGAGCGACACGATTCTGGCGACCTCGGCCCGGCTCGCGTTCTAGCCTGACCTTCTCACCTCCTGAACACCCGCCTGATCGTCCCGCCGGAGCCACCACTCCATCTCCCGAGTCAATTCTTGAAAAACCTTCACCGCGTCCTGTCGTACTCAGAAGTGGAGAGGTGAACGAGGAGTCCATGATGAAGACAACGACGACCCTTGCGGCGATGCTATTGACGACGATCCTGGTGGCCCCGCTTGCCAAGGCCGAAACCGACGTCGACGTTGACCCAATGGCAAGTGCGGGCCACTGGCGCGGCATCGACGGTCAAGCTCTGCCGTTTGCTACCCATGGTCAAGTGCTCGAGTTTCTGCGTACCGCGGAGGTGGTGGACAGCGTCGAGATCAAGGGCAGCCTCAATCGGCCGCTCAAGCTGACCTTGGAGAAGGACGGCGTCCGGGCGCACGCTATTTTTCGCACCGTCAACGTCGAGCGCGACGAAATGCGCCACGTCCGGGAGCACGCTCGCGGATTTCGGGACAGTTACGTTTTCGAGGTTGCTGCCTACGAGCTCAGTCGGCTGCTCGACCTGGACAACGTTCCGCCGGCGGTTCTGCGAAAAATCGGCCGCGAAAAGGGATCGGTCCAACTCTGGGTGGAGCAGGCCATGGGAGTTCAAGAGCGCATGGAGCAGGGTATCGACCCCCGCCACGAGAAGCTATGGCTGTTTCAAAAGCAGAACATGGTGGTCTTCGACAACCTCATCTACAACTTTGACCGCAACCCCGGAAACATCCTGATCGACGCGTCGGGCAAGGTGTGGTTCGTCGACCACACGCGCTCGTTCAAGAAACTTCCAGTGCTCTCCAATCGAGCCCAGATGAAAGTGCTCGAGAGGAGATTCTGGAATCGCCTGTGCGATCTGGATGCCGAGGCGGTACGCGAACAGCTCGATCCCTATCTGGACGGACGACAGATCGAAGCTCTCCTGGCGCGCCAAAGGAAAATCGTCAAAACGATCAAAAGGCGAATCGCGGAGTACGGCGAGCAGGCGATCCTGTTCGAGTTCGTCAGCACACCCGCCTGAGGCGAGACAAGTCGCCGGACGCTCGAGGTCCGCGAGCTGCTACGGAAACGCGGTCACCGTGACTTCGAGACGGTCGAGGATCTTGTCCCGACGCTCGAGCAACGCCTCGATTTGAGCACCGCTGAGCAGTTCTCCGAGACGCATGTCGAGCGCTTCGCGGTTGAGGCCTCTGAGCGCCTCGGCCAACGGAGCCGGGATGGAAAATGCCGGACCCATCTGCGCCGGCAGATCGGATGAGGTCGAAAATGCCCTGGAGTGGTCGATGAGCAAGACCTTTTCCCGATTCACCAGACAGAGGATGTCCGCCGGCTCCCGGCTGGCGTTCCCGATCAGCGCATCGAAGATCTCGCCCAGGGCCAGCTGCGCGGCATTCCGCTCGGTTTCGAAGAGCTTGAGTTCGTAGGCCTGGGCGGCTTCTCGATCCACCGCGGCTTCGACCCAGGCTTGCAGCGAGCCCACCCGGCCTTCCAGGGTCCGCAGCACCGTCACCGGGACCATTCCCAATCCGATGACCCGGTCCAGCCGGTACGCCGCCACCTCATGCTGGTAGCGATCCGTGCCGGTGTCGCTCTCGACGGTTTTGAAGATCCCCCGACGGATCTCGCCGTCTCGCTCCAGCACCATCAGGCGAGGCCGAGTGCTACCCCGCCCGACATCGCGCGACGCAATGACCGGGGACTCGGATAGGAACCGGTAAAGCTCTTGATCGGGCAGCTCGGCGGTTGTGGAAGAAACCAGCTGACCGAGCGGCAACTCCCGCAGTGGCTCGGTCCTCTCCCGAGTCGA
>JADFQD010000153.1 GCA_022561975.1 Acidobacteriota bacterium
ACGCTGCGGCGTTGACGCTCCTCAACGATGACACCGCATCGCCTGCGTCGCGCCGCCTTGCAGCGCACCCGAAAGCGCTCCCAACGCGACCCGCAGGACTTCTACCACGGGCTGCTAGCAAGGATTGCAGATAGCGCCTGTGGTGATAGTCGCATGCGGCGCGTGATTGTCGGCACAGCCGGCCACATCGACCACGGCAAAACCAGCCTGATCAAGGCCCTCACCGGCATTGACTGCGATCGCTGGCAAGAAGAGAAGCGACGCGGCATCACCATCGACTTGGGGTTCGCCCATCTCGAACGCGATGATCTTCAGATCGGTTTCATCGACGTACCCGGGCACGAACGTTTCGTCGACAACGCCCTGGCCGGTCTCGGTGGCATCCGCATCATGATGCTCGTAGTCGCGGCGGACGAGGGCGTCAAGCCCCAAACGCGCGAGCATCTCGATATCTGTTCGCTGCTCGAGATTCCGGTCGGCATCGTCGTGCTCACCAAAACCGATCTCGTTGCAGACGAGTTGGCCGGCCTCGCCCGGCTCGAGGTCGAGGAACTGCTGGCTGAAACCCGCTTCTCGGGATCGAGGATCCTGCCCGTATCGAGCGTCACGGGAGCCGGGATCGGTGAGCTCGAGCACGCGATTGTGGAACTCGCCCGCGAGTGCTCGGGCCCCGACGCATCTTCCGATGGCCCCGAGGCCCTCAAGACCGATGCCCCGGCGCGCCTACCGATCGATCGCGCGTTCGTTCTCAAGGGACTGGGTGTGGTCGTCACCGGTACTCTCGTGGCCGGTCGAATCCAGGAAGGAGACTCGCTCGAGACGGCCCCCGGAAGACATGCTGTGCGCGTGCGGAGCGTTCAAGTTCACGGCAGCTTGCGCAGTGAGGCGATAGCGGGTGAGCGGACTGCGCTGCGCTTGGCCGGCGCCGAGCTCGAACAGCTCTCGCGAGGCACGCAGCTGGTCGCCGCCGGCGCCTATCTCCAGACCACCCGTTTGGCGGCTCGCCTCCGCCTCCTGCCGGATGCCCCGAAAGCTCTGCGTTCTTGGACTCCGGTGAGATTCCACTTGCTCTCGGCCGACCGCCCTGGCCGGCTGCGGCCGCTCACCGGGCCGATCGAGCCGTCGCAAACCGGACTGGTCGAGATCCGGCTGGCCGAGCCGGTGGTCGCCGCGCCCGGAGATCGCTGGATCTGCCGGCGCCTGTCGCCGGCGCTCACCCTGGGCGGCGGCGAGGTCTTGGACCCGGACTGGACCGGCTTCACCTCCAAGCGAAGAGCTGCCACTCTGGCCTCGCTCGAAGGAAGCCTGGAGGACCGACTCTCGCACTGGATCGCCCAATCGGGGCTAGTCGGCCGCACCAGCGAGGAACTGGCCAAACGAGCCGGACTCGGCCAAGCGGGGCTGGTCACGGCTCTCGGGCACCTACAGGCGAAGCACAGAATCCTCTCGGTATCCGGCAAGGGACCCAACCAAAGGTGGATCGCGCCCGCCGCCTTCAAGCGCCTCGAGGAAAAAGCCTCCACCCTGCTGGCTGACTACTTTCGGCAGAATCGGCTGGCCGCCGCGATGCCCAAAGCCGAGGCCGTGAATCAACTCCTGCCCCAGCAAGCGCGCCCGCTCGGAGAGATCTATCTGGATTGGCTATCCAAACGAAGAATCCTGACCGTCGCCGGCGATCAGGTCAACGCCCCCGGTCGCGAGGCCAACCTCTCGAACGAGGAATCGGAGTTGTCCAGATCGGTACTTCAGATCTTCGAGGCCGGTGGTCTTACCCCGCCCGCGCCCGAGGACATCCGAGTAGCAACCCAAGCTAAACCGCAGGTGCTCAGCGGTATCGTGAGTTTCCACGTGCAACGCGGCGACCTGGCGAGACTGCCGGGTAACCTCATCATCGCGGCCAGTGCGGTGGCCCGTGTCCGCCGAGAACTCGAGGCCTCGGGCATCGATTCGTTTTCGGTAGCGGACTTCAAGGAGCGCTTTCGCCTAACACGAAAGTGGGCCATACCGCTGCTCGAGCATCTGGACTCCATCGGAGTGACCCGAAGAGTCGGTAATACCAGACAGCTCCTGCGAAAAAGTCCCAAGGGGTAGTCTCTCGGATATCCTCACGGGGCACAGACTCTAAATCTAAACAATCGAACTCCGAAGCACACGCCGCCATATGCCCAAGGGTGAGATCTTCATTTCCTACCGGCGCGACGATACCGGCGAGCCGAACCGGCTCTGCGACGCCCTGGCCAAGAGATTCGGCAAAAGGGCCGTGGCCATCGACCGCTCGGACATCGACTACGGCTCCGATTTCCCCGACTGGATCCGCAACGCCGTCAAGAAAGCGAAAGTGGTGTTGGTTCTAATCGGCCGGCGATGGGTCTCCCTCGAGGACAAGGACGGCAACCGCCGACTGACGAACCCGGGTGATTGGGTCGCCGAAGAAGTGGGACTGGCCCTCGAGCACACGCCGCGCGTGGTGCCGGTCCTACTGGACGAAGCCGAGCTACCGAGAGCCGATGACCTGCCGGAGCGGATCCGGGAGCTGGTCGAAAAGCAACTCTGCGAGATCAGCCCGACGCGCTGGGCCTACGACGTCGGTCAACTGGCCGACTCGATCGACCTCTTTCTACGCCGTGGGCGCGAGCGGCCTCCCATGCAACGCGAGGCCGTGCTGACCGTGGCCGCGACCTGCTTGATGATGCTCCTGGCTTCGGCGATGCAGCTCTTGAACATCGTGCCGGGCAGGCGCGCTCTCCAGAATCAACTCGATGGGTGGATGGCGGGCCACTCGGGCAACGACCCTGAAATCAGGGATAAGGTCGCGCTCATTCTCGAAGACCCCGCAACCCGCGTGGGGGCGGACAAGGTCACGAGGCGAGCCAATCGTCGCCGGGATTTCGCTCGCCTCGTGACCGGGCTCTCCGAGGCCGGCGCGAAGGTCGTCGTGTTCGACTATTACTTCGAAGATGCAACTGAGGCCGAGGCCGACTCGGATCTCGCCGCAAGCATCCACGGGTCTTCGGTTCCTGTGGTCCTCGGGGTCCGGTTTTTCAGGGATACGACCGGCGCCACCGACGAAACGGGCCCGACGCCGGCCGAACCGCTTCTCCTCGAAGAGCTGCGAGCCGACCGCGAGGGCTGGGGCCTGATTCAGACCAGACCACTGGCGCATGCGATCGGCTCTCCTCTTCCGCGAATCGAGCTCGCCCGGCTGAAGCATAGCGACGCTCCGGTCGAGTCAGGGGAGCTCTGGCCATCCTTGGCGCTCAGGGCGGTGATGCTCACAGTGGATGCCACCCGCGCTCGCTATGTGCGGGAGGACGAGCTGATCCGGCTCACCGGCGAAACCCTCACGACTCCCCACACCATCCCGGTTCACTACGTCCGAAACGCGGAGCCCGGCCTGATGTTCACGTTCAACATCGGCACTTCTCGAGCATTTGAGGAGCACGCGCTGGACGATGTCCTCCACTGGTGCGACAACGACCCCGCCTCGCTCGACCGCTTCGCGGGCCACGTGGTCATCGTGGGATCGCTCGAAGACCAAGGCGTCGAGGCTTTTCAAACCGTCGCCGGCTATCGTCTGCACGCCGCGATCGTCGGCCACCTTCTGGCGCGCCGGTATCTTCGCACCCCGGGCCCGCTGGTCTCGACGATCGGCCTCCTCGCCGCCGCCGCTTTCGGAGCCTTCTGGCGCCTCAGAAGCCGCAGGCCTCGAGCGATCGTCGAGGCAACATCTCCATACACACACTGGGCGTTGACCGCCGCCGATCTCGCCTTGGGCTCAGTTCTGTTCCTGGTACCCGCAGCGGTCCTCGCCCTGGTAGTCTTCAAACAGGGAAAACTGGTGGTCCCCATCTTCTATTGGCTCGCCGCGTTGGTCGTGGCCTACTTGGCGCTGTCCGTGCTGGAGCGCCGCCAGGAGACCTGAGACGTGTTCGCAAATCGTCGCCTCGGCAGCTCGGAGCTGGCGACCGCCCTGCTCGCGGTGCTGGCGCTCCTACCTTGCAAGCCCGCACGAGCCGCTGACGCAGAGCCCCTGGCCATCATCAACTCGGTGTTGGTTGGCGGTCAGCCGAGCGACAGCATCACGTCGAGTCAACTCGAGGTGGTTCGAGCCGCCGACGGATCCGCCGTGCCAGGCCTCACCGGTGAGGAGCTCTATGCCGAAGATCGGCTGCGCAGCAGCGAGGGGGTCCAGGTAATCCTGCGCTTTCTTCAGGACGACCAGGAGAGCTTCGCGGACGTTCTCGTGGATGCGGGTACCGACGTCCGGATCCGGGGGCCGAGAGCGGTCGGGCTCTCGCTCGGGCGAATTTTCGCCATGATCAACGGCTTCTTCGAAGTCCTGCTGCCGGACGAGCTCACTCTCGGCGCCCAAGGCACCGAGTTCGAGGTCCGGATCGACGAAGCCGGCGAGGCCGAACTCCTCGTGCTCGATGGGGAAGTCCGGATCCAGCGGCCCGAGGCCCTGGCTCCTGCCGTGGCTCCCCCACCACCCGCCGGTATCGGAGCCTTCTGGGGCTTCCGTCTCCAGACCGGAGGGACGATCAAGACCGAGACCGCCATCCCGACCCACAACGCCTGCGCCCAGACACAGAGCTTCGGGGTCCGGACCGCCGGGAACCTGCCCTGGCTGGTTGTCGGTGCCCTCGAGGCTGTCGCCGTTCCACCGGGCGAACTCGGGCTTCTGACACTGGTTCTGGCCATCGACGCGCGCGGCATCGCCGCCGGCACCTATCGGGACAAGATCCTGGTGGATTGCCTGGACTGCGCGGAGTCCGGCTGCGAGCGAGACCTCGAGGTGCTCGAGGTCTCCATCGAAGTCAGCGGCGAAGTCACCGGGGAAACCGTCGTCCAGCCCTTGCAAAAGGCGATTCTCAGCGGAGCGGCCTCTGCGCCCCAGCGGCTCGGAGAGCTCGAGGTGGCCTCTACGTTGAATTGGAGCAACGACGTTCTGATCGCGGCGCAACCGAGCTACGCGGCGGCTCACGAGCCGCCCAGGCTCGGAAGCCCGCAAGAACGCGGCGAGGTGTTTCGCAAAGCGCGGTACAACGCCATTTGGAGGCAAAGCGCGGCGAGCCGTGTCCGTCTGGGCGACGTCTATAGCGACTGGGGCGAGGGCCGCAAGGCAGTGGTCGAGTACGAGGGTGCCTCCGCATCGCAGCCCCGGTCGGCGGCTTGGTTGACCCGGCTCGGAGCAGCCAGCCGCCAGGCCGGGGACCTCGAGAAGGCTGGACGTTACCTGGAAGCCGCCGTCGAGCAGGACCCGCAATCGGCTGCGGCCAAAAACGCGCTCGGCAACCTTCACATGGACCTCGCCGCCGTGGCGCGCGAGCGCGGCGACCTGGACCTGGCCGAGGAGGAGACCAAGCGGTCCTTCGGGTGGTTTCGGCGCGGCAAGGATCTCTCCGCGACTGCGCGTACCAACAGTACTCGACGCGCATGGCTCGAGGGAGTGACCGCCGCCAACACGGCGCGAGCCCAGATCGAGCTCGGCAAGATCGCCTTCGAGAAAGGCAGACTCGACGAAGCCGCAGAGCTCTACGCCGCCTCGGAAGGCGTGCTCAAGGAAGCGCTCGACGCCTATCCTCAGTACCCGTTCGCCAAGCTCGAGCTCGGCAGCCTGAGCCAGCAGCAGGGAAGACTGGCGGCCCAACGTGGAGAGGACGAGGCCAGCCGCGATGCCTACGCCAAGGCCGATGAACACTACAAGGAGGTCATCTCCGACCACCGGGACCTCGCACCCGCCTACGTCAAGAGGGGCACCTTGCTCGAGGACAGGGCCTCGGCAACTTCCGATCCCGGCGAGAAGGAGCGCTACCAGGAAGAGGCCGCGCGGGAATACGAAAAGTCGATTCGCGCTCGGCCTTCGTACGCGCCGGCCTACTATCAACTGGGTAAGGCCAGCGAGGCGAAAAACGATACGACGCTCGCGAAACGCTACTACGGAACCTATTTGAAGGTCGAACAGAGGGAGTTCCAGAAGGGCGAAAAAGGCCATCACGCGCGTACCTGGAAGGGCGACCTCCAGGTGATCGGAGTCGCTGTCCCCGACCTCCAAGGCAAGACCTCGGAAGTGGCCCGGGCTATCCTCGAACGCTTGAAGCTCGCTGTGGACGCGATCACCTATGAAGGCGTCGACGTCGCGATTCCCGGCACGGTCATCGGGCAGAAGCCGGAAGCCGGCACGCCCCTGGCGAACGGCAGTCCGGTCGATCTCGTGGTCGCCACGGGCCGACGGGTTCGGGTCCCTGGCGTCAAGAACCAGCCCTTGGCAAGAGCCCGTGAGCAGATCCGTGGCAAAGGGTTCCAGGTCGGCGCAATAACCGAGAGGGAAAGCTGCGATGAATCCGGACGGGTCTTGGACCAGGCACCCGGCTGGCCTTCCAGGCGAAACCAGGGAACGCTTGTCGAGCTGGTCGTCTCGACCGCGGGCCCGAATGCCGGCCCCGTTCCCAAGCTCACCACGCTACCGACCGAACGGGCGAAGGCGGCCCTGGCCGAGGCCGGCTTCCGTCTCGGCCAGGTCAAAGACAAGCCCAGCGACAAGCGCCTCGGTACGGTTCTGGAGCAACGGCCTGCCTCCGAAACTGTTCTCAAGGCCGGTTGCCCCGTCGAGATAACGGTGGCCGGCCTTGCCGAGGTTCCGGATCTCATCGGCGAGAGCGAAAAGGCCGCCGTCCGCACTTTGAAGTACTTCCAGGGCGTGCATTTCGTGAGGCTCGGCGAGGTCACATACCAAGACACCAGGCAAGCAAGGCCTGGAACCGTTGTCTCACAGAGCCCCGGGCCGAAAGCAAGGGTAAGACCCGGTACCCGGATCAACTTGGTGATCGCCCGCGAACCGAGGGTGATCGAGTAACGTCGTCCGTCCTGTAGAACCGCGGCGTGCCGCTTCGGCTCCCCGAGTTTCCGGGCAAGCCTCTAGCAGCCCGTGGTAGAAGTCCTGCGGGTCGCGTTGGGAGCGCTTTCGGGTGCGCT
>JADFQD010000154.1 GCA_022561975.1 Acidobacteriota bacterium
CTTGCTCGCCGCCCGTCGAAGCGGTCTGCAGCCAACAAAGTTCCGCTTCCAAGGTGAGACTTCGCCCCGGACGGCCAGCCTCGGGGGCTTCCTCACGCGAAACAGGGTTTTGGCGAAGGACACCTCACCGTCTCGTCCGATCGGTTGCCCGGGCTGTACGCCGCCGGCTTGGCCAAGTCCTCCTCACTGAGCGCCTGCATGCCGGCGGCAAGCGGCCCCTGGAGCTCCTCGAAGTCGGCGAGGAGGCGTTGCCAGGGCAGGGCCTTGGAGGGATCGGTGAGGGGCCCACGGCCGTAGAGGGCCAGCTCGGCTTCTCCCCACAGGAGCTGGTGGCCGAGGGCCTCGAGCCAGCGGTTGCGGCTGGCAACGATGTGGCCCACCACCCAGTTGAGGCAGTTGCCTGCCGGCTGGGGCTGGCGCAGGCTCTCGTCGTGGTTCAAGCCCTCAGTGTTGCTACAAAGGGCAGACTGGTTGTAGCTGATCTGCTGAAGGTAGGTTGCAATGCTCATTCGTGTTCCTCCGGGCGTAGCTGGACTGGGTGACCCGGCCGATGGCCTCCATCACGGCACGGCCGTCACCGTCGGCAGTTGGGGGGTGTGGGACTGTTGTCCTTGCGTGCATCGTCATCGCGATCCTCCTGTTGGTCGAGTACTTGGACCCGTTTTGTCCACTATGGGTAAAAAAGCTCGCGCTGGCGGGCGAAGGCCTCCTCCGAGAAGCGGTAGATCTCCTCCTTCCCGACTCGGGCCTGCCGCAGGGCATGCCGGACGGCGGCGACCAGAGTCAGAGAATTCTGACTCTCCACGTGAACCCGGATCTCTGGGTAGTGCGGCGTCATATGTGCCTCCATTCGATCTTCTGGCCGGAAGTGCTCGCGCACCGCCAGCAGGTCTTGCGATCGTGCCGGTCGCGGCTGGCTCGTCTCGTAGCGAGTCGGAGCTCAGGAAGCCGACTGCCGATGCGATCACTTGCGGAGCGCGCAGCAGGCGCAGGTGCCCCAGCCCTTCGGTGGCCACGAAGCGGGCGCCCGGCCAGGCCTCGGCCAGATCGCGGCCCTCGGTAACGGGAATCTCGCGGTCGTCTCGATCGTGGATCACCAGTGCCGGAATGCCCAGCCCGGGGGCGAGACGCACGGGCTCGGCGGTGCTCCAGCGAAAGCCGAAGCGCGCTTCGATCCGGCGCTGCATGCGCGCCACCACGTCAGGTGAGAAGCCGGTCATCTCGGAGAACCGACGGAGAATCACCTGCAGCCGAGCGGGTGGCGCCAGCAACACCACCCGCTCGGTGGCCAGCTCTCCCCGGGCCAGCGCCCAGAGGGTCGCGGTGGCGCCGAGGGAGTGGGCGATCACCGACTCGACGGGAGCGAATTGCCTGGCCATCGTGGCAATCGCCGCCGTCAGCTCGGGCAGAGAGGAGCTCCGGCCGACCGAACGACCGTGACCCGGCCCGTCGAAGGCGACGACGCGGAAGCCCTGCTCGACCAGTGGTTCGACAAACGCTCCCAGCTGGAGGCCGCGCCCGGCCCAACCGTGCACCAGAAGCACGGTGCGCGGTCCGGTGCCCCATACCCAGGCCGCGAGCGGTCCGACGGTCAGGCGCTGCGCCGACCGCTGCCAAGCGGCCTCGCGAGCCGGCACCCGGAAGCGCAGCGGCGTCAGAAAGAGCCGCTCGGCGAGCCGGGCGGAGACGCCGGGCGCCAGGTGGCTGAGCGCACGCAGCAGGAGCTGTAGCATATAGACACGACCGTTCGTGCTTTTCTTATGATTTGAGTTTTCCAGTGTCGGCATGAGCGTATTCTCCTATCGGGAGGCCTCGAGCAGTCGCTCGAAGGCGTCGGTTGCCCGAGCGGCGGCCTCGGGATCGCGCAGCAGGCGATGGTAAAAGTGAAACGCCAGAGAGATGCCGTACATGTCGTAGGCGAGCTGGCGGGTGTCGAGCTCGGGGCGGAAATGCCCCTCTTCGACCGCGATGCGGGCTGCCGTGGCGAGGGTCTCGATCCAGTCGAGCTGCACCGCGACCAGGGCATCGCGCAGCTGGCCGGGGCGATCGTCCAGTTCGTTGGAGGCCGCGACGAAGGGGCAACCACCCGCTTCTCGGGCTTGCTGCCAGGCCAGCCAGCGCTCGAGCAGCGCGCGCACCCGCGGCTCGCCGCGCGGCTCGCGCAGGGCGGGGGAAACGACGGTATCGATGAAGTAGGCGTGAGCGGTCTCGAGGACCCCGAGCAGAAGATCCTCTTTCGACTCGAAGTGCGCAAACAGCCCGCTCTTCGACATCTTGGTCGCCTTGGCGAGGTCGCTGAGGCTCAGACCCTCGAGCCCGACGGTCGCGGCGAGGTCGACCGCCCGATCCAGAATCCGCTCTCGTGTGGCTGCACCTTTCGACATCGATGCACAAAATAACACGACCGATCGTATTTGTCAAGTGCCTCTCCTGGCGCGCTTCGACAGCGTGAGGAGCTGGCGCGGCAAGGCGACCGGCTAGGCTGCCCTATCTCACCTGAAGGAGACCCTCAGATAGCGCGGAGAATAGCGGGCCTGCTCAGCGACAATTAGTCTTGTGCACCGTGTTGCCTCATTCTAAATTGCTACCGTGCTGCCTCATCGGAATCGTACCGGATCCGGACTGCGAAACACGGTAACCTTACCGCTCTTTTCCAGACCACGTCGCCGTCGTAAGGGCTGCGGGAAAGTGTGGTGGTCCGGGGGCTTTCCCGCAGCCCTTACGACGGCGCTCCAGGGAGAGGGTGCCCTCCGCAGCTCAGCTCGTAGAGACCTTCTCCTCACAACTCTGCCGTTGGGAGATGGACTCCGCCGTCGCTGCCGAAGACGAGACGCCGCGCTGCCGCACTGCGCCAGTCTTTGACCCGTCGTTGAAGTGTTCTCAGCTGGCCCTCACGAAACGGCCCTGGGTGCTCCACTCGTAGACGCTTAAACAACTCTTTGGCCGTTCGGTCAGGCGTGTCTTCAAGCCACAAGAGGACCTGTGGCCACACCGCCTCGAACGGGTCCTTCCGCGTCCGCCAGTAGCGTTTCGGTTTCGGCTCTTTCTGGTGGGTGGGCCGCACTTCTCCTTTCTTCCAGGCCAAAGAGAGGCTGTGCAAGAAGCGATCAAGATCGGCATCCCGGTGCGGGAGTACGTGCAGTGCCTCGCCTCTGGTGAGTCCTGCGAGGTGGTGCTGCACCGCGCGGATCTCATCGAGCAGCTCGAGCGGGTCCAGCGAGGCCATGACCGCACGGAGCTGTTGCTTCATGGTCTCTTCGATCGCATCGGAAGCAAGGAGGCGACCGTATGGCGTCTCCGGGGTCAGGTACCGCTTGCTGACCCGCGAGCCCACTCGGCGTTTGTCGAGAAGCTTGAACGAGGGTTGAAAGAAGTTCACGAACAGCCTCGAGGCACTGTAGAGACGAGCGAGCGCCTGGGCGCCGGCGATACCCTCAAGTCGGCCGTGGCCCACCAGCCGACGAACGACCGCGCCGTTCTTTTGCTCCACCCACGCCTGGTCGTTCTTGCGATACGGCCGAGAGCGGGTGAATTCGATCCCTTGCTCCGCGCAGAATGCCACCAGCGGCTCGTTGATGAACTCGCCGCCATTGTCCGTATCGAGACCCAGAAGCGGAAAGGGCATCTCCTTCTGCAGACGACGCAGGGCTTCGATGACCAGAGTGCCCTCGCGTACCGCGAGCGCGACGCACTCGGTCCAGCCGCTCGCGATGTCCGTGAGAACCAACGTGTAGGCGACACTTCCAGCCATGCGCTCGCCGCAGTGTGCGACGAGATCTCCCTCCATGTAGCCGGGCGGCGGTTCGTTCCAGCCCTCTGCCGTGCGCACCGGTACGCTCGCGCGAGCGGCGGACGGCTTGCGGGTACGCCGACGCTTGCCGCGCACGGCCTCTCGGGTGGGCGCCAGGAGCCGATCGATCGTCGCGGCACTGATTGACAGGAGCTTCCTCCGAACGACGCCATCGAGCTCCAAGTGGCCATGGCGTTCGAGGGCTGCCACTAGAACGGCAAGGAGCGACTTCAGGCGCTTGCCACAAATCCGATCCGACGCTTCCCAAAGAACAACGAGGGCTTGCCGGACCGCCTCGTCGTAGACCCGAGGATGAGTTCTCTTCTTCGGTTGCCTCTTCTCAGACCGGACCCTTTCATGGATTACCCGAATCGCATGTTTTCGGTGATACCCCGTAAGGGCCACAAACTCATCGAGAACACGCCGTTTATCGCCTCGGCTGCTCGATCGGTAACGCTCTGCGATCGCACGCACGACCGCGCGGCGTGTCTCCTTGTTGATTTTCGCCATCGTTGCCTCCTTGTCTTGCCTCTGCTCGGTAGCAGATTCTGTGAGGCAACGGGGTCTTCTGGGTAGCAGAAACCATGAGGCAATGCGTGCACAAGACTAATTGTCGCTGAGCACTCTATGTTTGCTCGAATCAGCTGGGAGAACTCGGAGCTCTCGGGTCAAGCCGCTCTAACCCTTTGATTTTTTGAAGGTTGTTGTGCCCGGTGGTTCTGGAAGCGAGGCCCCGACACTGTGATCATCGATCACCGTGTTCGCTTCGGAGCAAAGGCCGACCCGGCTTGGCGAAGCTGGAGGGTGTAAGGCTCCACGATCTTCGCCACACGCATGGGTCGGTCGGCGGTGATGCCGGGTTCACGAGCATCATGATTGCCAGGCCAAGGGCTCCAGGTGCAAACAACCAGTGTGAGTTCCGAGCTATCTCCAAAGGGAGATATGTTTTGCGCTGCAGGTCGGGCTTGGCGTCAACCGTACGCCAGCGACACGATCAGGTACTTGACGATCTGGATCAGGACGATGGTGAGGATCGGCGAGATGTCAATGCCACCGATGGCGTCCGGCGAGACGATCTGGCGCAGGGGCCGCAGCACCGGCTCGGTCGCCTGGTAGAGGAACTGGACGATCGGGTTTCTGGGATCGGGGCTCACCCACGAGACGAGGGCGCGCGCGATGATGACCCAGGTGTAGAGGTTGAGCAGGAAGAGGAGCAGGCGCATGGGGTCGATTCTCGCAGATCGGCTAGACCGGGACTATGTCGCAGAACCGCAGCACCGTCGCTCTTGAGCGGGATACCGTTCTGTCTGGAAAAGGCCCGCGCAGCGCGCTGGCGTGGCGGACTAGTTAGATTCCCCGGGTTCGGTGAGAACCTCTGGAGGGCCCGGTTTCACTGGTCCTACTTGGAGGCTCTCCATGCCTGGGCTCTGAACCAGATGAGGGGGCACGGCTCCGACGCCGGTGTTGTTTCCTTCCTCATCGAGTCGCACGCACAGTATCCGTAGCGACTTGTTCTTTTGATCCTCGCCGCCAACCATGTCCGAGCGGAGGGTAGCGATGCTGTATAGACCCGCGATGTTAGACGCTGGATTTTCTATGTAGACGGGTTTCTTGTTCCAGCACTCGTCACGAAATGCACTGAAACCAGCCGACCCCAGTAGTTGTCCGAGATCCATGGTTGACCTCCGATAGGGATTAAGAGACTCAGTACTCTTGCCTCGAATTCCTGGACGCTCGTAACAGCTCTTTCACCATCCAGACCTCTGAGCGTAAAGGAGTCCCCGCGGTGAACGCGATGCGGTGGCCGTCGGGGTGGACGCTCAACGCGTGAGCCACAACACCTTCCATGCTCAGCCCGAGGGACTTCGGCTCGCCACCCTGCGCTGGGACGCTCCTCAACTCGAATTCTTGCTTCTCGCCACCCGTGTTGACTGCGTAGATGATCTGCGTGGCGTCGGGCGTCCACGCTAACGGAGAAATGCTGTTTCCGGTCTCCACTTTGAGCAGTTCGTGCGGTTCCCCACCACCCACGGCGACCACCTTGAGGCCCGCAGATCGAGAGACGAACGCGACGTGCCGGCCATCGGGCGAGACCGCGAGGTGGGACACCCAACCGCCACCTTCGGGCACGCAGTAGATTTCTCTCTCCTGATCGCCCGCGATATCACATCCGCTAGGTATTTCAGGGACACGACACTATAGGTACTCAGCAGCCTCTTGCCTAGACCGACCCGCTCCAACGCGAACCGGCCTACATAGCATCTACGCTGCCAGGCTGCTCGGCAAGTTTGTGTCTTGGCGTCCATCGCCGTAGTCTGTTAGTCAGCACTTCAACTTGGAAGTACCACCGAACAACATGGACGCAGGCTCACGCCCGGAGATGATCGGCCAGACCGTCTCCCACTACAGAATCCTCAAGACGCTTGGAGGCGGTGGGATGGGCGTCGTTTACCAGGCGGTGGACGACCGTCTCGGGCGGCGGGTGGCCCTAAAGATCCTTCCAGAGGAGCTAGCGGCGGACCCGACGTCCTTGGAACGGTTCCACCGAGAGGCCCGGGCCGCATCGGCACTCAACCACCCTCACATCTGCACGATCCACGACATCGGCGAGAACGAGGGTCGGCCGTTCCTGGTGATGGAGTTGATGGAGGGAGAGACGCTCAAGCACCGGATCGCTGGCAGGCCGGCACCGACCGAGCAGCTGCTCGAGCTTGGCGCACAAATAGCGGACGCGTTGGAGGCAGCTCACGCGGTGGGAATCGTCCACCGCGACATCAAGCCGGCCAACCTCTTCGTTACCGAGCACGGCGAAGCCAAGGTCCTGGATTTCGGGCTGGCCAAGATCACGGAGGAACCGGCGGTGCGTTCCGACGAAAGCGAGGTTCCCACCGAGCTCGTCGTGACCAAGGAGGGTGCGACCGTAGGAACCGCTGCCTACATGTCGCCAGAACAGGTGCGGGGGGACGAGTTGGACGCTCGAACGGACCTCTTCTCCCTGGGCGTGGTGCTGTACGAAATGGCGACGGGAGGACGGCCCTTCGAGGGTAAGACCCTAGGCGCAATTTCGGCCGAGATCTTGACGAAGACTCCTCTCTCGCCGGTCCGCCTGAACCCGGAGCTACCGGACGAGCT
>JADFQD010000155.1 GCA_022561975.1 Acidobacteriota bacterium
GATGTCGGGCAGTTCGTCGGTCCCGGCACAGCGCTGGCTCGAATCTACTCGACCGATCGCGCCGAGGTTTCACTCGAGATCTCGCAGGACGATCTGGCGTTCCTCGACATCGCGCTCGGCAGACCGCGCGGTCCCCAGCCGCGTGTGCTGCTCACCGGGCGAATCGCAGCTTCCGACAGATCGTGGCCGGCAAGGGTGGTTCGCACCGGCAGCCGGATCGATCCGCTGACCCGAATGATTTCGATCATCACCGAAGTCGAAGACCCGTTCTCGCTGGCCGGTACGCACCCGGCGCCGCTGCCCATGGGGCTCTTCCTCGAGGCCGAGATCGAGGGCAAGACGGTCGACGACGCGATCGTCCTGCCGCGAGCGGCGCTACGCACCGACGGCAGCGTTCTCGTCGTCACCTCGGACGACCGCATCGACATCCGCGCGGTCGAAATCCTGCGCATCGGCTCCGAGGAAGCGATCCTGAGCGGTGGCCTGGCCAGCGGGGAGCGGGTCTGCGTATCTCCGCTCGCGGCGGTGGTGGATGGGATGAGGGTTCGCGTTCAGAGCCCTGATCCAGGCGTCGCGGCCCCGAGCCTCGAGGGAGATCGATCATGAACGGCGCGATCCGATGGTTCGCCCGAAACGGCGTCGCCGCTAATCTTCTGATGGTGCTGATAGTAATCGGCGGCTTGGTGACCCTGCGTAACATCAAGCAGGAGGTCTTCCCCGAGTTCTCGATCGACCTGATCACGATTTCCGTGCCCTACCCCGGCGCTGCGCCGGAAGAGGTGGAAGAGGGCGTGGTCGTCCGGGTGGAAGAAGCGATCCAGGGCATCGAAGGCATCGACAACATCCGCTCGACGGCCGCCGAAAACTCCGCGGTGATCACCATAGAAATCAGGCATGGAGCCGATCTCGAGAGAGTGATGAACGACGTCAAGTCGAAGGTCGATGCCATCGACACGTTTCCACTCGAGGCCGAAGAGCCGGTTATCGAGGAGGTCATACGGCGCACCCAGGTGATCGAAGTCGTTATTTCTGGTGACGCCGACGAGCGCACGCTCAAGTACCTGGGAGAACGAGTGCGGGACGACCTTTCCAATCTGCCCGAGATCACCCAGGTCCAACTCGTCGCCGCCCGTCCGTACGAAATCTCGATCGAGGTCAGTGAACAGGACCTCAGACAATACGGTCTCACCTTCGACGAGGTCGCAAGGGCTGTTCGCCGCTCCTCGCTCGACCTACCGGGAGGTCGGATTCGCAGTCGCGACGGCGAGATTCTGCTGCGCACCGAGGGCCAGGCCTACGGCGGCGCCCAGTTCGAGCGGCTGCCGCTGAGAACCCAGCCCGACGGCACCAGCCTCCTCCTGGGCGATGTCGCCACGATAGTCGACGGCTTTGCCGACACGGATCTATGGTCACGGTTCAACGGCCGCTCGGCCGTGGTCGTTCAGGTCTTTCGCGTGGGCGAGCAGAGCGCGCTCAAAATCGCAGGCGCGGTCAAACGCTACATCGCCCAGGCTCGGCCCGCCCTGCCCGAAGGAATCGCCATCGATGCCTGGCGCGACGACACCCTCGTCCTTCGGAGCCGCCTCGATCTGCTGGCACGCAACGGAATCGCCGGCTTTGCTCTGGTCCTGCTCGTACTCTCGATGTTCATGAAACTGCGCCTGGCGACCTGGGTTTCGCTCGGCATTCCGATCTCGTTTCTCGGCGCCGTCATCCTAATGCCCGGAAACGATGTCTCCGTGAATCTGATCTCTCTGTTCGCGTTCATTGTCGTACTCGGCATCGTCGTGGACGATGCGATCATCGTCGGCGAAAACATCTACACCGTGTACGAATCCGGGCTCGAAGGTCTCGAAGCTGCCGAGACCGGAACCATCGAGGTGGCCAAGCCCGTCACCTTCGCGGTACTGACCACAATTGCGGCCTTCGCTCCGCTTCTGACGATCACCACGAATATGGGAAAAGTGATGAGGGTGGTCCCGATCGTCGTGATCGCAACTCTGATTTTTTCTCTCATCGAATCGCTTTTCATTCTCCCCAATCACCTCTCGCATCTTCACCACGCCCAAGGCGGCGCCGGCAAGAAGCCGGGGCTCTGGGCTCGGTTTCAGCAGCGCATCGGCAGCGGCCTCACCCGTTTGATCGCGGAGACCTACCGTCCAACCCTGGCAAGAGCCATCCAATGGCGCTATCTGACTCTGGCCATCGGAATCGCAGGACTCCTCGTGACCCTCGGCGTTGTGCGCGGCGGCTGGGTCAAGTTCAATTTCCTCCCGCCGGTCGAGGCCGACAACACCGCCGCGATGCTGACCCTGCCGCAAGGCACACCCGCGGAGGTCACCGCAGCTGCCATCGAGCGTATCGAAGCCGCCGCACTGGAGCTGGCCCGCGAGTTCGAAGAGGAAACCGGCGAGCGACCGATTCGCAATGTGCTCGCGTCGGTCGGCGATCAACCCTTTCGGGCTCATCAGAGCCGAGGCGTGACCGGGACCGCCAACTTCGACTCGCCCCATCTCGGCGAGGTCAACCTCGAGCTGCAACCGGTCGAAGAGCGGTTGGTCTCCTCCACCGAAATCGCCGATCGCTGGCGCGCCAAGATCGGCGAGATCCCGGACGTCGTCGAGCTCACCTTCAGCTCATCGCTGTTCAGCGCGGGAGACGCCATCAACATCGAGCTGTTCGGCCCGAATCTCGATCACTTGACGGCAGTCGCCCAGCGACTCAAAGAGGAGATCGCCGCCTACCCAGGCACCCGTGACATCGCGGATTCATTCCGCGCCGGAAAACGACAAGTCGAACTCGAGCTGACCCGCGAGGGCGAGCTGGCGGGATTGAGCCAATTGGATCTCGCGCGCCAGGTGCGTCAAGCGTTCTACGGCGAGGAGGCGCAACGCATCCAGCGTGGGCGCGACGACGTCAAGGTGATGGTCCGATACCCGAAGAGCGAGCGTCGATCGTTGGCCGACCTCGAGCAGATGCGAATTCGGAATAATCAGGGCGCCGAAGTGCCGCTCGCCACGGCCGCCAAGACGACGCTCTCGCGTGGGCCCGCAGCCATCAAGAGAACCAACCGCAATCGCGTGGTCAACGTCACCGCCGACGTAGACACCGAAATCGCCAGCACCAACGACATCATCGCCGACCTCGCCGCGCGGGTTCTGCCCGAAGTTCTAGCGGATTATCCCGAGATTCGGTTCTCCTTCGAAGGCGAACAGGAAGAGCAACGCCAGACCGTCTCCGAGCTTCTGAGCGGCTTCGCGCTCGCCCTGCTGGTTATCTACGGCCTGCTGGCGATCCCCTTCCGTTCCTACTTACAGCCTCTGATCGTGATGAGCGTGATCCCCTTCGGCTTGATCGGGGCGGTGTGGGGACACGTGATCATGGGCATGGACCTCGCCATCCTCTCGATATTCGGGATCGTAGCGTTGACCGGCGTGGTGGTGAACGACAGCTTGGTGCTGGTTTCCTGGATCAATCGAGCCACGCGCAAGGGCGCCACCATTCGCGAAGCCATTCAGATCGCGGGCGAGGCCCGGTTTCGCCCGATTCTTCTGACCTCACTGACTACGTTTGCCGGTCTGACACCGCTCCTGCTCGAGAAGAGCATGCAAGCTCAGTTTCTGATTCCGATGGCGGTTTCGTTGGCTTTTGGGGTTCTGTTTGCTACATTGATTACGTTGCTCCTGGTGCCGGCCCTCTACTCGATCATCGAGGACCTGAGGGACAGCTTGGCAAGGCTGGTTGGCGCCGACCGAAAAGCGGACGCAAAGGGAGTCACCGAATAGCGAGGCAGCGCGAGCATGAGACCGTACCTCGATCTGCTCCAGAAAATCCTCGACCACGGCAACCAGCGGTCGGACCGCACCGGTACCGGCACGCGTTCGATTTTCGGGCATCAGATGCGCTTCGATCTCGCCCAGGGGTTTCCGCTGCTGACCACCAAGAAACTCCATTTGCGCTCGATCACCTACGAGCTGCTCTGGTTTCTCCGAGGTGAGACCAACGTCGGGTATCTGCACGAGAACGGCGTCAAGATCTGGGACGCATGGGCGGACGAGAACGGCGAATTAGGGCCGATCTACGGCTTTCAATGGCGGTCCTGGCCGACGCCGGATGGCGGTGCGATCGATCAGATTTCGAACCTGATCCGCGAACTCCGCGACAACCCGTATTCACGGCGCCACGTCGTCAGCGCCTGGAACGTGGCCGATCTCGACGCCATGGCGCTCCCCCCCTGCCACACGTTGTTTCAGTTCTACGTCGCCAACGGCAAGCTCTCCTGTCAGCTCTATCAGCGCAGCGCCGATGTTTTTCTCGGCGTGCCGTTCAACATCGCCTCGTACGCGCTCCTGACCATGATGGTCGCCGGCGTTGTCGGTCTGGAGCCCGGCGATTTCGTGCACACTCTCGGGGACGCGCACCTCTACCTCAACCATATCGAGCAAGCGCAAACGCAGCTCGCCCGCGAACCACGGAAACTGCCGCAGATGCGCCTCGAGCGCCAAGTCGACTCGATCTTCGACTACCGCTACGAGGACTTTGTGCTCGAGAGCTACGACCCCCACCCTCCCATCAAGGCGCCGATAGCGGTTTGATTCTGAGTCCTTCGGATCCGGGATGAAGCTATCGATCATCGTGGCCGTGGCCGAAAACGGCGTCATCGGGCGCGACAACCGCCTGCCCTGGCGAATCTCGGGAGACCTCAAACGCTTCAAGGCCCTGACCCTCGGCCACCATCTCTTGATGGGCCGCAAGACTTTCGAATCGATCGGCAGAGCGCTGCCCGGAAGAACCACAATCGTTCTGAGCCGGGGCACTCCCGAGCTACCGGCGGGCATTGCCCACGCCACAAGCCTGGACCGGGCCGTCGATTTGGCTCGGGCCGCGGGCGAGACCGAGGCCTTCGTGGCCGGAGGAGGGTCGGTCTATGCCGAAGCCCTGCCCAGAGCAGACGGCCTTTACCTGACAAGAGTCGCGATCGAGGTCGCGGGCGACACCTACTTCCCGGACTGGGACCGTGACGCGTGGCAGCTGGTCTCGGTCGAACGCTGTCCGCGCGAAAACGGCGAGCCGGCCGCTGCGTTCGAAACCTGGAAGCGCACGGACACCTCGGAACTCGAAGCCCGGCCTGACCTTCTCACCGATCGTCGTAGTGAAACGCCGCCGGGCTTCCGGAAGCCCCTTGAAGATACTTCGGCTTGCGACGCCGGGAAGCAAGGACCCCGACCGGACTGCTTCCGACTGTAGCGGTCGGCCTTGTGCCGACCGGAGAGTTTGACGGTCGCGACAAGCGCGACCGCTACTGGCCAGAGTTCGTCGTTGCCAGCAGGCTAGCTCGGTTGCCGGAGGTCACTCTTCGCGCGCAGATGCTCGAGCACCGCGTCGGCGCTCGAGACGCCGACCTCCCGGCCCGGCTCGACCCCCAAGTAGTCGATGACACCGTCCCGTACCAAGGCCGCATAGCGGTGGTTCCGGACTCCGAGTCCGATTGCGCCGAGATCCAGATCCAGGCCCATCTTCGCAGCCAACTCTCCGTTGCCATCGGCGAGAAAGGTTATGTGGCCTGCAGCGCCGCTAGCGCGGCCCCAAGCGTCCATCACGAACGCGTCGTTCACCGCGACGCACACGATCTCATCGACGCCCGCTGCCCGCAAGGCATCGGCCGAAGCCACGAAGCCCGGTAGATGGACATCGGAGCAGGCCGGCGTAAACGCGCCCGGTACGCCCAACAGCGCCACAGTCCTGCCTCGAAAGAATTTCACCGTCGAGACCGTCTCCACTCCGTTCGAGGTCGTTCGGCGCAGCGTCACATCGGGAATTCTGTCGCCGGTCGAAACTGCCATGAGCCCCTCCTTTTCTGACCTGCACCGCTTCGAGAACCGGCCGAAAGCGATAGACTACCCTCTGAGTCGTCCGGCACGAAGCATCGCGACTACCTTCGCGGTCGGCGACGGCGGCAGGAGGTCGATCCTCTGCTGTGTTCTCTCTGTGGCGTCGAGATGAAGATTCCCGCCTTCATCGTCGGCTTCGCTGCCGCCAAGGCGATCCGAAGAAGCCTCGAACTCCCAGCCCAAGCGGCGCGCGCGGCCGGCGCCCTCGGCTTCATGGCCCGGATCCTCGTTCAAGCCACCCTCCCCCAGCCGACCGACAAGCCACGAGTTCGAGCGCGTCAACGGCCGCTTCAGCCTCTACATGAGCGCGCCGCCGTCGATCGGGCTGTCCTACGGCTCGTATCCACGCCTCGCGCTCGCCTCGCTCTCTACCGAAGCCGTCCGAAGCCAGCTATAATCTGGTTGCACAGCGGAGACCGCGCAGATGAAATTGAAGATCGTCTTGGAACCGAGCGAAGAAGGCGGCTACACCGCATACGTCCCTAGCCTCCCCGGATGCATCAGTGAGGGTGATACCACCGAAGAAGCGATGGCCAACATCCGCGAGGCAGTCGAACTCTACCTCGAACCCGTCGACGACGACCTTGTGGGCAAGGAAGGTCTCCAAGTCCACGAGCTGGTCGTGTGACCAAGGTCCCGTCGCAGACGGCGAACACGTTGGAGGCGGTGGCTTCGCGGATTTCGCCGGTGGGAGCAACGAAGATGGCATCGTCGTAGCCGCGTCGCAGGGCGTCGTTCTTGGCCATGGAGTTGGCAATTAGTCACCGCGCCGCCGAAAGCATTGCTTGATTTCAGCAGATCCAAGACTGTCAGTCACCGTTCGCGCTCTCACGTTCCGCTCGCAGAAGCTAAACGAT
>JADFQD010000156.1 GCA_022561975.1 Acidobacteriota bacterium
GGTCGTAGGCGAGCCAGCGCCGCGCTCGCTTCGAGGCCTCGATCACCGCTCGAAGATGGGCGCCGCCGCCGAATCCCGCCTCGAGATAGTCGGCCGGCCGGCCCAGCTCTTGATCGAGCCTGCGAAGCAGTTCCGCGGTGGTATGCCCAAAGAGCGGTGAGTGCGACGACCCGGTCACAAAGTCACCGTCTTCCCCGATCGGCAGCTCCTCGCGGGCGTAGTAGCCGCCCTCGCCGTAGAGCGCCTCCTCCATGAAATCGGCGAACGAGATCGGCCCCTCGCGCCGGATGCGTTCGCGCAGTCTCTCGGCGGGACCGGTCGTCATGGCGAAAGTATCTCTCAATCACGGAACATTCGAGCCGTCCCGAGATCCAGGACCGACCTCAAGAATGTAGCGGCTGCGACAGAGCGGGATCTCCGGCGCTCGGCCTGGAGGCAATTTGTAGCGGTCGACCTCCGTGTCGACCGTCTTGCCGCAGCTGATCCCAACGGTCGAGACGGAGCTCGACCGCTACAAACCGATAGACCACCGACGGGCGAGACGAGAGCCCGGAACGGACGCGGCCGGCCGATCGAACGCACCGTCTCGTGCGAGATGGCCTCTCGCCCAGGCCGATGCAGGCTAGAATCCCCGTGAATGGACGCCGCCAAAGCACTTCCGAGCACAGCTCGCCTCCAGGAGCTGGTCGCAGCTATGACCGGCCAGCCCGTAGTCATGGCGGTGGACCTGGTCGCCGACCGCTTCATTACCGGCACTCCGAAGCGAATCAGCCGCGAAGCGCCCGTCCTGATTTTGAAACAGGAGAGCGATCGCTTCGTCCCGGGCGGAGGCGCCAACGCGGTCGCCAACATCGCGGCTCTCGGCGGACAACCGCTACCGATCGGGGTCGTGGGCGACGACGAAAGCGGCCGGGCCATTCTGGCCGCGTTCGACGATCTCGGAGTCACCGTTCACGGAATAGCTATCCTCGACGGCTACCGGACTCCCACCAAGGTCCGAGTTCTCGGTGGCGGCAAACACGCCATCAAGCAACAGATTGTCCGCTACGACATCGAAGACTCGGTGATCCTCGATGACCCCTCCAGCCGCTTGCATGCGCAAGCTCTCGGCAGCTGGGCGGGCCAGGCGCGGATCGCCGTGTTGAGCGACTACGGCTACGGAGCCGTCATGCCGGCGCTGATCGAGCCCATTCGAGCGACTCTTGCCGAATCGAGCTGTGTTCTGTGTGACAGCCGCTACCGGCTCGGGGACTTCGTCGGCATCGACGGCGCCACGCCGAACGAAGAAGAGACCGAGGCACTCTACGGCGAGCCCCTGAACGACGACCCGGCCAGGTTCGCGGCGGCAGGAGCCGCGATCCGCAAGCATCTGGCCACGGACTTCCTGCTGGTCACGCGAGGCAGTCTCGGCATGACCTTGTTCGAAGAAGATCGCACCAGCCACATTCCGACTCACGGCTCGGACCAAGTCGCCGACGTCACCGGAGCCGGCGACACGGTCATCGGCACCTTCGCCCTGGCGCTGGCAGCGGATTCGACGCCATTGGAAGCCGCGCTCCTGGCCAACTTCGCGGGTGGCGTCGTGGTTCAGAAGCTGGGTACCGCCACGATCCACCCTGACGAGCTCGACGCGGCGGTGACGGCCGGGTCGCACGTCCTAGAGAAGCTCGAGTGGGAATCGTCCTAGACCTCGAAACCCTGGGGCGCGAAACCGCGCGGTTGCGAAACGACGGCAAGACCCTGGCCTTTGCCAACGGACACTTCGACCTCGTGCACGTCGGCCATTTGCGCTATCTGACCGCCGCCGCCGATGAGGCCGATGTCCTGATCGTGGCCCTGAACGACGACGCTTCGGTACGCAGCCTCAAGGGAGCGGGCCGACCGGTCGTCCCGGCGGCCGAACGCGCGGAACTGATTGCGGCTCTCGAACCGGTCGACTACGTGGTGATCTTCTCGGGAGACTCGCCCGGCCCCCTGTTGGCCGAGCTCCAGCCCGACGTGCACTGCAAGGGCACCGACTACCTCAGCCCGGAGCGCGTGCCCGAGCACGGAATCGTGGCGGCCTACGGCGGCCGCACAGTCCTCGTCGGTGACCCCAAGGACCATGCCACATCGGACCTTGTCTCGCGGATAAGACAGCTGCCGGAGTAGCGGCGGCAAGCCAATTATGAGCGGTCCCCGCATCCTGATCGTGCGCACCAGCGCCATGGGGGACATAGTCCATGCGCTGCCGGTGCTGAACCGGCTGCGACAGAGCCTGCCGGACGCTCACATCGGTTGGGTTGTGGAACAGGTCTTCGCACCTCTCCTCGAAGGGCATCCGGACCTGGACGCCGTCATCCCGATCGGCTTGAGGACCTGGAGACAAGGACCTCTGTCGCGGCGGGCGTGGCGCGAGTTGAGAGCGTTCTTCAAAGCCCTCAATGACTTCTCGCCGGATACCGTGCTGGATCTCATGGGATCGCACAAGGCTGGCCTGATCGGCGCTTGCACTCTCGCAGACCGCCGCTTGGGACTGGCGCCTCGAGATCGACGCGAACCCTCGAGCGCGATTTGGTTGTCGGAGACCGCACCCGCCCGAGGCACTCACGCCGTCGATCACATGCTGTCGGTTCTGGAGGCAGGTCAGCTCGTACCCTCGAGTGATGCCAGAGCAAGCTTCGGGGGCCGCAAACTCCACGCCGAGCCGTGGGTTCAGGGCCCCGAGGAGGGTGATGCCTTCGCGCTCCTCCACCCCCGCACCGCCTGGAGCAGCAAGGACTATCCGCTCGAATCATGGCGCCAGGTCGTTCGATCCATCAAACAGGAGTCGGGCCTGGAAACCTGGGTGGCTTGGGGACCTGGCGAGGAGTCCACCGCTCACAAGATCGCCCAGCGCGCCGGCGGCCGGGTTCTCGAGCAGCTCCAGACGATTCCACAGCTCGTAGCTCTATCGCGGGCCGCGCGGATCGTGCTCGGAGGCGATACCGGACCTCTGCACCTAGCTCATGCGCTGGGCACGCCGGTTGTCTGCGTCATGGGGCCAACCGACCCCGAGCGCAATGGGCCCTATCAAGCACCGGGCAGCGCGGTGGTCCATCGCCTGCCCTGCAGCTTTTGCTACCAACGCCTCGACGAGGCCAAGCCTTGCCTGCTGAATATCTCGCCGGAGCGGGTGGTCGACAAGGCTCTCGAGTTGCTGGGTTGACCCATGACCGGATCGGACGGGCCGAGACTTTTCGCTCGGTTGCAGTAATCGGCTCTCGGACGCTGTCCGGATGCGATCACGAATAGTGCTTGTTTGACGCTGTTTTAGGCCCACTGTTACACTTCCGTGGATGCGCGCCGAGAACCTGTCCAAGCTCTCGGCACTAAATCATAGGAGAGGGCAGTGAACCGAATCGGCGAGATGCTCGTTTCGGCGGGCAAAGTTTCGAGTGACCAACTCGAACAGGCACTCGAGCAGCAACAAAAAGCGGGCGGCAGGCTCGGTACCCACCTCGTCAAGCTCGGTTTTCTGGAAGACGACGAACTCGTCGAGTTTCTGTCCCAGCGCTACGGCGTCCCGGCGATCAATCTGGCCGAGGTCGAGATCGACGAAACCATCATCAAGATCATCCCGCCCGACGTCTCGAGAAAATACACCATCCTCCCGGTTTCGAAGGCCGGCGCCCGCCTGACCATCGCGATGGTGGATCCCACCAACGTCTTTGCGATGGACGACATCAAGTTCATGACCGGCTACAACGTCGAGCCGGTGGTCGCCTCAGAGGCCGCGCTGCGCGAGGCCATCGATAAGTACTACGGCTCGACTCACTCGATCGAGCTAAAGAAGGTGATGGAGGACATCACCGACACCGACGACACGGACGTCGAAGTCCTCGACGAAGACGACGACATCGACCTCGCAGAACTCGAGCAACAGTCCGAAGAGGCGCCGGTCGTGCGTCTCGTCAATATCATCCTGACCGACGCCATCAAGCGCGGTGCCTCCGACATCCATATCGAGCCCTACGAGAAGGAGTACCGGGTTCGCTACCGTATCGACGGCATCCTCTACGAGATGATGCGCCCGCCGATCAAGCTGCGGGAGGCCATCACCAGCCGCGTCAAGATCATGGCCAAACTGGATATCGCCGAAAAGCGCCTGCCCCAGGACGGCCGAATCAAGATCAAGACCAAGCTCGGCAATAAGTACAAAGACCTCGACTACCGCGTTTCGGTCCTGCCGGCCATCTTCGGCGAGAAGATCGTTCTCCGGCTTCTCGACAAAGACAACTTGATGCTCGACATGACCAAGCTCGGCTTCGAAGCCGAGTCGTTGCGTCGGTTCGAGCAGGCCATCTTCCGACCCTACGGCATGGTGCTGGTGACCGGTCCCACCGGGTCGGGCAAGACCAATACGCTCTACTCGGCCCTGCAGCGAATCAACACACCGGAGGTCAACATCATGACCGCCGAGGATCCGGTGGAATTCAACCTGACTGGAATCAATCAGGTCCAGATGAAGGAACAGATCGGCCTCAATTTCGCGGCGACCTTGCGTTCCTTCCTGCGCCAGGATCCGGACATCGTTCTAGTTGGAGAGATTCGCGACTTCGAGACCGCCGAGGTCGCGATCAAGGCGGCAATGACCGGTCATTTGGTGCTCTCGACACTTCACACCAATGACGCTCCCTCTTCTATCAACCGCCTGATGAACATGGGTATCGAGCCTTTCCTGGTGGCAAGCTCGGTGCACATGATCGTCGCTCAGCGACTCGTGCGGCGCATTTGCAGCAGCTGCAAGGAGCCTTTCGAGGTTCCGAATCAAGCCCTCACCACTCTCGGCTTCAAGAAGGACGAGATCAAGTCGCTGCAACTGTTCCGGGGTCGGGGCTGTGATCTGTGCAGCGGCACCGGATACAAGGGTCGTGTTGGTCTCTACGAGGTCATGGACATCGACGAGCAGGTGCGCGACTTGATTCTCACCGGCGCCAGTGCCTACGAACTTCGAGAGAAGGCGCACGATGCCGGAATGATCAGCCTGCGAATGAGCGGACTGCAGAAAATCCGCGACGGCGTGACTACGCTCGACGAGGTCATGCGCGAGACCGTGGACTAGCAGCCCGTGGTAGAAGTCCGGCACCGAGCGACGGTCGAGACAGAGTTCGACCGCTACAAGTCAAGCGTGACGCGGTGCAAAGGAGAGCTTCGGGACTCCGTGCCCGAGGGGCAAGAGTGTCTTATTCTGTAGCGGTCGACCTCCGTGTCGACCGATGGTCAGGCTAGGATCGGCTGTCCCAGAGGATGTCGGCGACCCCACGCGCCCGATTCTCGAAACGCGCCGCCACGAAAAGGAAGTCCGACAGCCGGTTCAGATAGCGAACCACATCCGGCCCGACATTTTCTTGCCGGCTCAGGCGCACCGCGATTCGCTCGGCGCGCCGACAGACCGCGCGCGCAACGTTGAGACGAGCCGCGCCTGGCGCGCCACCCGGCAGCACGAAGTTCTCGAGCGCCGCCAGGTCGCGGCTGAGTTCTTCGAGTCCGGCCTCCAGGGCATCTGTGTGCCGCTCTTCGATGCGCGGTACCGAGAAAGCCCCTTCGCCCTCGGGCATAGACAGATCCGAGCCCAGATGAAAGAGCTCGTTCTGGATGCGCTCGAGCAGGGCCGGAAGCGGCTCCGAAAGCCCCTCGGCCATGGCCACACCCATGACCGAGTTCAACTCGTCGACCGTTCCGTAGGCTTCGATTCGTAGATTGTCCTTGCCCACACGACAGCCGTTGGAAAGGGCGGTCGTGCCGTCGTCGCCGGTTCGGGTGGTGACCTTGGTGATTCGCGGCATCGAGCGTTTCAGTTTAGCAGCGGTTTCGAGAGACTCGACGAGGCGAAACTCGGACCCGAGATCCACGTAGTGATTCTCGAGGGGGTCATGCCGATGTTCGAGCTCGCCGGAATCGTAGTCT
Source organism: Acidobacteriota bacterium (assembly GCA_022561975.1). Taxonomy (GTDB): domain Bacteria; phylum Acidobacteriota; class Thermoanaerobaculia; order Multivoradales; family JAHEKO01; genus CALZIK01. The sequence goes on from JADFQD010000156.1 coordinate 5,929, forward strand.
TGATACTCGTCGCCATCGCGATGTTGGCGATCTTGTCGCTCGTGGGCTTGATGCTCAAGCTGGCCTTCAAGCTCGTCCTGCTGCCCTTCGTGCTGCTCGGCTGGGCCGTCAAAGGCCTGCTGCTTCTGCTCGCGTTGGTGATCGGCTTGGTTCTAGCTCCTGTCTTCGCTTTGGTGTTGGGGGTTCTTGCGGCCGTGGTCGCAATCCCGCTGTTGATTCTCGCTGGGATCGCCGGCCTGGCTGGGCTACTGGGTGCCGGCTGGGCGCTAGCCTGACCTTCTCACCAACCTTCGCCTGCGACGCTATAACTGCTTGAATCTGCAGCGTTACGCTCCCGTCGAAGATCTGTCGGCGCGTCGGACGTTCTTATAGATAACGCTGCCACCCATCGACGAACCATCGACATCCCCGGTCACGTTCTCGAGCAGCACTGGGCCGCCCATCGTCGAGACCTTTCGTCAACATCCGAGTCGGTAAGCGTGATCCCTCCGCCCATCGTCGAGATCTCGAGGTCACCTTTGAGGTGAGACAGACGGAGCTCTCCGCCCATGGTCTCCCCCTCGATGTCCCCTTCGACTCCGTCAATGGACTGCGCCACCCCGTTTTGCCGCTCACGGATGCCGATGATGACGAGCCCGCCGTTGGCGTTGGCCATCGCGCCGATGTCCTTTAGAAACTCCCGTCGCTGACTGTCGTTCCCGCCATAACGTTCCGCTTTGTACTCGAGGTCGATGGTCTCTTGGATAGCGTTGTCAACGAACCAGGCCAGATCCTCCTCCTTCTCGACTGGCCTCCCGCGGTAG
>JADFQD010000157.1 GCA_022561975.1 Acidobacteriota bacterium
CAGCTGGCACAGCCATTGGATTTGTGCCCTTCTGGAACTCCGCATAGATGGCGGCGCGCAAGTCCCGGATGAATTGCAGATTGTCTTGCACGTCCTGCATGGTTCCTCCCTGCAACGGCTCGGCGCTCATACTGTGGGTGAACACTGCTCGATCAAATTCGAGATCCAGAATCTCCTCCAGCGACCGCTCCCACTCCCTGATGTTGAAGTCCGGTACAACGCTGAAGAGCACGCGCTTGGGAACCGCCAGGTCTGCGATGTAGGCGACCTTCTGCTCAGGCAGAACGAAGACGGTCATGCCCAGGCCGTGATTCATCCCCAGATAGTGCAACTCGACCGTCGTCGTACCGAGAGTGATGTCCTTCCGGCTTCCGCTCCAGCTCTCATCCGGAACGACCATGTCCGGACCTGGGTTGGCCTCCATCCACTCATAGGCCTCGGTATGAGCAACGAGAGTTGCTCCGGCATCTCTGAAGACCTGACCGCCACTTGCATGATCCCAGTGGTTGTGGCTGTGAAGCAGGAACCGCACCGGTTTGTCGGTCGTTTCCCGGATCGCCTCCAAGAAACCGGTTGAGTGCGCGGTATTGACCGACTCGAAGGCGATCACGCCCGCGTCGGTCACCACGAACATCGAAATGTACTCGTCGCCATAGCTGTAAACACCATCGGTTATCATGGCGGTGTGGTCTGGCAGGTCTTGCGCTCCGATCAACGGGCTCCAGATGCCGGACCCAACGGTTGCGGCCAAAATGATTCTGAATGCGTGAGTTCTTCTTCTCATTAGTTCCTCCTTTGCTCGTGGACGTGCGCCACAATAATTTCTTGCGACGCATTTGGGTACAATGTGTAGTTTAAGATACATTGTGTAGCTAAACAAGTCAACATGCGAAGCCCGTGCCCACAAACGACGCGAGAATGAAAGCTCAACAGCCACGTGGAAGAGGGAAGAACCCGCGCACTACACGAGTCTGCGAAATCATCCTCGATGCCGCCGCCGAGCTACTCGTCAGGGAGGGCGCCAGTGCCGTTACCGCGATGCGCATCGCCGAAGAGACCGGCGTTGCTCGCACCACGATCTACCGTCATTTCTCCAACCCCTCAGGGCTGCTGCTCGACGCAATCGACAGAGTCGTGACACCGCACGCACCCACCAAGATCACCGACAACCTCGAAGAGGACCTGATCACAGCTCTATCCAACCTTCGCATGCGCATGACAAAGAAACCATTCCGGCTGGTCTTCACTGCTCTCCTCGACCACGCCAACCGGGACGGAGGTCTCGTCGCAGCCCAACGCCGCTTCGTCAACGGCGTCCTTCAACCCATTCAGGACATCCTTGCCGCTGCTATAGACCGAGGCGATCTTCCGTCCACAGTCCACGTCGAGACAGCGAGCGCGCAACTCGCCGGACCCCTATTCCTCCAACACGTCATGCTCAGGACCATCATCAGCGAACCGCTCATCAGCGAAACCGTCAGCCAGTTCCTCTGCCAAACGTACGACAGCGGCTGATTTCGCACCACAAACGTGAAGATGGTGCGCTATTGGAGCTTCAACGCTAACGCTTCTCGTGTGCTTGCGAGATAAGGTGGCTCACGATCCGCCATTCCCCACGGCGACGGTGGAGCACACGTAGGTGATGGATGTGCCGGTCAGGCATTGTCTCGTGCCATCAGGTTACTTTCGCGTGGAGGCGCATATCGATAATGGGCAGTCGATCCTGCGCTTGCGCCGCTGTAGCGCCCAAAATGACGAGAACGACTGTGACAAGCTTTTTCATGGCACCCCCAATTCGGGTAAGCGGGGCGAGCTAACCACTGAACCGAAGTCTACACCCGGCTCCGAGCATGCGAGGCAGCAGCAACCGGTGCCACCGACTCGTGCAGAGGGCGGTGGTGCCTCCAGCGAGTCTTCCGCTACGATCCGGCCTCTTTGCGCACAACCGTAGCCAGCCAGAGAACACCGCAGACGATCTGGACTCCCGCGAACAGCGCAAAACCCTGGCGCAGGTCGATGACGCCTCGCTCGAGCAGAATGCTTGCCGCGAGAATCGAAGCCGTATCGGCCAGGGTCAGCAGCAGCCATTCCGTGGCGAACACGCGACCACGAAAGCTGTCTTCGGTGCGCTCCTGGAGCAAGACCGTGGAGGTCACCCAGTTCGCGCCACTCGTGGTGTGGGCGATGACCACCGGCACGAGCACCCACCACGTCCACGGCATCAGGGCGACCAGCTGATAGAGCACGCCGGTCACCGCGATGCCGATGCCCATCATCACCGGCCAGACGCGGCGATCGGGGATGTATGCGCGCGCCACGATCGGACCGATGCCGGTGCCCACACCGCGCAACGCATAGAGCCACCCGATACCCATTGCCGGCGCAGCCGGTGCCAGGATCGGACCGAGCAAGGCCAGCATGTAAACCAGCCCGCCGCCGCCCAGCGACCAAAACGCCTTGGTCAAAGCCATCCGACCGACGCGGGGTCGGTTGCGCATGTACTGCCATCCGGAGACCACATCCAGCACCGCCGTTCGCACCAGCGAACCCCCCGCGGCTTTCTGCGTGCGCTGAGGGATTACGGTCCTGTAGATGAAGAAGGCCGAAACCAGGTAGGTCAAGCCGTCGAGGATGAAGACGCCACGAATACCGATGACCGCGGTCACGAAGCCTCCCAGGGCGGCCCCGATCGCCAGCAGAGCCGACCAGGTAGACGCCGACAACGCGTTCGCGGTCAGAATCTCGTCGTCGCTGACAATGTTGGGAATCGCAGCGCTTCGGGCCGGGATAAAGAACGCGGCCGCGATCATCTGCAGGGCGCTCAGAGCGTAGAGCAGCCAAACGTGGCCGGGTTCTCTCACCAGAAGAAGCCCGAGGGCAAAGAGCGCTCGGACTATATCGGCCACGATCATGAGCCCTCTCCGGGAGACGCGATCCGCGACCAGTCCGGCGAGCGGCGAGGCCAGAGCGAACGGCAGCATCTTGGTCACGAAGACCAGCCCGAGAGCGAACGGCGAGCCGGTGAGCTGCTCGATCAGCAGATAGACGGCGATGGTCGAGAACCAGTCTCCCAGATCGGACGCGACGGCTCCGTACCAAAGCCGGCGGTAGGCGATGTTCGTGCGCAGCAGCTCCAGGTAGCCGACTTGGGCGCGTCTCGGCAACTAGCTTCGCAGTGACCGAAGAAAATCACGCGCCGCGCCTCGAAACTCGGTAGTCCACTCGTGGCCACCCTCGAACACGCAGACCTCGACCTCGATCCCGCGACCCTGGAGCCGCGCGAGGTCACTCTCCATCTTGGCCTCGTCGTACCACGGGTCGTCGGTTCCGCGTCCGATCAACACCCTGGAAGGCACGCAGATCGACGGGTCCGTGATCTCCGCGGGTGCGTCACCGGTAAGCGCGATCAGGCCATCGCAGGCATGGCCGGCAGAACCCGCGGCCCGGTAGGCCATGGCGGTGCCCTGGGAGAATCCCAAGAACACCGTCGGACCCTCGATCTCGAGCCTCTTCTCGACCTGCTCTAGAGCGCGCGCCACGTATTGAATGTTGTCCTCGATCGCGAGTTCCCGGTCCAATTTGGTCATCCAGCTCGCCACGACCTCTCCGGTCTTGCTGTTGTAGAACGGATGCAGGGCCTGAAGAGACGCAACGTGCCAGGTCGAAACGCCGGGAATCTCGACAATCGCTTCGAGTAAACGCTCCGCGTTCTCGCCGTAGCCATGAAAGCCGACCAGCAGCGGCGCCTGCGACTCCGTAGCCCGGCGTAGAAGAGCGCGGCCGCGCACCTGGGTGGCAACTTGGAAGGTGTCGGACTGGTTCACTTCAGGTCACCTTAGCAGCCCGGCTGCTATCGCAGAGCGTCGGACAGCTCCAGAGCCTTGCGCCCGAAATCTCGTACCAGATCACTGCTCCCGACCCCGTCTTCGATGATTCGAACCAGGGCGCTGCCCACGACCACTCCGTCCGCGACCTTGCCGACAGCGCGAACCTGCTCCGGAGTCGAGATGCCGAAGCCGACCGCGAGCGGCAAGGCGACTCGACGCCTGAGACGCTTGGCCTCCTCGAGCAGCTCGGGAGGTAGCTCCGACCGCGTTCCGGTGACACCGGTTCGCGAAACGTAGTAGACGAAGCCGGTCGAGGCCTCTGCCACTTCCCGCACCCGACTCCGATCACTCGTCGGTGCCAGCAAGAACACTGTGTCGATTCCCGCATCTCTCAACGCCGGTACGTAGTCCGTCGCGGCTTCGATCGGCGGCAAGTCGACGCAGAGCACCCCATCGACGCCGGAGGCCGAGGCCTGCTCGGCGAAAAGCCTCAGGCCCCGGGCATGCAGCGGGTTGAAGTAGGTAAACAAAACGATGGGTATGCCGATTTGGTCGCGACTCCGGCTGACCAGTTCCAGAAGGCCCGACAGCGTGGTGCCGGAGGCCAAAGCGCGGGTCGCGGCTCGTTGGTTGACGATGCCGTCGGCGATCGGGTCGCTAAACGGGACCCCCAGCTCGATGATGTCGGCACCCGAGTCCGCCAGGACCCGCAGCAACACGGCCGAGGTTTCGAGGTCCGGGTCGCCGGCCGTGATGTAGGGAATAAAAGCGGCGCGCTTTTGCGATTTCGCGCGCGCAAAGGCCTCGCCTATCGCACTCGAGTTAGCCGCGCTCGAAGCACCCGCCCTCCAACCCAGCGCGCTCACCCGGCGACTCCTCACTCCCCGCCCTGGTCATTCTGGTCATACTCCATGACCGACTCGACATCCTTGTCGCCACGGCCGGAAAGATTGACCAGGACGATCTTGTCTTTCGAGAGCCTCGGCGCATGCTTGGCCACCTCCGCCAAGGCATGGGCGGATTCGAGCGCCGGCAAAATCCCCTCGATTCTCGAGAGCAGATGAAACGCCGCCACGGCCTCTGCGTCGGTCGCCGAGGTGTATTCGGTCCGCCCGCGGTCCCGCAAGGCAACATGTTCCGGACCGACGGCCGGATAGTCGAGCCCCGCCGACACCGAGTGGGTCGCCGCGACCTGGCCGTCGCCGTCCTGAAGCAGGAGGGTCTTGGTTCCGTGGAGAACACCCACGGAACCACCGGAAAAGCGCGCCGCATGTTCACCCAAGGCCGCGCCGGTGCCGCCGGCCTCGACCCCGATCAGCCGGACTCGAGAATCGCTTAGAAAGGCCGAGAACAGACCGATGGCGTTGGAGCCACCACCGACGCAAGCGATCGCCAGATCCGGCCAATCGCGCTTTGCTTGCTTCTTCAGCTGCTTCTTGGCCTCGAGGCCGATCACCCGGTGGAAGTCCCGCACCATGCGCGGGTAGGGGTCGGGTCCGAGCACCGAACCCAACACGTAGTGGGTCGTACGGACATTGGTTACCCAGTCGCGCAGCGCCTCGTTGATGGCGTCCTTGAGCGTCCGAGCGCCGGCGTCCACAGCCACGACTTCGGCTCCGAGCAAACCCATACGCTCGACATTCACCCGTTGCCGGCGCATGTCCTTTTCGCCCATGTAGACCACGCACTCGATTCCGAAAAGCGCTGCCGCACTTGCGGTCGCGACGCCATGCTGCCCTGCCCCGGTCTCGGCGATGATGCGTCGCTTGCCCATCTCGCTAGCGAGCAAGACCTGCCCGAGAGCATTATTGATCTTGTGCGCGCCGGTGTGAAGGAGATCCTCGCGCTTGAGATAAATCTTGGCGCCACCGAAGTGGTCGCTCAAACGCTCGGCCAGGTAGAGCGGCGTCGGGCGGCCGGCGAAATCCCGCAGAAGAGACTCCAGCCGCTTCCGGAAGCTGCGCTTCCTGGACAGCTTGTCGTACGCGCGCTCGAGTTCCGACAGCGGCGCCATCAAGGTCTCGGGTACGAATCGACCGCCGTAAGCGCCGAAGTACCCCGGTCGCCCAGTCCCTGAGTCGATCCGTGAATCGGCTCCCGAATCGACCCTTGAATCCAGAGAATCAGCTGGTGGCAAGCTTCACCTCCGAGAAGAACTTCCACATGGCCAGAGCATCCTTGACGCCGGGCTCGGATTCGACTCCCGAGCACACGTCGACTCCCCAGGGACTGCAGGCCGCGATCGCCTCGGCGACATTCTCGGCACGCAAGCCGCCGGCAAGCAAGAAGGGACGGTCGCGCGGCAACCGGCGCGCCTTCGAGTAGTTCCACAATCGCCCGGTGCCGCCATAGGAGTCGCGCTGCGGCTCGACGAGAAAGCCCCAGACGGTCTTGAAGTCTTCCAGAAGCTCGGGTTCGATCTCACCTGAGAAGCGAACCGCCTTCATCGCCCGCTCGCCCCACGGCTCGAGCTCCTCCGGCGTCTCATCGCCGTGGAACTGCAGAAGGTCCAGACCGACGGCATCATCGATCTCCTCCACCACCTCTGCGGGCTCGTTTACGAAGACTCCCACCACCGAAGCTTTGCCACGAACCACCTCGGCGATCTCGCCACCGCGCTCGACGTCGACTCGGCGCGGGCTCTCGCTCCAGAAGTTGAGGCCGATGAAGTCGGCACCGAGATCCACCGCCGCCTCGGCGTCTTCGACGCGAGTGACGCCGCAAATCTTGATACGAACATGATTCATCGGAGCGCTCCGCGGCTGAGTGTACGGGAAAGGTGGTCGATTCAGCACCGGCGCGGCAGGTACCCGCCCAGGGGCCGGCTCGGACTACTATTGAGACTTGCATAATATAGTGACATTATGTACAGTTGTGAGTATGGGGAATC
>JADFQD010000158.1 GCA_022561975.1 Acidobacteriota bacterium
TGACACCGCATCGCCTGCGTCGCGCCGCCTTGCAGCGCACCCGAAAGCGCTCCCAACGCGACCCGCAGGACTTCTACCACGGGCTGCTAGGCGCACCATGCTCGGTCCGAGTTCACACCGCCGTTCGCGTCTCGGTATCCGGACCTGCCTTGTTATCGCAGGCCTGCTCAGCCTGGGGCTGCTTCATCTCGGGTGCGGCGCTCCGAAGTCCTCGGCAGGGCCGCGGGTGATCCTGGTCGGTATCGATGGGCTCGATTGGAAGGTGATGGAACCCCTGATGACCCGGGGCGTGTTGCCCAACCTCGCTCGACTGAGGAGCCAGGGGATGGCCGGACGTTTGTCGACCCTGCTGCCGACCTACTCGCCCATCATCTGGGCCTCCATCGCCACCGGCAAGAACGCGAGGCAGCACGGGATCACGGGGTTCGTGAATCGTCGACCGTCAGGGGAGACGACGCCGTTTACCTCCAATTCCCGTCGATCCCGGGCGTTGTGGAACATTCTGAGCGACGCCGACCGCCGGGTCGCGGTGGTCGGGTGGTGGACTACATGGCCCGCCGAACGAGTCAACGGCGTGATGGTTTCCGACAGGATGCTCTACAACCGATTCAACCTGTGGCTGGGACTGGCCCACCACGGCGAGGACCTTCCCGCCCAGACCTACCCCGAATCGCTGTTCGACACCCTCGTCGAGAAGACCAGAATCCCCGAGACCCTCGAACAGGAATTCTTCGAAACCTTCGGACCGGAACTCGAGCAACCGGTTCTCGAACGTAATCTCCACGACCCGTGGTACGAACTGTTTCTGGTCTTCGCCCGGGATCGTGCCTATGTCGACATCCTCGAGATCGTCCACGGCCGCGAACGGTTCGACTTCACGGCTTTCTACCTGAACGGCGCCGATATCGCGTCGCACTACTTCTGGAAATACCGTTTCCCGGAGGACTGGGAGGGCACCGTACCGGAGGCCACGCGGCGCGAACGCGAGAGAGTCATCGAGCGGTACTACCGCTGGGTCGATCGAGCCATCGCCCCGTTGCTGGCCCAGGTGGGTGAGGATTGCGTGGTCGTCGTGGTTTCCGATCATGGGTTCGTCGGCGGCAAACGGAGCGATAGCCCCGAGATCTCCGGCATCCACTACAACGTAGCTCCGCCGGGAGTGATCCTGATGGCAGGCGGGGGACTCCCGTCCGGGACGACCCTCCACGACGCCAGCGTCCTGGACATCACGCCGACGCTCCTGCACCTGATGGGATTCGCCGTGGGCCGGGACATGGACGGCCGGGTCCTGGCCGAGGTTCGCGACGCACCCGCCCTCGACGGCCGGGAAGTCGCGTTCGTGTCGACGTTCGAGCCGGTCGGCTCGGGCGGGGAGGTGGACCCCCTCGTCACGGGGCACGACGACGCGATCCTCGAGCGTCTGAGGGCGCTGGGTTACATCGACTGAGGCGGTTCGGTTCGCGACAGCAAGCGAACGTGATCGGGAGCTACGCGGAGGTCCACCACCACGAGGAGCTGGCTCAGGGTGGCCTCGATGTCCCGTCGAACATGCTCTGCGTCTGCCCTTCGTGCCACAGGGAGGTCCACTACGGGGTGCGGCGGCTTGTGGCCGCTGATGGTGAATGGGGACTGGAGCAACCGAACTAAGATTGAAGAGGGCATCTGGCGACGCCGGGTCTGAACTGCGCCTGACTGCCTACCACGAGGCAGGGCATCGGGTGGCGTCGATCGAGCTGTTCGCAGATCGAGTGAGGGATCCGGTGTCCATCAGGCCGATCGGGGACACCCTGGGGCGAAGCCCAGAAGAAGAGATCCCGGAGTTGACTGAGGAAGAGATTGTCGTCTACTACACCGGCCCAGCGGCTGAGGTCCACTTTGACCCATTCTGCCAGGACTCTTCCCGAGCCCCGGCTTGGGACGATGACGAGAAGGCGGACAGTATCTTGCGCGAACTCTGTCGTGCTTCCTGAGTGGCTGGCCGCACTACTTAGTGCCAGAAGCGCCTGAGTCCGGGGTGCCCCCGTCCTTCTTGCTAGTCCCTGATTTTGAAATGTCGCCGCAGGACGCGCCGAACGATCTCGGTCTCGGTCGTTCGCCGTTCGAAGGCCGCCTTTCGCAGCGCCTCGTTCTCGTCTTGGTGAATCCAGAATGTCTTCCTGATCAAGCCTCGCTTCGAGACGGTGGTTCTTCCGCCGCGCGGCCCTTCGGTGGGTGTCTTCCTAGCCATGGAGTAACAATGCAATAGACGCCATGACGTACTGACGTATACTAGAAATCAAGCACGACCGCATCGAGTCTCGAAACTAGGAGCAAGGCGTGATGAGTGACTCGGAAAAAGAGATCCCCCCTTCCACCTGGCTGCCCCCTGGAGCGGCCCCACCCCCTGCCGACCACAGACGCGGATCCCTCGCTGACGCCTCAATTGCGGTCTTGGCCGGCGGGGCGCTGGTCGTTCTTGTCGTCCTCGGTGTCTTCCTCTACTTCGTCGTGTCAAGCGGTTCTGACGGCGGCTCGGCCGCGACGAAACCATATGAGCACAACCCGCTGGACGCCACGGTCGCCTGCCGACTGGGCAGTCGAGGAGCAGCTCAAGGCCCCGGCGACGGCCCGCTTCGAGCCGGGCATAAAAGGGAGACACCTTGACGGTAGCCGGTACCTGATCGATTCCTACGTCGACGCTAAGAACGCCTTCGGGGCACAAATCCGGTCTCGCTTCACATGTGAAATAGAGTTCGACCTCCAGGGACGTCGGCGAATCAACAGGCTGGTGATCGACGGGGAGAGCTTCTAGGTATTGGCTGGAAGGGGCTGAATCCCGCCTCCGGTCCGGCTCTCCAGGCCGGGGGTTGCCCCCGCCTGTTGCGTCGATGCACCTGCGCTGGAAACGAATGGGCGGTGTCCGGTGCAGGGAGGTCTTGGAGAGCGGCCCTAGCCGGACTCTAGTAGTCGATCGAGGCGCTCGACCAGCACTTCGATTCTCTTCTTCGATCTTGACCTCGTCGACCCAGGGGCGATGGGGACTGTTGCCGTCGAACCTCTCCCAGCCTTCGACTGCGCGCTCTCGAAGCTCTTCCTTGCCACCGATGACTTCGAAGGTGTCGCAGTCGGCGCACCTGTAGATCGGCAGCGCCAATCCCCAATAGCGCTTCTTGGAGATCATCCAGTCGCTCATGTTGTCCAGCCACTCGGTCTCGAGCTGCCGGCCGACCGCCGGAATCCAGTCGGTCTGGCGGGTAACTTCCTTGATCTCTTCGCGCAGGCGATCCATTGAGATGTACCACTCGTCGACGAGCCGGAAGAGCAGTTGTGTTTTGCACCGCCAGCAGATCGGATAGGCATGCTGGTAGGCCTCGACCCGGTAGAGCATGCTTTTTTCGCGTAGCTCCTCGAAGACCGCCTCGGCGATCTCGGCGGCGTTCTCGCCCGTGAAGCGGCCGAATCCCTCATGAATGATCCCGGATTCATCGATCGGGCCGATCGCGGGCAGATCGTGCTCGCGCCCGAGTTGGTAGTCCTCCTTACCGCAGCCGGGCGCGATGTGAACGATACCCGTGCCTTCCTCGGCGCTGACTTCCTTCCACGGAATCACCCGATGGCCAACGCCGGCCTGCGCGGGAAGGTCGTCGAAGGGACCGTCGTACTCGAAATCGAGCAGGCGCGCGCCGGGAAACCGCTCGAGAATCTCGTAGGCGCCCTGCGGCGCCATGATCGATTCGACTCGCTCCTCGATCAGGTAGTAGATCTCGTGGTTTTGCCTGACCTTGGCGTAGGTGCGTTCCGGGTGGACGGCGCAGGCGACGTTCGAGGTCAGGGTCCAAGGCGTCGTGGTCCAGATCAGCAGGTACTCGTGATCGCGGCCGAGGATCGGCAGCCGCACAGTGGGTGAGTCATGCACCACCACGGGGCGGTCCTCGCCGTGGATCTCGTGCTGCGAGAGACCGGTGCCACAGCGCGGGCACCATGGCATGCAGTCCAGGCCATGGTAGATGAAGCCGCGTTGGTGGCACTTCTTGAGGAATTGCCAGATGGTGTAGTTGTTCTCGTCCGACATCGTGTAGTACGAGTTGTCCCAGTCCATCCAGTAGCCCAGCCGGATCGACTGCTCGGTCTGAATGCCGGCGTACTTGCGCGCACGCTCTTTGCACTTGTCGACGAACTTGCCGACGCCGTAGGACTCGATGTCGCGTTTGGACTGGAAGCCGAGTTCCCTTTCGACTTCGACCTCGACCCACAGCCCCTGACAGTCGAAGCCGTTCTGGTAGCGCAGTTCGCGATTGTTCATCGCGTGAAAGCGCTGGAAGACGTCCTTGTAGGTGCGGCCCCAGGCGTGGTGCACACCCATCGGGTTATTGGCCGTGATCGGTCCGTCGAGAAACGACCACCGCGGTTTGCCCCGGTTTTTCTCCACCAACTTCTCGAAGCATCGCTCTCGCTTCCAGAACGCCAGAATCTTCCGCTCCACCACCGGCAGGTCCAGTTGTGCCATAGCCGGTTATCCTAGCCGCGATTTGGCGGAAAAACTCCGGGCTCTGTTGATTGGTCGCCCGCTAGTTCAGCTTCCCTACTCGACCAGGGCGATAGCGAGCGTGATCTCAACCTCGTCGGCTAGCAGCAGCCGCCCGGCCCAGGTGTCGTTCCAGGTGATTCCGTAATCGGACCGGTTGATCGAGCCGGTGGCGCGAAAATCGCGGCGCTTGCCACGGGCGCTCATGCGCTCTCCTTCATAGCGGGCCTCCAGAACCACTTCGTGGGTGATTCCTCGAATCGTCAGGTGGCCGACCAAGCGGTAGGTCGCGGGCCCCGTCCGCTCGACGGATTGGCTCTCGAACCGCATTTCCGGGAACCGCTCGGCCGCGAAGAAGCTCTCGCTCATCAGCTCCTGGTCTCGATCCGGGTGCCCTGTGTAGACGCTGGTCACGTCGATCGCGACGTCCACTCTGGCGTCGGTGAAGTCCTCGCCGAGGCAGTCGCCCGGGCATTCGACGGTCCCATGGAAGCGGCCGAACCGTCCGGTGACCTTCGAGAAGATCAGGTGCCCAATAGTGAACTCGACCGACGACGGCCCCGGAGCTAGCCGCCAGACTCCCGCCCCGGTGGCACGCGGGCCGAGAACCAAGCCGGCAAGCAGGAGCGCGCTCAGCACAGCGCCTGTTGTGGGGGTACTCTTGTGCCCTCTCTGCATCACAGATCAACTCGCTCGAGGCGAGAATCCTACTCTCCTAGGCGCTGGACGCCCCAGATTTCTCAGACTTGCATCTGTCTCGGAGAGCCGACGACGGCTTCCAATGGTGGGGCTGGGTCCACTTGACTTCCTTTGGCCACAAGGTGTTCGCCGAGCACTTGGTGGACGAGTTGGCGAGGCTTGGGGTCGTGGATCTCGAACTCGCCGGTGACTCGTCGTGAAGCAAGGCGCCATGCCCGGCGAGGATGCATGACGGCGCGTTGACCGGCTCATCGGCCCCTGCTAGCTTGCCGGCGTGGATCTCGTTGCGACCAAGCTGCTGTTGGCGGCTGCTGTGCTGCTGGTCGGCTGGTTGGGAGGGGCGATCGTTCTTGGACGAACTTCGAAGGACCGCGACAGCCGCATCCTGTCCTGGGGCAACGCCTTTGCCGCGGGCGTGTTTCTCGGTACCGGCCTCATCCACTCGCTGGGCGAGGCGTCCGGACTCTGGCGCGAGTTGGGCTGGGACTACCCGATGGCGTTCCTGCTGGCGGCGACGTCGTTCTGCCTGATCCTGCTCTTCGAACACGTGCTCCTGTCCGACGAAGCCCATGCCATGATCCACGCTCACACCGGCGACCCGCTCGAGCACGACGGCCATCACCATCACGAGCACCATGACGATCACCGGCGCCCGGCTCGAGAAGCGTCGCCGACTGCCCTCGTCGTGGCTTTGTCGGCGCACTCCGTGGTCGCAGGACTCGCACTCGGTGCGCAGCGGCTGATGGCGCCCACCCTCATAATTGCGTTGGCTATTCTCGCCCACAAGGCGACCGCGGGGCTGGCGTTGGGCATTACGCTGGAGCGACGCGGCACCGATCGAGGTCGTTCCCGGCGCTACTTGCTGCTCTTCGCCACGATGACCCCGCTCGGGATTCTGGCGGGCCTGGTCGGCAGTGGTCTGTTGCGAGAGGGTGCCGGTCTGTATTTCGACGCTACGGTCTCGGCACTTGCCGCGGGCACGTTTCTCTACATCGCCTCGATCGACATGCTCCAGGACGAGTTTCTGAAGCCGGGCAGCCGCTGGGCGAAGTGGGTCTCGGCGGTGACCGGGTTGGCGATCACCGCGGTGCTGGCGCTGTGGGCGTAGGAGCCGGGCTCTCGGGAAACCGAAGACGGTTCAATAATCGACGCGTGCCGTAAACGTCCCGCCGGTGAGGACGCTGAAGCCATCGCCCAACGCTATGGAAACCCCAGCGTGAAAGGTGACGACGCCGGTGGCTCCGACGACGTAGCCGTTGACCGCGCTCAGGTCCTCGCAAGCCTGCTCGTTCACAATCTCGTTGACCTCGCCGGGGTCCGGCAGATCGACATCGACCGGCAGGCCATCGCACGGTACGGCATTATGCTCCAATCCGTGCAGGACGTGATCGAGGTGGCCGTTGGCGGACGCCAAATCACCACCACCGTCGAGGGGCGCGAACGGTATCCCGTGCGCGT
>JADFQD010000159.1 GCA_022561975.1 Acidobacteriota bacterium
CCATCTCGACTTCTACCACGGGCTGCTAGGACAGTCCTGTGAGTCAGCCGCCCTTTAGCGCGTTCGCTTGAAGCGGTGCTACGATCTCGGCCTGTCCGATCGAAGTCAGCGAAACCCATCAGATTGCCGAGTCCCGCTCCGGCGGAGTCTCATCGCATGAGACCGATCGAGTCGAGACGCGTCGCCCTGGGACGCAAAATCGTCCTCCGCTTTCCGGACTTCGACGGTTTCGTTACCGAATACGCGGCCAATCTCTCGATGACCGGCATGTTCGTTCGTTCGAAGGAACCTCGAGAGGCCGGAACACCGGTGTCGTTCGAGCTTCGCCTCGAGGGTGGCGCGCCTCTGGTGCGCGGCAAGGGTTGGGTAGTTTGGTCGCGGAGCGAGCGTGAGGGGGTCGATCGGCCGGCGGGAATGGGAGTCGAATTTACCGAACTCGATCACAAGAGCCGGCGGCTGGTCCGCTGGCTGATTCTCAATCAACTCCCGGAAGGCCAGGGACCCTACGACGTTCACACCGGGACCGCCACCGCTCCTACGACCGCACGACTGGTGAGCCGGTCGGCGGTTCGTTGGAGCCGGCGGGCCGGGGTTCTGACAGCGATCGTGATCTTTGCCGCACTGGTCGCCGTTATGTATTGGGGAGGATCCAGCCGACGCGGCCTCGCTGCCCCATCCGCTGCCGGCAGGGAAGCTGAGGGCGGTGCCGCGCCGGGTTCCACAGAGCCGATCTCCGAAGCGGTGGCAGCCAGCGAAGCGGCCGAAGCCGGCGGAGCCGGGGGAGGCAGCGAGACCAGCCAGGCCGCGGCTGTAGACACGGTCGCCGCGGGCGTCGCCGTAGCCGCGGTCGAGATTGCCGTCAGGAGTTGGGCGAGCGCCTGGTCGGATCAGGATGTGGAATTGTATCTGAGTCACTACGCGTCGGATTTCGTGCCCAATCTGGGGCTTTCCAGAAGCCAGTGGAGGGAGCTGCGGAGGCGGCAGCTCACGGCACCGCGGAGTATTCGTGTGGCTGTTACTCGCCTCGAGACGCGGATCGTGTCAGGGGAAGAGGCTCGGGTGAGCTTCCGCCAGATCTACCGTTCGGATGGCTATTCCGACACGGTCGACAAAGTGCTCGAGCTCGGACGCGAGAACGGCGTCTGGAAGATTCGCCACGAATCGGCGGATTAAATCGGGGACACGATGTCTTCGTGTCCCCTCCCGACTGGTTTTGCGCGCCTCGAGCGCTACTTCAGTTTGAAGACGAAGGAACCCTGGTCGCCGCGGAACCGAACCGTGTTCGGCTGAATGTCATAGACGAGGAGGCCG
This sequence comes from Acidobacteriota bacterium, assembly GCA_022561975.1. GTDB lineage: Bacteria > Acidobacteriota > Thermoanaerobaculia > Multivoradales > JAHEKO01 > CALZIK01. The sequence goes on from JADFQD010000159.1 coordinate 1,312, forward strand.
GACACGGTGTCGCCCGGGCGCACGACCCGACCGTTGACCAGGGCAAAGGGGCGGTCGCCGGACCACGCAATGCCTCCGAGTTCGATTGGACCGATGCCTGGAATGTCGGCGCGTCGCAGAAACTCCTGGGGCGCCGCATCGGTCGGTGGGTTTTCCCCGATCGGCGCGGGCTCGGCGGATTCGACCCCTCGCGGGGCTGGGTCTGGCTGGCGATATTCGTCTACGGAGGGCGTCTCGGCAGGAGTTTCGGCCGGAGCTTTGGCCGGAGCGTCAGAGAACGCGGGGACCACCGCGGGGGGAGTGTCCGATCGCGGCGAAACCGAACGGGTCGAGAGTCGCGAGCGAGCGCTTTCGGCGGCTTCGGGTCCCATCCTGGCGGATCCGGGCTCGGTTCGAGAAGCTCCTCGAGATTCTGCCGGCCGTCGCCGTCGCTGCCGTGGTTCCGAATCGGGATCCCGTGTGGGGCCGGCGGCGGGATCGGTGTCGGGGGTTGGTTCAGCCGCCTCGCCCGGAGCCGAAATCTTGGCGGTTTCGACGCCGGTGCTTTCGATCGGCGAGGCCTCGGCTGCGTAGGCTGGGGCCGGCGTCTCCACGGCCAAGCTCGCCCGGACGGCCGATTGCTTGCCCGCTCGATACAGGAAGAACCCGCCGAGTCCGGTCAGCACGACCAGAGCGCCCAGGACACCCAGGGCGATGATCCAAGGACCGCTCCTCGGCTGTTCGCCCCGGCCGAGCAAAGGGTAGGGAATGCTCCGGTTGGCGGCGTCGCCGTGCGCGGCTTCCAAGCGCGCCTTCTTGAGGGCGTCGTTGACGAGACTCAATGACGCCCCTCGAGTTCGTGGATGGCGCGTCGAACGTGTCGCCGGGTGAGCTTATCGGTGCCCAGGACATATCCACACAGGAGAGTTTTGTCGCAGACGGCATTGACCAGCCGAGGGATGCCCTTCGAGTAGCGAAAGACTCCGCGAACCGCGGCACGATTGAACACCGGCCTCGAGTTGGCGCCGGCGACATGCATTCGATGCTGGATGTAGCGATCGGTCTCTTCGAGCGTCAAGGCCTTCAAGTGGTAGCGCACCGTAATCCGCTGGCGTAGCTGGACTAGATCGGGTTGATCGAGCAGGTCCCTCAGCTCGGGTTGACCCATGAGTACGATCTGCAGCAACTTGCGCTGATCGGTTTCGAGGTTGGAAAGCAGCCGAATCTCCTCGAGTAGCTCCATCGAGAGATCCTGTGCCTCATCTATCAGCAGGACGACTTCGTTGCCTTGGTGCAGCTGATCGAGCAGATACTGGTTGAGGCGCTGGAGGTTCTGCATCCGATCGTCGGAGTCGGGCTCGACACCGAGTTCGGCCAGCACCAGCCATAGCAGTTGATCCCCGGTCATTACTGGATTCAGAATCAGGGCGGTCTTGTACTGAGGCCCGAGGCGCTCGAGGAGCGCGCGGCAGAGGGTCGTCTTGCCCGCGCCGACCTCGCCGGTGATTTGAATAAAGCCCTTGCGCTGCTCGACTCCGAACAGCAGGTGATTGAACGCCTCGAGATGGCGATCGCTGAAGAACAGGAAGTGCGGGTCCGGGGTGATATTGAAGGGAGCCTGCCGAAACCCGTAAAAGTCGTTGTACATGATTTCTTTACCGGCGCAACGCCCGGTAACCCGGGAAGCTTAGCAGGGCCTCTCGAACATGGACTCGATTCTCAGAAAGAAGTCCCGCAACGGCTCGTCGGGTTCGTAAAAATCCAGGAACTCGTCGAGGCGACCGGTTTCGGGCGGCTTGCCGATCGCGTCAGCCCATCGCTGAAACGGTACCAGGAATGGGGTCGCGTGCAGCAGCTCCAGACGCAGGAGCTCGGCCGTCACCCCACCGGCCTCGAAAAACCCGGTTGTGCGGTAGGCGCTGAGCGTCTCTTCGAGGTCGTATTCGACCTGGCGTAACTCGACCCGGCAGTCACCGTCGACCCAGGTGAAGATTGCGTACTGCGCGCGACGATCGCCGTTGAACGGCAGGCCGACGGAGCCGACGTTGACCACCAGCCCGTGGTCCAGCTCGCGAACCATCGGTCGGTGGGTGTGCCCGCAGACCAGTACCGATTCCTCGATACCGGCGAGCAGCCGGTCGAGCTTACTGGCTCTTGTCCACGGGCCCAGGCCGTCGCTGGTGGCGACCGGGCTGCCGTGGGTGAGGAGCAGCTGAGGGATCGAATCGCAACGGGCGGAGAAGGCGAGGGTGCCCAGGTACTCGATGTCGTCCTCTGAAAGCTCTGCCGCCATCCAGCGCGCGGCGGCCCATTCGTCGAGATGCAGCCAGTCCGGCGGGACGTCGTGCCGCCGAAAGCTGAGCAAGTATTCTTCATGATTGCCTCGAATCGAAACCCAGCCACGCCGGCGAATCTCCCGAATCACGGCGCTGCCCTGGGGCCCCCGGCCGACCAGATCGCCGCCGACCAGGACCTCATCCGGCGCCTGGACTTCGATGTCCTCGAGCACCGCCTCGAGCGCCGGAAGATTGCCGTGGACGTCGGCGAGGATCGCGATCCTCTTCGTGGTTGCTTGGGCGGGGCTCATACGACTCCGTCGGAGATGAGGATCAGGGCAAGTGTAGTATCGGTGCGCGACATATTTCCTTGGCGGCCGTCATGATCCTTGCGATCGGCCAGAGAATAGCGTATCGACTGGAAGCGAGCCGAACCATGACGATCGACAACGACGCCCTCTTGAAGCAGGCCATGACGGTGCGCGAACGCGCCTATGCAGGCTATTCTCGCTACTATGTCGGAGTCGCCCTTCTCGACGAAAAGGGCAACGTCCACGTAGGTTGCAATGTCGAGAACACGGCCTTTCCGCAGAGCAGCTGCGCCGAAGCCAATGCGATTGGCGCCATGGTGGCAGCCGGTGGCCGGCGGATCGCCAAGATTGCCGTAGTCGGGGGAAGTGGCGACATGGAACCTTGCACGCCGTGCGGCGGCTGTCGGCAGCGCATCAAGGAATTTGCCGATGAGGGCACCCGCATCATCACTCTGGATGCAGACGGTTTTCCGGTCGTCCACACGATGGACGATCTTCTGCCCGTTTCGACCAAACCCCTGTGAGCACGATTGAGGGAGAGAACAACCATGAAGATGAGCCTGAAGATACGGACGATCACCGTAGCCGTGGCCCTGGGAATTTGCGCCGTGGTTCCGACTCACGCCGAAGAGTCGACGCCTGTGAAGGTCATCATCGACGCGGACCCAGGGGTTGACGATGCGATGGCGATTCTCTTCGCGTTGCAATCGCCGGCAGTCGAAGTGATCGGGATTACGACGGTGTTCGGCAATACCGCGATCGACAATGCAACCGCCAATGCCTTGACGCTGGTAGATCTTGTCGGCGCATCGGTGCCGGTCGCCCGTGGAGCGGAGCATCCGCTGGTCAAGGACCTTCGCGAGCCCCCGGCGTTCGTGCATGGCGCCGACGGACTTGGGGAGGTGGGTCTGCAAAAGCCGGTGGGTAAGGTGATCGAAAAGGCGGCGGCTCAGTTCATCGTCGATATGGCGCGGCAGTATCCGGGAGAAATCACCCTCGTCCCGGTCGGGCCACTCACCAACATTGCCCTGGCCCTGGGCATCGAGCCCCGGCTCCCGCAGTTGATCAAGGAGGTCGTGCTCATGGGCGGTGCGGCAAGAGTCGAAGGCAACGTCTCGCCGGTTGCGGAGGCCAACATTTTCGGTGATCCGCATGCGGCCGACATAGTATTCAAGACGCCCTGGCGGGTCACCATGGTGGGACTCGACGTCACCACCAGGGTGCGCATGGAGGATGACCTGCTCGAGCGCATTGCCAAGGCCAATCCGAAGCTGGGGGAGTTCATTTGGTCGATCACGCGCTTTTACAAGAAGTTCTATGAGTCGCGCGGCGTGTACGGGGGGTTCTACGTGCATGACCCGTCTGCGATCGCCTATGTGATCGATCCCGGGCTTTTCGAAACTGAAACCGCGCGAGTCCGGGTGGTGCCCGAGGGGTTGGCGGAAGGACAGACCATCACCGCGATCGGCACGCCTCCGGCGTTCTGGACCGCTTGGTACCAGGCTCCGGATGTCGAGGTCTGCCTCGGTGTCGATGCCGAGGCGATGCTCGCGCTCTATGAATCGACGCTGAGCCGCTAAGCTTAAGCTAAGCTAGACCACCGGTCCGGCGGCCCGGAACAGGGCCTCCTGGTACAGCTTCAGAAACCCCGGCCCATCGATTGCCGAGCAGACCGAGTGGATCGGAAGATCGGCCCACTCGGGATCCTCGGAGTTGTGGTGTCCCTGCGGGCAGAAGATCGTCTGACCTCGTGCGACTCCGTCGGTCAGCACTTTGATTTTGCCCCGTTTGATCTCGAAGAGCTCGGGAGCAATGGCATAGGCGACAGCGATCGAGTCGTGCTGAAAGGTGACGTCCACACCTCGGCTGCTCCGATAGAATCTCCGGTACTGGCGGTTGATTCTCTCCAGGAACACTCCGGCGTCGCCGGACCGCCCCTTGAGCCCCTCGACATATGCCGGGCTCATGCTCGCGTCCGGTGCATAGGTGACGTCGAGTCCGACCATGGTGACCGGCCATGGGAACCTGAACAGGCTGTCCATGGCGTGGGCGTCGTTCCAGGCGTTGGCCTCGCCGACCGTGGTGGCGTTCCCAAGCTCTCCCGCGAAGCCGACCGCGCCGCCCATGACGATGACTTCGCGCACCCGGCCGACGATCCCGGGTTCGAGCATCCGCGCGAGCATCAGGTTGGTCAGGGGGCCGACCGTGATGACCGTGATCTCGCGCGGGTTTTCCATGATCGTTCGTGCGATGAAGTCGGGTGCGGAGAGATCGGCAGCCCGGATTGTCGGGTTGATGGTCTCGGTGTCGCCGAGACCATCTTCGCCATGGACGAAGACCGGTGGCTCGCCGAGCCGGTGGTGGAGTGCGGCTGCGGCGCCACGGTAGACCTCGGCCTCGATGCCGAATCGCTCCTTGATGTAGCAAGCGTTGCGAGCCGATTTGTCCCGGGTGGTGTTGCCGAACAGGGTCGTGATGCCGACCAGGTCGATTGCCGGTGAATAGTGGGCGAAGAGAAGCGCGAAAGCGTCGTCGATTCCGATATCGAGATCCAGGATGACCCGCTTGGACCCGCTCGAGGTCTGCCCGAGCAAGAGGGCGGGCGAAGTCGCGGCGGCGGAGAGAACGGCCGCTCGAGACAAGAACGTCCGGCGCGAGAACCCGAAAGACAGCGTTCTCATGTAGATCCTAGTCCGGCGTCGCCTGCCGCATCATCAGTTCGGAATAGAGGTCGTAGAAGCGATTCAGGGGACCTTATTGTTGGAATTGGCGGCCA
>JADFQD010000031.1 GCA_022561975.1 Acidobacteriota bacterium
ACGCTCCCACCGGCCTCCTCGGCGTACTTCAAGTACGCCTGCGTTGGCCTCAGTCGCAAGCCTTGTATCTCCAGACATTTGCGGCGTCTCGTCACGAACTTGGTGAGAAGGTCAGGCTTGCTCGGCGAGTTCGAATCCCGAGCGGAAAACCGGCGTCACGTCGCCTCCGGAATCGGCAATGGTTCGGCTCAACCGGCTCCAGCGAACGATGCCGGCGAGAGGTCGCGAAGTCTCACCGAGGCGCCAGCGAAGACGGTAGGTTCCTCCCACTCGCACGGCCAGGTTGGTTTCGACCGCGAACCCTCCGGCACTCCAATCAACGAACAAGCCCTCGTTGCCGGGGCTGATCAGAACCGAACCTGTCGCCGTTTGGCGATCGGCTTGGCGCCGTTCGATGCCGGCCGTTCGCGAAGGAACTCTGGCCCGCGAAGGCACTCGAGTGTCCCGCGCGGGAAGTACGCTACCCATTACTGCGGCCCTGCGCGCCGCAGGCTTCGTAGCGTCTCCTCGGATTAGGCCCGCTAGTCCTTCGTCGATGCGCCTGGCCAGTGACGCGGAGGACTCGCAGGCCTGGGCAACGAACTTCCCGTACGGGACACTAGCGCTGGGGCGTGGCGGATGCATGCTTCCCAAGACGCCATTCACCGCCGAAATCTGGCGTAAGATCTTTCGGCCGGGATTTACTGGTTGAAGGGGCTGTGGATTGAGTATCAATTCTGAAGATTTCAGGAATGCCATGCGTCACTTTCCGTCGGGCGTCACCATCGTGAGCGCTCGATCCGGAGACACTCGTCACGGCCTCACGGTGTCTGCGTTCGCGTCGGTTTCGCCAGATCCTCCTTTGGTTTCGATCATCATCGATCATCGCCATAGGGCCTACCAGATCTTGCAGGAGGCGGGTGCGTCGTTCGCGGTCAACATTCTCGCGCACGACCAGATCGAGCTGGCGAACCGGTTTGCCTGGGTGAAGGACGAAGATCGATTCGCTGTCGGCGATTGGAAGACCGCCGTGACCGGAGCCCCGGTCCTGTCCACAGCCCTGGCTTGGTTGGATTGCTCGATCCATTCGAGATCGAAGGCCGGGAATCACACCATTTACGTCGGAGAGGTGCAGGCATCGAAAGTCGAGCGCCCCGACGAGATGCCGCTCGGATACTGGAACCGTGGTTACCGCAAGCTCCGAGAGACGCCAGATATCGAGTAGCCTGACCCTCTACCCAAGCTTCGCCCGCGACGCCGCAACTGCCTGAATCTGGGTCGTTACGCTCATCGGCCTCCTCGGCGTACTTCGAGTACGCCTGCGTCAGCCTCAGTCGCAGGCCTTGTATCTCCAGACATTTGCGGCGTCTCCTCATGAAGCTGGTGGGAAGGTCGGACTAACTCTTAGTTGTCCGGAGAGCCCCTCCGTGCTGGAAGTGAACCTCCGGCCCCTGTGCTATAGTTTTTTCATCGAAGCTCATTTCGGAGCCGCATTTTTGGCTTCGATACGAGGTTTTTCCCGGGAATGGTAATGGCTGCAAAGACCACCACGACAACCGATGTGGAGATCTTCGGGACCGTTTATCACGTTCGGGGCGAGGATAACCCGGAGCACCTTCAGGAAGTTGCAAACTTGGTTGACCAGCGGATGCGAGAGGTCGCACAGCAGGTCACGACCGTGGACACGGCCAAAATAGCGATCCTGGCGGCGCTCAACATTGCCGATGAAATGCATCGGCGTGGCAAGCAGCAGGACGGGGAACGGGTAGATATCCAGGAGAGAGTGGCGACGCTGACGGAGAAACTAGAAAAGGCGCTAGAGAGCTAGCTTGTGTTTGCAGGTCGGCTCGCCGCAATAGAGATTGAAGACCGAGCTTGGCATCCCCTGTGAGGTTTCGTAATGGGTAAGGTAGTTGTAGAACCAACTCTTAATTCTAGGGAGTCTTTCATTCCCGTGGCCTGTGCCAGCCCCGCTGTGACGGGGACGCTAACGGCCCTCGAAGCGGACACCCACCTGGTCGAATCCAGGTTCTAACACCGCCCACACGGCTTCACGGGGGGTGCTCACACCTTCCGGAGCAAGCGAGGTTCCTCTCCATCCACCCGATCCCCTCATCGAATCAAATAGGGGGTCGAAATGCTGACCGAAATTCTGATAGCCGCGGCCGCGGCTCTGACTGTGATCTTGGCGGCGTGGTGGTTCTTTTTTCGCCACGCCACCGAAAGAGTCGCTGCGCAGGCTCAGCGCGAAGCCGACGGGATTCTCGCTGCTGCACAGCGCGAGAGCGAAGCCAAGCTCAAGGAAGCCGAACTGGCGGCACGCGAGAAGCTCCTCCAGGCGCGCGGTGAGTTCGAGAAGGCTTCGCGGCGCCAACGCAAAGAACTCGAACAGCTCGAGAAGCGCACCCAGCAGAAGGAGGATGCGCTCAGGCAGAAAGAGAATGCGTTTCAGCAGAAAGAGAGCGCGTTCCAACGAGCGAGCGACGAACTGCGCCAGGGCGAGAAGTCTTTCGCCAAGCGCGAGCGCAAGCTGGAGGTCCGTGAAGCTGCGCTCGAAGAGGAGCATGCGGAGCTGGAGGAGCTGATCGCGGTACAGACCGGGAAGCTCGAACAGATTGCGGGTTTGACCGCTAGGCAGGCCAAAGACGAGCTGGTCGAGGCGATGAAGACGGATGCTCGGATGGAAGCGGCGCACATGGTGAAGCGAATTGACGACGAGGCCCACGAGTCGGCGGACCGCGATGCGCAGCGCATCGTCGGCATGGCGGTTCAGCGAGCGGCTTCCGACTATGTAGCCGAAACCACGGTTTCGGTCGTCATGCTCCCCAGCGATGAGATGAAGGGTCGGATCATCGGGCGCGAGGGGCGCAACATTCGGGCGATCGAAGCCGCGACGGGAATCGACTTGATCATCGACGACACACCCGAAGCCGTGATCGTTTCCGGATTCGATCCGTTTCGCCGCGAGATCGCGAGAACGGCTCTCGAGCGACTGATCAAAGACGGTCGGATTCACCCGGCGCGAATCGAAGAAGTGGTGGAAAAGGTCAAGGCCGAGTTCGAGCAGAAGATTCGCCAAGAAGGGGAGTCCGCCCTACTGGAACTCAATCTGCCGAACGTGCACCAGGAACTGGTGCGGTTACTCGGTCGTCTGCGCTACCGGACCTCGTACGGCCAGAATGTTCTCCAGCACAGCAAGGAGGTCTCGTTTCTCGCCGGCACGATGGCAGCTGAACTCAAGGTGAACGTGCAGGTGGCAAAACGAGCTGGTCTCCTTCACGATATCGGTAAGGCCGTCGATCGTGAGATGGAGGGAACTCATCTCGAGATCGGAATCGACCTCCTGCGCAAGTACGGCGAAGGAGAAGACGTCATCCACGCGATGGCTTGCCACCACGGCGATTACGATCCGGAGACGGTCGAGGCGATCCTGGTGACTGCGGCCGACGCGCTTTCGGCGGCTCGGCCCGGTGCCCGCCGAGAGATTCTGGAAACCTACATCAAGCGTCTGGAGGCTCTCGAAGAGCTGGCCTCGAGTTTCAAGGGCGTTCAGAAGAGCTACGCGATTCAGGCGGGGCGCGAAATCCGGGTGATTGTGGATAGCAAGAAGTTGAGCGACGACGAGGCGATCTGGCTTTCCCGCGATATCGCGGGAAAGGTCGAATCGGAGCTGACCTATCCGGGCCAGATCAAAGTGACCGTGATTCGGGAGACACGCTCGATCGAGTACGCCAAATGAAGATTCTCTTTATCGGCGACGTGGTCGGCAAACCCGGCCGCAGAGCCCTGGCCCGTCATCTGCCCTTCCTGGTTGACGAGCACTTGGCCGACTACGTCATCGTGAATATCGAAAACGCAGCGGGTGGCTTCGGAGTCACAGCTTCGGTTTTCGCCGAGCTCAACGAACTGCCGATCCACTGCTTCACCAGCGGCAACCACATCTGGGACAAGAAGGAGGTCGTCGAGATTCTCGGGTCGGAGGATAGACTACTGCGGCCTGCGAATTATCCTCGCGGTGCCGTCGGCTCGGGTGTTCATGTGGGAGAAACCGCCGGTGGAGTCAAGGTCGCGACCATCAATCTGGAAGGTCGCGTATTTATGAAGTCTCTCGAATGTCCTTTCCGGACCGCCGACGGAATTCTCGACGAACTTGCCGGGGATGTAAACGTCGTGTTTGTAGATTTTCACGCCGAGGTCACGAGCGAGAAGCAGGCGCTGGGATTCTATCTGGACGGCAGGGTCAGCGCGGTCGTGGGAACCCATACCCATGTGCCGACAGCCGATGAGCGAATCCTTCCGGCGGGGACCGCGTTTCAAACGGACTCGGGGATGACCGGGCCCTATGAATCGGTCATCGGAATGAAGGCGGACAAGGTCGTGCGGCGCTTCCTTTACCAAACGCCCTTTCCGTTCGAAGTCGCCAAGAAGGACGTTCGCCTGGCGGGATGCGTAATCACGGTTGACGAGCTTTCCGGGAAAGCGTCAACGATCGAGAGGATCATGGTGCAGGATGCCGACTCCTAGAAAGCAAGACTGCCGGCCGCTTTCGGTAATCATCACGACTTTCAACGAAGAGGTGAACGTCGGGAAATGCATCGAGTCGGCGATTTGGGCCGATGAGGTCTTGGTGGTCGATTCCTTTTCGACCGACAGGACCGTAGAAATCGCGAAGAGTTACCCGGTCAAGGTGATGCAGCGCGAGTACTTCGGTTCCGCGGCTCAAAAGAACTGGTCGATCGACCGAGTGGAAAACGACTGGGTTCTGATCGTGGATGCCGACGAGCGCGTTACGCTCAAACTTGCCGATGAAATCCGCGGAATTCTGTCGGTGCGTCCTCGGGCGCACGGCTACTACATTCGGCGCAAGAACGTGGTTCTGGGCAAGGCCATCAAGCACTCAGGGTGGTCTACCGACAAGGTAATCCGGTTGTTTGATCGCGCCCACGGGCGATATCCTAACCGCCGCGTTCACGCCGATCTGGACATTGACGGCGACGTCCCGACGTTGAAAAATGCACTCCTCCACTACACCTACAGGAGCTTCGATCAGTATTTCCAGAAGCTCATGAACTATGCCGATTGGGGCGCTGCCCAGGGCTTTCGCGAGGGCAGGAGCGCCGGGTTCATGGCCATCGGTGGCCGGCCGCTGTGGCGGTTTTTCCGGACCTACTTCTTGCAACTCGGTATTCTCGACGGTCTTCACGGCTTGGTTATCTGCGGTCTGCAGGCGACGGGCGTGTTCATGAAGTACGCCCGCCTCTGGGAGTACGGTGTACGCACCCGCCTCGGCCAGGACGTGGAGCTGCCCGCCTTTGACGATAACGTCGAGACCTGGGAGAGACCTGGAGCAAGGGCGAACAGGGTCGGGCGGTAGGGAGGGGGAGCCGGCGGGAAAACCAGTTGGGAGGGGACACCAAGGAATGGTGTCCCCGGGCTAGTCGTAGAAGAGGGCCGCGGGCTCGAGCGACCAGTCGTTGGCGCGTGAGACGGTAGCTGCGAACAGCTTTACGTCGGGTGCGTTGGGCAGCTTTGACGTGCGAGCACCCGGTGAAACTGGGATCTCGATGAGAAACAGGTAGCAGTAGGTGTAGACCTGATCTCGAACTCCGCGGTCGTGGCGGTGAGAGCCTACCCAGGCCACAGGCGTTCGCTCGATGAAACCGGGCTTCCAGCGTCGCAAGAGCAGGCCGATCCGTCCTGAGAAGAGCTTCCACTGCCCGACGAATCCCGAGTAGTAGGGGACCCGAACCGATCCGCAGATCGATTCGCCAGTCGATTCGCCAGTCGATCCGGAAACCGCGGCGGGGAACCGCATCGTGGTACCGGCTCGGTCTGTCGAGGCCGCGAGCAAAGCCAGGCGATCGAAGTTGCCGGGCGGGAGGTCGAGTTCTTGCCCACGGCAGGCGAGGGCGTTGTAGGCGCCCGGCAGGTTGGGGCCGAGAGCAAATGAGAGACCGCCGGCCCGAAGGCTCGACGGGAAAAGCTCGCCCGGGATCGAATGGCCCTCGCCGTCGAAGTTGGCGCCTCGGTGACCGTGAAATGTGGTCGCCGTGGTGTCGAAACCAAGCGCGACGGGCGCTTGATCGAGTGGCGGGATGTGGTGCGGCGGGTCACCCGGCGTCAGCAGAACACTCCGGGGTGCGAAGCCGGGGAGGTCCAATGTCAGGCTGCCGCCGGTGAGCCGTACCGGAGCGGGCGCCGGAGCTGGAGCCGAAGCTGGAGATTGTTCGCAGCCGTCCGAGCGCGCGACCTCCAGAAACGGTCGCGGCGCAGTCAGCTTGACCCGGGTCGTGCTCGCTCCGGCGGTTTCGCGGATTCGGACCAGCCAGCGGTCCGAACTCTCGGCCCTCTTGAGCGCCATCAAGTGGGCGCCGTCGCCTTCGATTCGAAGCAGCGAGAACTGTCGCCCCAAAGCCCCGGGATGGCCGGCCGCTTGAAACGGAAACAGAGGTTGGTTGAAGCTCGCGGCTCGAGCCGAGATGCCGGCGATCGAGAACCGTCGATGACCCTCGACGGCATACCCTATTTGGTGGCGTCCGAAGTCTTGAGTCGCCTGATGTGCGAACCTTCGCAGAGCTTTGGGCGAGCGCAGCAGGCTCAGACGCAAGGTGTTCTCGTCGGGGCGGTCCCAGCCGTACTTGTGCCGGCTCAGAATCGAAACCCCCCAGTCGGGACCGGAAAGATCCGCCCATTCGTGTGCCGGCACTTCATACTGCTCTCGCGTGTTCGGTCCGCGTTCGATCGCGCCGAGGCCCATATCGTAGGTTGCCACGGCCTCATCGAGGGCTAGGGGAAAGACCGCCTTGAGCAGTTTGCGCGAACTGCGCCATTCGATGTCGTGGGTTATTTCGAGGCGCGATCCGGCTTCGCCGACCGCCAGCGAGAGCCTTTGCCGCATGATCGTCGGCCCGGCGGTTCGCGTGATCTCGAGCGTCACCCGAACCGGCCCGTGCTCTAAGATTCGAACATTCACCGGACCACCCATTGCGATCGGTTTCGAGCAAATATCCTGGTAGCGAAGCTCCCAGGCTGGCCATCTTGCCGAGTGATCGGGCAGGAAGGCGACGTCCATGGGCTCGCTGAGCAGTTCGCGCTCGAGTTGCTTGTCGTAGAGGCTTGCGATGGCTCCGTCGCCGTTGATCCGAACGCGGTAGCGCCGGTTTTCCAGGGTCTCGCGGGTCACGCTGAGACCGGAGTCGATCGGTCGAGGTCCAGCAGGCAGCACGTGGTAGACGGCAAATCCGACCGATGGGACCCTCGCCGGGAACAGTATGCGTAGTCGCTTGTCTTGGCGCTCGAGTTCCTGACACGGCATTTCGTGTCCGGTTGGGTCGCTGACGGTCACGGTTGCCGGCGGCGCGGAATCGAAACGGATCCAGGCGTCGACGAGTTCTTCCCGGTCGAAGCCCAAGGGGTTGAAGACCACGATCGGAACTCCTTTGGAGCTGGTGTCGAGGCCGCGTGCGACCGAGGCGACGCTCCAGTGGAGCAGGGCCGAGAGCCGGCTCTGAGCCAAGATCAGATCGTTCGAGGTGAATCGGTACGCTTCCGGCGAGCTGGTGCCGGTCAAATCATCGTGCATCTGATGCCATAGGAACCGTGTCCACTCTTGGCGCAGCTCAGCGCCGGGATAGTCTTGGCCACCCAGCCAGTCCGCGGCCAGCGCCGCGCGCTCGGCGGCCTCGGCGAGGAGTTCGCAGCGCCGGTTCCACTTCTTGAGCACGCCCTGTGTAGTCCAGCAGCCGGTGCCGTGGGTTGGGAGCAGAAGATCTCCGCGATGGATCGGAAGCTTGTCCCGGTCCTCCGAGGATAGATCACGGAAGAGCTGGTCCGAGCCGGCGTGAATGACTTCGATGTCCCCGCTTCCATCCAGGCTCTGATCCAAATAGTCGAGAGAGGTCCGATCCGGAGCGCCGCCTCGGTCGCCGACGCCGAAGTACTTGTAACCGAAGTTGACGCCGATCTCACGGTGTTTGGTTTCGAGCCGCTGGCGCCAGCTTGGTGAGCGTGACAGATCTTCTCGTAGCGGAAGGCCGTAGCCACCCGGGTTCAGAACCGCGACGATTCGTGAGCCATCGGGCCCCTCCCAGAGCCCGATGTCGAACGGGATCGTTGCCGGCGACCGCCACCTACCTAGCTTCTGGCTGGAGAACCCCTTGATTCCACAGTGAGCCGCGACGGTCGGAAGGCTCCACGGGAAGCCGAAGCAATCGGGCAAGAAGAGGTCCACGCAGCGACAGCCGAGCTTGGCCTCGAAATAGCCGTTGCCGTAGAGAATGTGACGAATCAGCGACTCGGGAGACGGAAGGATGGTGTCGGGCGCGTCGAGCATGGCGCCGGCGGGACGCCAGCGCTTCTCCCGCACCAGTCGAAGGAGCTCCTGGAACTCTTTGGGGTAGTACTCCTCCGCAAGCTGGTAACGAAAGGCGCCTTCGAAGCTCATAACGTAGCCGGGAGACGACCGCATGCGCTCGAAATTGTCGAGCAGCGTCCGCCGGAGAAAGTGCCGGATCGTGGTCTGGATGGTCCATCGCCACTGGGTGTCGAGATGCGATGTCGCGACTAGATAGAGCCGCGGCTTGGTGGCGGGCTGGATGGGGTCCTGCCCGGGAACTAGAGCCATCGATTCACGTGCAGTAGTATTCCGCGATGAAGGCCGTAGCCAGGTGTAGCCGGAGGCGCGTCGGGGCGCTCTTTGCTCTGGTGAGTGTCGCCCTGGTCCCGGCGGCGGCGGCCGAGGAGGTTGAGTGGGTTGTCTACACCGGGCGTTGGGGAATCCAGAAAGCCGGCACCTCCTCCGAACTCGGGTTCGAGGTCCATCGTCCGTTCAGGCGCACCGGGTTCGATCTCGTAGGCGGCCTGACGGCGACCGTCGACGAGGCGGTGTGGGCCTACGCCGGCGCTTCGTGGAGTTGGCAACCGAACGGCAAGTGGCGTCTGCGGCCGGGATTCGCCGTGAGTGTTTTCGAAAGCGGTGACGGCAAGGATCTCGGCGGACCGATCCAGTTCCGGAGCAGTTTGGAAGCGAGCTACCGCCTCCGCCGGGATCTGCGCCTCGGCCTCCTCGTCTACCATCTGTCGAATGCCGGGATTTATGACCTCAACCCGGGCAGCAACTCGCTGGTGTTCGTGGTCGGGTCCGCGGTGCCTTGAAGACGCACCGCAAGAGCTTATCGCGCGACCTATAAGGGTTTTTCAGCAGGCCGCTAGTCCTCCCAGATCTTCCAAGGCGGCTCACCCTCTCGCCATGTCTTGTTGAGGTGAAGGTAGTCTCGGTACGTGTCCATGGGCTCCCAGTGACCTTCGTGGAGGTAAACGGCCAGTTCGCCGTCGCGGGCCAGGGCGCCCAGTGGCTCGAACTCCAACAGCAGGCTTGGGTCGTCGTTCAAGTAATCGAAGACTCCGCGTTGAAAGACGAAAAACCCCCCGCTGACCAGGCCCTGGGCGACGGTCGGCTTCTCGTTGAACTCGAGCGCGATGCCGTCCTCGACTTCCATCTCACCGTACCGAGAGGTCGGATGCACGCCGGTGACCGTTGCGACCTTGCCCTGGTCGTAGTGGTACTCGAGCAGCTTGCCGATGTCCACGTTGCCGACCGCGTCGCCATAGGTAAAAAAGAAGGTCTCTCTGTCGAGGTATTTCCGAATCCGCCAAAGGCGCGCGCCGGTGCCTGACTCTTGGCCGGTTTCGCAGCAGGTCACCCGCCAGCGCTCTTCGCCACAGCGGTTGTGAAACTCCGGAGACTCCGGGTGATCCATAGAAATCGTGAAATCTCGCATCATCTCGTGGTAGCGAAGGAAGTACTGCTTGATGACCCAGCCTTTGTATCCGAGGCAGAGCATGAAGTGTTCGACTTTGTGAAAACCGTAGATCTTCATGATGTGCCAAAGAATCGGCATGCCGCCGATCTCGACCATCGGTTTGGGTCGTAGCTCGGTTTCCTCGCGTAACCGTGTGCCTTGACCGCCGCACAGGATGACGACCGGAAGCTGGCTGGGGCTGAGGCGTGACATGTTCTCTGCCTATCAGGAAGGGGTTCGCTTCCCGGTGCAACACGCGGAAATTTGATTTGAAAGCGGCCGTGGCCGCGATCTGCACCTTGCCAGCGAACGAAATGACCTCGAACTCTAAGCGAGCTATTTGCCGGACACGACACTAGCATAGCGACACCGGGAGACAGTACGAGTCGGCCGGCGCCGGGCGATATGATGGCGCCCGCTGTGAGCTGCCCGACCGTTGTACAGAAGAGGGCCGTTGGCGCCTTGATCGTGCTGTCGACCGCACTGTTGGCCGTACTGGGGGCCGTCTTGGGCCTGGCCGCCTGTTCGAGCGATCGCACCTCCAAACGAAGCAATATCCTGCTGATCACCGTCGACACCTTGCGGGCCGATCACCTGTCGAGCTACGGCTACCCACGAGAGACCTCTCCGGTGCTCGATCGCCTCGCCAGGGAAGGTGTGCGTTTCGACCAGCCGGCGGTCCAGTGGCCCAAGACCGGACCTTCTTTCGCCTCGATGATGACCTCGACCTATCCCAAGAACAACGGCATCGTCCGCAAGGTCGGAATCCCCGTGCCCGAGGACTTCAACATGCTCGCCGAGATGCTCCAAGGCCAGGGCTACCAGACCCTGGCGGTGGTCTCGAACGGGGCCCTGGGATCGAACTTCAATTTCGACCAGGGCTTCGACAGATATGTCGAGAGTTGGAACCAAGAGCCGCCCGCGCCCGGCGTCGACGCCACCGGCGCCATCGCGGTGACCGCGCTGGCTCGGGGACTTCTCGAGGAGATTTCTCCAGAGCGACCTTTTTTTCTATGGGTGCACTATCTGGATCCGCACTTTCCGTATTCGCCGCCCGGCGAGTTCCGAGACCTGTTCCAGAATGACGAGTACTTCGAGCCCAACCGGCGCATCAGGGTCGACCTCGAGCGCACCAAGCGAGACACCTTCGGTATTGGCCGTGATCAGGTGCTCGATGGCCACGATGATTTGTCGTTCTACATCGCCAGATACGACGCCGAGATCGCTTACGCCGATGCAGAGATCGGCCGACTCCTGACCGCCGCCAGAGGCCGGGGTCTACTCAGGGACACCCTTACGATCGTTAGCTCCGACCATGGTGAATCACTCGCCGAGCACGAGTACTACTTCGATCATGGTCGTTACGGCTTTCAGACCTGCCTCAGAGTGCCCTTGATCTTTCACTACCCGGGCGTCATTGCTCCCGCGGTAGATCCCGATCCTGTGGAGTTGATCGACCTCGCGCCGACGATTCTCGACTTCGCCGGTGTCACGCTGGTCGGCGGCCGTTGGCTGCAGGGCCGCTCGCTGAGGCCGAGACTCGAAGGCTCGCGCCTCGATCCGGGGCGTCCGGCTTACGCTTTCTCGGAAGCCGGCTACGGCCGGCGGGACATGTGGCAGCGCATCGTTCGCAACCGACGCTACAAGTTCGCGGACTCGAGAGAGGGCAACGCCCAACGCCATATGTCCGGTGGCCTGGGAAAACGGTACGCTCTCTATGACCTGGAGGTGGATCCCGGAGAGATCGACAATCTCGTCGACGCGATGCCGGAGATGGCCGAAGAAATGCTCGCGCTCGTGACGCGGTGGTATGAGACCCCGTTCGACGCAATCAGCGGGTCCTCGGGCGACGTCGGTGAGATGGACGACGCCACCCGCGCGCAGTTGAAAGCACTTGGCTATCTGGATTGATTCTAGCGTACGCGAATGGTCAGCGATTTGACTTCACTGGCAACGTCTGAGAACCAGCCGACATTCTCTCGAACCAAATCCAGCACCAGCTGGTAGTCGCCACTCGCCTGCGGGACATCGATCTCGAGGGTGGTGGCGAGTTCGGCGCCGGGCGCGAGCGGCTCTTTGAATTTTGAGCGCGTGGCCTCGAGGCGGGAACCGTCGGGGCGGATCCACCGATACGTCAGGTTGACCGGAATCGGACCCTCCGAGGTAAACGAGGTCTTGCTCGTGTTGCGCAAGCGTACGGGGAGCGATATGGATGAGCCTCTCTCTACTTCCGTGGGCGCTTGCGCCTCCAGCCACTGGACCCGGTAGTGCTCAGGCCTCGTGATCTGGTCACGCCTGCCGATGAAGTTGAGCTTGGCACCTGCAAAGAAGACCGGTGACGGCAATGACGGGTCGTGAAGGCGCTCGCCCTGTGCCACGTGTATTTTCATCTCGTACACGAAGTACCGCTCCCCGAGTTCCCAGTGCTCGCGCGGCGGCAGCTCGGGTCGAACCTCGAAGACGCGCGAGCGGTGGTCTTTGCGGACGGCGTTCTCGAACCGAATCACTTCGTGATGCCCGGCGAACTCGATTTCGATCTCGTTGTCCGGTGGGAATGTGGTGATCTCGAAGAACAGGCCCTTGATCAATCGATCGGTGAAGACCATGATATCGAGCGGCACACGCGCTTGAATCAAAGGCACCCCTCCGGGTTCACGGTCCGGCATGAAGAAGTCCTTGCGGCCGGTGAGCACGAGGTGTGAGTAGCCGAAGACGCCGTATCCGGGAAGTGACTTGCGAAGCGACAGGTCGTAGGGAAACCACTGAAACGGAGGATTCCTGGTGTGGGCTTGAAGGGTCGGGAGCGGAACCGGAGCCCCGAAGGGTGTGAACAGGATGCTCCCGAGGAATAGCCCCGCACCGGCCGCGCCTGGAACCACCAGCCAGGCCGGCTTTATCGTGGTGACCAGGAACAGAAACGCGGGGTAGGCCATCACGAAGTATCGGTTGCCGATAAAGCCTCCGCCGCCGTGCCAGTTGAGAGGGATCACGCAGATGAAAAAGAGGGCGATCGTCGCCAGCGCCAGCACCGTCAGCCAACCCTCTGGCCGCCGCCGGCGGTGAATCAGGAAGAGAAGGAAGCTGATGACGGCGAAGGGCATGTAGAGCAACAGCCCGGTGTGTCGACCCCAGAAGAAGTACCCAAGGCTCTGTCGAATTTCGCGCAAGTTCGTTGGCGGTGCCCGGAAGACCCAGGACCAGGAGTTGGCGGTCTTGGACGCCTGGGCGAGTCGCTCAGGCAATTGCTCGATCATCTCGACAGCGGTCTCCGAAGAGGCGAAGTTGATGCCACCCCGCGCCACGCCCAGGTAGGCGGTCGGGTGGCCGGTCAAGAGCATCGATCCACCGGCCAGGGCCAGCATGCCGATCGCGAGGGTTGCGAGCCAGACGCCAGCGGTCTTGACGTTCCGGCGGCGCTGGATCGCGTAGACCAGGGGGAGAGCGAAAGCCAGAAGAACAGGTTTGTTGTAGATACCGATGGCCAGCGCGATAGCCGAGAGCGGCACTGCAAATCGAGAAAACCGGCTCTTGCCGAACTCAGAGAACACGCAGAAAAACGCTACCGACACGGCGGTCATGTTGAGGATTTCCGGCTGGATCCAAAAGACGTAGGCCCATGCCGGGCTGAGCAGGAAAAAGGCCGAGGAGAACATGAATGCGCGAGCCTCGTCGTTGAAGAGCTTTAGATAGTGCGTTCCACACCAGACCATCAACAGGAACAGGAGTGCGTTGAATGAAACCAGTCCGTTAGCGCCGAAGACAGCGACCAGGGGGGCAGCCAGAAGGGAGTAGATGTAGGGTTTTCCGAAGTAGACTGTCTTCCAGCCATCGTCGCTCATCAGGATGAGGTTTTGAGTCGGCAGGTACGGATAGTTGTCGAGAAGCCTCGGCAAGTCCTGAGGCTCGACCAGCAGGTCCCCGTCCTCGACCAGGCTCTGAGCCATCAGCAAGTAGGCCGGCTCGTCGGCCTTGAGGGTCGGCGGAAGTCCGGGCTTGCCCACGGTGCCGGTGAACAGCACCAGGAAGACCGCCATCGACAGAAAGGCGAGATGTGTGGCCCGGCTCATTGCGGTCGGGTGAGTTTACTGCAAAACTTGCGAGCCTTGTCTGCGTCGAAATCCAGCTCGAAACTCCCGAGCGAACCCGCAGTCGCGATCGTCGTTTTGAGCTATGACGGCTTCGAACTGGTGCGTGAATCGCTGGTGTCGATGGGTTCCCTGGAGTACTCGAATTGCGACGTTTTGGTCGTAGACAGCGGATCGAGCGACGCCACCAGAGCGAGTGTTCGAAGAAAGTTCCCGGAAGCCGAAGTCTTGAGGAGTGATCCGAATCTCGGTGTAGCCGGCGGCTTTAATGTCGGGCTGCGCCGGGTTCTGGGTGGCGAATGGAAATACGCACTCTTGATGCACAACGACGTAGAACCCGAACCATCGATGCTACGAGAGCTGGTAGAGAAGGCCGAATCCATGCCCGAAGCGTCGGCGGTGGGACCCAAGATTCATCTGTTCTGGGATCGCGAGCGCTTGCTATCGGCGGGTGGTGAGCTTCGCCTCGGTGCGGTTCCGGTCAAGTGGCGTGGCTACGACGAGGTGGACACGGGCCAGTACGACGAAGACCGCGAGGTGGACTGTGTGTCCAGTGCGGCCATGCTGATCCGCCTCGACGCAGTTCGCAAGATCGGCCTCTTCGACCCCCAGCTTCGTTTCTTCGAAGATGCCGACTGGTGTCTGCGGTCGCGCGAAGCTGGTTTTAGGGCCGTCTACTGCCACCGCGCGGCGGCTTGGCGATTGGCGGTGCGCTGGGCGCCCGACCGGCCGAGGCGTGCCTTCGAGGCGGGCCGAGCGTCAGGTTTCTTGACACGCCGGCATGCAGCGCTCGGGCGCCGAATGCTGTTTTTCTTGACCACGGCGGCGGCGATCGTGCCGGCTGTGATCCAGCGTTTGGTGCGAAAGCGGCGTAGTCCACTGGCGCGAGCGCGTGGTGCCTTGGCGGCGATGTTGGTGACACTCGAGGACCCGCCTCGAGCCCAGTGAGGTTTAGCCATCCTTCGGAGACGCTGCTGCGCGCCCCGGGGTCGTCGGCAGACGCTCTGTTTGTAGCGGTCGAGCTCCGTCTCGACCGAAGGCTCTTCCTACGAGACAGAACGGTCGACACGGAGGTCGACCGCTACAGACGGCCTTATGTACGACATCGACCCGTGGACGCAAACGAGCGTGGTACTCTGCCCGTCACGATGGCTGTCGATCCCGAGCTTCTCGAAATCCTCGTCTGCCCCAAGACCAAGGGCGACCTCGAACTGGTCGAGCTGCCGGAGGCTGTCCGGAGAGAACTCGTCGAGAAGTACCAGGAGCATTTTCGAGACGAGGTTCCAGTTGTCGAGCAGGGTCTGCTTTGCGCCGAGTCCGGCCTGGTGTATCCGATCGTCTCCGACATTCCCATTATGTTGGTGGAGGATGCGCTGCCCGCCGATGTCCTGGGCGGCTAAGCGCGGATACGGATAAACGGATAAAGGGGGACAGGTACAAATCCGGCTCCGGCGAAACCAGAACCCGCGAGATCACCGAGATTTGTACCTGTTCCCCTTTATCAATGTCTGAGGCCTTCACCGCGCCGGCCCGTAGCGATAGTGGCCGTTTCGGGTTCGCTACCTTTGCGTTGCACCTCTGGACGATGGTCGCGCTGGCGATTTCGAATGCCGCGTTGCTGCTTTCGATCGCAGCCGTGCCGTTCGCCCTTCGCGGGTACTTGCGAGCCGAGATCGCTCGCCTGCGTCGATTCTCGAAGACGCTCAATCCGCTCGCCTTCTGTGTTTTGGTCGGCTTCTTGTCGGTCGTGTTTTCGCTCGATCCGGAGTGGAGTCTGCCCCAGGCCAGAGAGATGTTCGGTCTCGTCACCTTGCCACTAGCCCTTTTCTGGGTTCGGGATACCGAACGGCTTCGCAAGGTGATGGATGGGGTGGTGATTATGGCCGCGGTCTCGGCGCTTTGGGGTCTAGGTCAGTTCCTGAACGGGTATGGCGACCTCGAGCAGAGAATCCGCGGCCCTTTCTCGCATTACATGACCTTCGCAGGCGTGCTGCTGATGGCGAATCTTGTGCTGCTTGCTCGATTCGCCTGTCGCAAGCCTCGCATCAACGATTGGCGCTGGGTTGCCTGCGCGGTGATTACGGCGGCCTTGCTCGGCAGTTTGACTCGCAGCTCCTGGGTGGCTCTCGGAGGCACGCTTTTTGTTCTTGTGCTGCTGCGTCGGCCGAAAAGTGCCCTCGCATGGATACCAGTAGCGGTTGTGGCCCTTGCGCTCCTGGCAGCGCCGGTTCGGCAGCGAATCGTCTCGATCTTTGATCTGCAGGATCCGTCGAACTATGACCGCCTGTCGATGCTCGATGCCGGACTCGAGATGATTTGGGAGCGGCCTTTCTTCGGGCTCGGGCTGGGAATGCCGGAGCGCCTCTATCCGATCTACCGGCCCTTGGCTGCGCCGCGGCGATCGGTACCGCATATGCACAACACCTACCTCCAAGTTGCAGCCGAGGGAGGGATGATTGGTTTGGGCGCCTATCTTTGGCTTATCGGGGCGTCCCTGTTGGCTGGCTACCGCGGGTACCGCCGATGTTTGAAGGCACTACCCAGACCCGGGAGCAAGTGTTTCCTTGAACTTTACCTGGGAAGCTTTCTGGCATTGATCGGCTTCAGCCTGGCCGGCCTGTTCGAAGCCAACTGGCTCGATACGGAGGTCCAGCGCCTGGCGCTGCTGTTTGTGGCGACGCCTTTCATTCTCGATGCTCAGGAGGGCAGGCTTGGCCCGCGCGTGGGACAATAGGATCCAACGGAGTTTGTCGTGGAACGCTTGGATCAGCTTCTACAGCGGCGCGGCGTTTTTTCGACCCGCGAACAGGCGCGACGCGCAATCATGGCTGGAATCGTAGAGGTCGACGGGATGCGGGTCGATAAACCCGGGCGCTCTGTCGCCGCGGACGCCAACGTGATGATCGCGGGTCCCGCCGAGCCGTTCGTTTCCCGGGGTGGCCGCAAGCTCGAGGCGGCACTGGATCATTTCGAGATCGATCCGGAGGGTTGGGTTTGTCTTGATGTGGGCGCCTCGACCGGTGGTTTTACCGATTGCTTGCTGCAGCGTGGGGCTCGCAAGGTGTTTGCGATCGACGTTGGCTATGGGCAGCTCGACTATGGCTTGCGCAGGGACCCGCGGGTGGAAGTGATGGAGCGCGTCAACGCTCGCCATCTCGAACGCGATGCGCTCGGCGAAAGCTGCGACCTTGCGACCTTTGACCTGTCGTTCATTTCTTTGGTCAAGGTCGTGCCTGCGATCCGGGCGCACGTTCGTGAAGGCGGGCTGCTGCTGATGCTGGTGAAGCCGCAGTTCGAGGCCGGCCGAGGCGAGGTCGGCAAGGGCGGCATCGTTCGAGACGAGCGTGTGCGCCGTAAAGCCATCGCTCGAACCGTGGTGGATCTGGAAACCCTCGGCCTTGCGAAACTTGGAGTATTCGACTCGCCGGTTCACGGTGCCAAGGGCAACAGGGAAGCCTTTGCGTTGTTTCTCAAGGAGTCCACCGATTGAGCCAGCCAATTCGTAGTGTGGGCCTGGTCGCCAAAGGTGGCAGCCGTGAAGCCGTGCGCAGTACCAACGAGTTGGCGGACTGGCTCGAGCGCAGGGACATCCGGGTCGCGATCGAAGAGGAGGTCGCGGCAGCGAGAGAGCCCGGCTTCAATGGCGACCTCTACGACCCTGTCAACGGATACGATTTGGTCGTCGTTCTGGGAGGAGACGGGACTCTTCTTGCGGCCGGCAGAGCCGTCTGTCCCGGGGTACCGATTCTAGGCGTCAACCTGGGCCAATTGGGCTTCTTGACAGAGATCGCCAGAGCCGAGCTCTACCCAAGTTTGGTGGAAATCCTGGCGGGGCGCTTCGCGGTGGAGGAGAGATCACTTCTGGAGATCACGGTTGTCCGCGCCGACGAAGAATTGGCCTTCTATCGTGTGTTCAACGATGCGGTCATAGCAAAGAGCGCACTGTCGAGGATCATCGAGCTGACCCTGAAGGCTGACGGCGGCCTGGTGACAACGTATCGCTCGGACGGGCTCATCATCTCGACTCCTACCGGCTCTACCGCCTACAACCTCTCCGCCGGCGGTCCGATCGTCAACCCCCTGCTTCCGGCCGTTGTCTTGACGCCGATTTGTCCGCACACGTTTTCGCTGCGTCCGATCGTCGTGCCGGATCAGAGCCGGATCGAAGTGACGCTGGAAACACAGGAGGCGGAGGTCTACTTGACGCTCGATGGCCAGGAAGGAACGAAGCTGAGGTACCTCGACACCGTGCGACTGATCCGAGCCGCCAAGGGCGTCCACTTGGTCCGTCTGAGTGGGCGCACGTTCTACGACAATCTCCGAGGAAAACTTCGCTGGGGTGGTTGAGCGCGCCCGGCGACGGGTCCACGCACAGGCGGCGAAGGGGATCCGAGCGCCCGTCCCGGTCACCCCGGCCGTCCCGGCCGCCGAAACCGCAGCGGTCCAGGCTGGCGAGGTGGGTGCTGAGGCCGCTGGTCTGGTCGCCCGCTCTGCTCGCGCTGCTCGTGGTCGCTGTTTGGGTGATTCTGGAAAGCGATCGATTCGCCAGTTGGGCGGCGGGGTTCGCCGAGGACCAAGCCGGTGACTACCTCGATCGCAAAGTCGAGATCGGCAGTCTCTCGATTGAACTGATTCCGCTCTCGATCGAGGCGCGAGACCTGGTCATCTGGGGAGCCGGCTCCACCGGCTCCACAGACTCCGCCGGATCCAGCGCCTCGGCCGAACCGCCCGAAGCGGGCTCGGCGTTCGTCGAAGTCGAAAGGGTCCAGGTGGACGCCCGAATCGGTTCTTTGATCCGACCGGGAATCATTCTGCGCCGGGTATTCGTCGACAAGCCGGTGATCCGAGTCGGATTTGACGAAGCCGGCCATCACGATGCGCCCCGACCGACACGCCGCCGGTCCCGGGATACGCCGCGCCGCTTCGAGGTCGCCATGGGAACCATCGAGGTCGTCGGCGGAGTGTTCGAGATGAACCATCGTAAGTACCCTTTCGAGATTTTTGCGCGCAACTTGAAGGCCAACCTCGGAAGTGGTGACGGCGACGGGGTTTTCAAACTCGCCGGCCAGGTGCGGGCGCACGACGTGACCGTTGTGTTGCCGCAGGCCCGGCCCTACTTGGGCAAGGTTTCGGTGCGCGGTTCCTACCGGCCGGGCTCGGTGGAAATCGCCTCTGTGAGCTTCGAGGCACCCGATCTGACGGTCGAAGCGAGCGGCGCAGTGCACTGGCGCGATGAGGCGCGCACCAACTTCTCCATCGTGGCCTCGGGACAGGGCCGGTTGCTGGACCGACTCGGCTACGGCGAAGGGCTGATCAAAGGCCCTTTCGATTTCGCCGGCGAGTTCGTGCGGAGAGAGCGGGATTGGTCGTTGGCAGGGGGGCTATCCTCTTCGGGTGTAGAGGTTGTCGAGCGACGTTTGACTTCGGTGCGCGGGCGTCTTCAGGTGGACAGCGACGGCGCCAGGTACCGCATCGAAAACGCCCGCTACGGCAACGGCTCGATCGTGGGCTCGGTGCGCATGGCCATGGGTTCGGACGATGCGCCGGTCGAGCTCGATCTTAGAATCGAGCGAGTGGATGTCGACCGCTTGCTGCAGGATCAGCGGATTCCGATTTCTGGCCTGTCGGCAACGGCAACCGGAAGTTTCAGCTATCGGTTTGCGCGCAACGAGCCCCGGTCCGGGTACGGCTGGGTCGACCTGAGGATCGAGCGCGAACTCGAGCCGGACGGGGACGGTTTGCCGGTCAACGGGTCGGCGGTCTTGAGCATCGGAGACGGTCGGCTGCGGATCGAAGCCGTGCGCTGGACCAGCGAGAATCAACTCATGGTCGCGGCGGGTTCCTACGACATGGTCGCGAACCGAGGGCGGATTGACGTTGAGATCGCCACCGAAGCGATCGAGGAAGTTCTGGCGCTGCTACCGATCGCCGACCCCCAAGCCATCTGGCTACCGGATGGGGGCCGTGGCGTGGTTTCGGCCGAGGTGCTTCTGGACGGCGATGCGGTCACCGTCGTGACCGAGATGAATCTCACCAACGTGACCGCTCCCGGGTTCGAGGCCAAACGCCTCCAGGGCACCTTCGCGCTCGACGCAATCGGGCTGCAGGATATTCGCATCGAGTTGCTCCGACCGGCCGCAGCTCTGATCGTTACCGGCTCGGTTGCTTTGGTCGACGAGGCTGCCGCGCAAGGCCGTGGTCTGTCGCTTGCCTTGGATGCCGAGGGCTGGCCGCTTTCCGAGTTCGAGCCATGGCTGCCCTTCGAGCTGCCGCTGCGCGGACTCTTCTCGGGCGGGGCGACCCTCGAGGGGTCTCTCGCGTCCCCGGAAGGTTCGGTTCGCGGTCGGGTGGTTTCGCCCAGCCTTGGAACTCTGACGGCCTCTGGTCTCGATTTCGATCTCGATTTCTCGCCGGACGAGGTCTTGGTTCACGAGGCGGAACTCGGTTTCGGTCAGGAAGTGATTCGTGCCAGAGGTTCTTATCAGATTCTCGCCGACCGGATCGCGCTCGAAGTCGAGTCCGACCGCTTGCACCTCGGCGCGTTGGGAGCGCTTCCGATTGCGGCGGAAAGGCTGGGAGGGACCTTGGAAATTTCCGGAACCCTGGGCGGCACCAGTACCAAGCCCGAGGTCGTTTTCGTCCTTGGCCTCGAGGGTGTGTCGATGGACGGCATCGTACTCGGCGCAAACGGTTCCGGTGAACTTCGCTTGGAATGGGATGGGCGCGATCTCCGGTCGGTAGGGGGAATCGAGGGTCTGGTGCGAGTAGCCGGCGGCGGAGTGGTCGAGGACGGCGTCACGGATCTCACGTTCGACGTTTCCAGCCCCGACTTGCGTTCGCTCTTGGGACTTCTCGGTCCGGATGCGCTGCCCGCCTTCGAGGCCAGCGGCCGGGGGCAGCTACGTGTCGCCGGCGCTCTCGGCGGGGATCGGTTACCCACGGCACGGCTGCGCATGGATGAGCTGGTGATTCGCCAAGAGGGCGAACACGCGGCCCGGACGCTCGAGAATCTGGAGCCGGTGTCGCTGGTGCTCGAAGGAGGGGTGCTCGAACTCGACAGTTTCTATTTCGGTACCCCGGATGGCAAGAGCGAGTTTTTTGTTACCGGCCGGATTGGCCTCGAAGCGGATAAGAGTCTGGATCTCGAGGTACAAAGCATGCTGAGCGCGTCGTGGTTCGAGCCCTGGATGCCGGACGGAATCGAACTCGAAGAAGGGATCTTCCAGGTCATTGGGTCGGTCGAAGGGACAGTGAGTGAACCGCGTTTCGACGGCGTTGGGAAACTCACTCGAGGCAAGCTGGTGTCGAGCGGATTTCCGGCGACCTTTGAATCGATCGAGGCCGTGTTCCTGTTCTATCCGGAGCAGGTGGTTCTCGATCAGCTATCCGCCCTGGTGGCCGGCGGTCACGTCACCGGAGCGGGCACGGTGAGTTGGGGTGAGTCCGGCGAGCTGGAGTACCGGTTTCAGGTCTCCGGAGACGATCTCGACTTCCGCTATCCCGAAGGGTGGTCGATCCGGGGCAAGACGGACATTACGCTGGCCTCGACTCCGGGCGGTCGCCAGCTCACCGGCGCCATCGATCTGGATCGCGCCGTCTATGTCACCGATGTTCCGATCGAGCTCGATCAGCTGCTGCGCTTGTATTTCGAGCAACGTCGAGTCGAAGTGGAGGAGACCGACGAACTGCTGGCGACGACTCAGCTGAACCTGGCGGTCAGGGCGAGAGAGACGCTTCGGATCAGAAACAACCTGGCCAATCTGCGAGGTTCGGCCGATCTGGTTCTGCGCGGCAGCCTGGCGAGGCCGGTGGTCTTCGGCACGGTCGAGTTCGATCCATCCGGGCGCCTGACCTACTCGGGCAACGAATACGAAGTCGAGCGAGCTCTATTGACCTTCGCCAACCCTCATCGGCTGGAGCCGGTGATCGATCTGGTAGCTCACACCGATCTGCGCGATTACGACGTCACGTTGAGTCTCTCGGGAACACCCGAACGATTGAGCTTCGATTTCACTTCCGAGCCTCCGCTCGCAGAGCTCGAGGTGATGGCGTTGATGACCGGCGGCCGGCCCCAAGGCCCGAAATTCGGAGAGACGCGAAAGACGCCGGGTCTGGAAGGCGACAACCTGGGCGCCGAGAGCTTTCTTTACGGTCAGGCGACCTTAGTGGTGGCGAGCCGTTTCAACCGTTTGTTCGGCCTGGATCAATTCAGGATCGTCCCGCTCACCAGCTCGACCGGGGATCTGTCATCCGCTCGAGTCACCTTCGGGAAGCAGTTGTCGCGCGATCTCTTTGCCACCTATTCCTATGACCCCAGCGAGACCGCGGAGCAGATTCTGGAGCTGGAGTGGAGCGTAAGCCGATCTCTGGTCCTGGTTGTTACCCAGAATGGCGATGGCACCTATGCGGTCGACGCCAAGTGGGAAAAGGCGTTCTAGCCGCGATGCAAGCTCGATTGGGGTTCAGGTCGCGGTCGGGGTTGCTCACGGCGCTCGTTTGCTCGATCTGGTTGGCGGGCTCGGTGCCGGGGGCGCACGCTTCGCACGCGGGGCACGAAGCATACGGAGAGCTGGTGTCGACGGTCGAACTGCGCGCTGACGTGGCCGGCAAGCGCATGCACGCTTTGATGGAGCTGTTGGTGGTCGAGGCGGGCCGCGAACTTGCCGGCGACGATTTGCGCAAGAGCTTGCGCAATTTGCAAGCCTCGGGGCTGGTCGGTCGGGCCGAGGCAGCGCTGATTCGCGAGGCCGAGGGAGTGCGCGTCGTCTTCAGCGTTTTCTCGAGACTCCATACCGCTGCGGTCGAAATCGTCGGTAATACCTGCGTCCGGGATTCACAATTGCGCGGAGTCATACCGCAAAGACCGCAGACGCCTCTCAGCGACGACCGGGTGGTCCGCGGTGTCTACCGGCTTGGAGATGTGCTCGAGGAGAGCGGCTTTCTCGATCATCGCGTGGTCGTGCACGTCGAGGTCGACGAAGCCGAGAGGCTTGTAACGGTGACCTACAACGTCACCTGCGGCGATCCAACCTTGGTCGAGGAAGTGACTCTCGAGGGCAGTCTCGAACCTTTCACGAGCGACGAGTTACTGAAACAGTTTCGAATGACCGCCGGCAAGAGATTTCAAAGGTCGAAGTGGCGAGAGGAGACCGAGCGTCTCGAAGCCTGGCTGGGGCGCCGAGGGTTCCTGTCGGCCGAGGCCGGGCGGCCGAGGGAAACCCGAAATCTCGAACGACACACCGTGGCGCTGGCGTATCCGATCAGTGTCGGGCCCAAGCTCGATTTGCGAGTCACCGGGTTTGACGCCGAAGTGCTGCGCAAGCGCGATCTGCTCCAGGCGCTCGAAAACGAGCGCTTTGATGAGACCCTGCTTCTTCAGACCGTCTCCCAGATCCGCAGCGACTTGCAAGCGCGCGGGCACTACCGCGCAGAAGTCCGGGGCGAGGTCGTGGACCTCGAGGGAAGCCGGCTGGTGACCCTTTTCATTCAACCGGGCTCGCTCTTCACGCTCAAGGATCTCGCCTTCGCCGGAAACGAGCTGGTCCCGACTTCGCAACTACTCGAGAGGATGGCCACCTCCGCGGCGCGTCCCTTCGTACCCGGGAGCGGCCGCCTGGTGGACTCGGCCCTGGAAGACGATCTGCGGAACTTGCGCTCCTACTACGCCCTGCAGGGTTTGAGCGAGGCGCAGATCGGCCCTGCCGATGTGAGCGTGTCCGATGACCGCGGCTCGCTCGAAGTATCGATCCCGATCATCGAGGGGCCTCGGAGCCAGGTCGTCGAGTTGACATTCGACGGGGTCTCGGCCTTCGATCCGGCCGCTCGGATCTTTGCGATCGCGGCCGGCGGCCCGTTTCATCCTCGACGTGTGGAGGACACCGCGGCCGAGATACGTTCTCTCTACGAGGAACTCGGCTATCTGTCGGCTCAGGTTTCGTCGAGCGTCAGCTGGGATGCCACGGGATCGCTGGCCGCGGTCACGATTCGGGTGCTCGAGGGGCCGCAGGTCACCGTCGACAGGATTATCTTTCGCGGCCAGGCTCGAACACGCGCGGAGGTGATTCGACGCAGTGTGAGACTCGAGTCCGGAGATCCGGTGAGCCGGCGGCGGTTGCTGGCCGTCCAGCGAGATCTTTACCGGTTGGGAATCTTCTCCCGAGTGGAGGTGCGTCTGGCGCCGGCCATGCCGTTCGCCGCCAGCCGCGACGTTCTGGTTCGCGTCGAAGAGGGCCGGCCCCAGAAAGGAAGTTTCGGCATCGGCTACGACTCCGAAGACGGGGTTCGTACCCTTCTCGGGTACTCCCACAGCAATCTCTTCGGGCGTGCGGTGGCGACTCGCTTCGACCTTCGGCTGGGCCAGCGCGAGCGCCAAGCCCGTCTGCTCTTTCGCCAGCCCTTCCTGGGCAGGTTTCGAGCACCGATTACCTATTCGGTCTTTGGGGTCGAGGAGCAGGAGAAGAGCTTTGATTCCGAACGGCAAGGGATTCAGGTTGATACCGAAATCGCAAAAGGCGACGCCAAGTTCGGACTGTTGCTCACCGCGAAGCAGGTTCGAGTGATCGATCCCGATCCGGCGCTACGAGCTATCGAGATCGACCGCGAGCTCCAGGAAGTGGACATAACCAGTCTCACTCCGCGACTGTCCGTCGATCGGCGAGACGATCCGTTGATTCCGACACGCGGTTGGACTGCGGGTTTGCAAGCCGAGTACGCGTTCTCTACGCTCGGCGGGAGCGCCGAATTCGTCAAGCTTTTCAGCCAGCAGACGGCTTACTTGAATCTCGGTCGTCTGGGTGTGGTGGCCGGGAGCCTTCGGATCGGGGCGATCGAGCCGCTGGGAGATCTGTCCTTCCTCGATCCAACCGTTCCCGGCGGTCTCGAATCGGCCAACATCCCGATCTCGGAGCGTTTCTTCGCCGGCGGCCGGACCACGCATCGGGCGTATCGCCGGGACCTTCTCGGAGTTCCTGGCGAGACCCTGCTTCTGATTGCCCAGGGTGACGTCGGCCTTCGTCGCGTCCCGATCGGCGGCAACGGTCTCTTGCTGGCCAACTTGGACTACCGCTTCCCGATCGCCGCCGGAATCGGCGGTACCGTATTCTTCGACGCCGGGAACGTATTCGGAGAGTGGGACAAGATCGATCCGAGCAAGCTTGAGGTGGGCGCCGGTGTCGGCCTGCGATACCTGTCCCCGATCGGGCCGCTGCGACTAGAGGTGGGTTGGAAGCTCGAGAAAGAGCCGGATCAGAGCGGAACGGTCGTGTTTCTGAGTTTCGGCAACCCGTTCTAGAGTTAGGCGCTAGAGGTAATTTGTAGCGGTCGACCTCCGTGTCGACCGTCTTGCTGCGGCTGGCCCGAACGGTCGAGACGGAGCTCGACCGCTACAAACCGATAGACCACCGAGCGGCGAGATGAGAGTTCGGAACCCACCGTCTCGCACGAGATGGTCTCTTGCCGGCACCGATGCGCGCTAGCCTGCATTATTCATGAGGCCGCGAGCAGATTGTGGAAAGCGCCTGCCAGATCAGGCCGCACGCAGTGAGGAGCGAGGAAGCCATACTCACAGTATGTCGAGGAGCGAAGAGCGAGTACGGCCTGAGGTGGCGGGCGATCTCCGCAAGATGCCGTGGCCCTCATGAATAATGCAGGCTAGAGGTCTTCCTCTGTAGTCCAGCGCAGTTGCGCCCGGTCCAGCCGGACGGCGCCCTCGGACGAGGCCGCGAGACGAAATCCGAGCTTGGAGCCGGCGGGCCAACGGATCGGATCCAAGAGTAGGCGATTCCATCCGCTGGCCGGCGGTAGCGCGACGGTTTCGAGGACCACGCCGTCGCCGAGGACTTCGATCTCAGCGCGCGTGCGCGGCGCGAGTTTCTGGTATTCGAGCGTGAGTCGAAGGTAGGCGCCCCGCGGTCTGAGCGGGCTGCTGATCTGGTCTCCGGGGCTGAGTTGCCAGGAACCCCGATAGATGACCCGGCCGGCTGTCCAGCGGGGAGGATAGAGCTGACCGCCGGTCGCGGTCAAATAGAGATCCTCGAACTCGAGGGTCTTCTGAGGCAGGCCTGCCGAGGCCGCCGGAAGCAGCGCCATGGCAAGAAGGAACGCGGCGAATCCAAAGGCAATCGCGTTCGGTCCGGCCCGAACTTGGCGCCGGCCGGCGAGCAGGGAGGCGCCTATCGCCGCGATCGCTAGCCAGACGAGGTTGGCCGTTCGGGGTCGGACCCAGCTCGGAAAGAGACGCGACACGTCG
The DNA here is from genome assembly GCA_022561975.1 of Acidobacteriota bacterium. Classification (GTDB taxonomy): domain Bacteria; phylum Acidobacteriota; class Thermoanaerobaculia; order Multivoradales; family JAHEKO01; genus CALZIK01. The sequence continues at coordinate 26,112 of JADFQD010000031.1, forward strand.
CTGCCGAAGTCCAGGGTCAGAGCGTCAAGCAGATACGAGCGGCCGTCTCCGAAGTTGTAGGTCCAGCCGGGAAGAACCAGCGCCACCAGGCCGAGGCAGATCGTCGCGGCGGCCAGGAAGGTCGCCGCTTCGCGAACCGGACGTAGATCCAGCCGGGCCAGGATCGGAACCATGAGGAGCACCAGGAAAGGGAGAAACACGAGCCCGTACCGGAACGGGGGCGACCATCCTCCGTACCACTCCGATCTGGGGCCCAGGAGCAGGAGATATGGAAGGGAGACGATCGCGATGTCCACGACCAGGGTCCGGCTTTGCCGTCGGAGCAGGACGAGGCCGGCAAGGGGCAGCAGCCACAGGGGTGCGATCCCGAGCAGACCGAACGCACCGTCGAACGTGAGACCGAGCGGGCCTTTCAGGTACGAAACCGGTGAGGTCCAGTAGCTGATCAGGGAACCAACCGAATGGTGCTTGAGTGCGCTGCCGAAGAGTACGTGATTGAAGACCAGGATAGCGGCCGTCGCGGCGAGCAGAGCGAGCCCGACGCGTGCGACCCAAGTGCGCACTGATCCGCGGGTGTGGCGCAACGCGACCACCAGGAGTCCCGCCGCCAAGAGCAGGAAGCGCAGCTTCAGGAGCGGCAGCATCACGGCCGCGACGGTGAGCTTGATCCCGTCGCGCAGGCGAACGGATTGCGATTCGCGGATTCCGAGGACGCTGTCGAATCCTACGATGAGCGCGAGCGCTGCCGGCATCTCGACCCACACCTGATGCGAGTAGAGCAGGAGCGGCGAAGCCAGCGCCGCGGCGGTGCCCGCTAGCAGCACCTCTCGCGGTCGCTCCGGGAATAGGCGGTCGGCTGCCGCCATCTGCCAGGTCGCCAACAAGGCTGTGAACAGCGCGATCATTGCTACCGCGCCCGCTTTGCCGGCCAACCGGTAGGCGGGAGCCAGCGCCAGGGGTAGCGCCATGTTGTGACGCGAGTACTGCTCGCCGTCGGGTCCCACCGGATCGCCGGGCTGAGGACCGATTCGCCGGGGCATGAAGCCGAGGGAGTCCCCGTCCCGGTAGTTGTTCGAGAGATCGGTGTCGAAGTCGTAGGCGAGGCTGTGGGTCAGCAGGAGGTACCAGGGCTCGTCGCCATCGGGCGGCCTCTGGCCGATCGACCAGGGAGCGATGCCCACATAGACGGCCAGAACCAGCGCGGCGAAGCCGGCGTAGCCACCGGCGGTCTTCGACCGGCTCCCGGTTGTTGCCGAGATCTGGGCAGCGGCCTGCCAGAAGAGGAGTATGAAAAAGCCGGCCACGACGATCGGGGCTCCCAGGGCGCCCTCCCAGCGTAGGCCCAGGTTGGCTCGCGTCGAGGCCAGGGCGACAAGCGCGACGGCGGCGCCGAGCCGTGTTCCGGAGTGGCCGGGCATGGGCAGATTCGAAAGGCGGCTCGCGGCCCAGAGGAGAGCCGCGACCAGCGGCACGATGGCGACGGTCCCGGCGAGGGGGTCCGGCTGAGCCGGCTGAGCCTGCTCCGAAAGCGGAGACCAGAGATGGAGCGCCAGGCTCGCGGCGGCCGCCGCCACTAGGATCGACCAGGTCGTTCTCATCTACCGTGCTCCGATGCGAAACACGGCGAGACTCACGTCTTTGGGAAGCGAATCCTCCAGCTCGACACGAAATCCTCGGCCCGAGACGGCGGTGCCCACAGTCCAGTTCGCGCGGTAGCGTTGGGCGAAGTAGGCCCCATCGGGGGCCAGCCAAGAGATCCAGGGTGCCAGAGCCGGTGAGACCGGCGGCGAGACCGGCTCGAGGCGCGGGCGCCGGGCCGCCCACTCTCCGGTTTCGCGCCCGAGGGCAAGCGGCAAAACGCGCTCGGCTCCGCCTTCGCCCTCAAGGACGATTCGGCCGATGAGTGTGCCATCCGCGAGTTGGGCGGCGTTCGACACATAGGAGTCGATGGTGATCGAGTGGATCTCGAGGTCTAGGGGGAAGCTCCGAGAGCTTGCCTCTGAGTCGAGGACGAAGGCCTCCGACACCAGGAGGCGCTGCTGGGGGTTGGCGAGGAGAACCGCAGCGA